>DASTIC010000343.1:0-8694 GCA_035717845.1 Solirubrobacteraceae bacterium
AACTCGGCGCTCTCGCCGACGGGCGAGATCATGAGCGCGTTGCCGCCGCCCGTCGGCATCACGTAGATGTGCTGGCGTCCGGTGCGGTTGGAGTGGAACGCGAGCTGGCGGCCGTCGGGCGACACGCTGGGCGACAGGTTCTCGACGCCGCGCGTGTTCGTGACGCGCTGTACGCGCTCGCCATCGAAGACGTGCAGCTCGAGGCCCCACGTGCGGCCGGTGGTCACCCAGGACGCGAAGTAGAGGCGGCCGTCGGGCGCGTACGCGGGCGTCTGGATCAGGTCGCCCTCCGTGATGCGGCGCGTCGTGCCGGCGGCCATGTCGCGCTCGGTGAGCTGCCAGCCGTCGCCGGTGCTGGACGCGAACGCGACCTTGCGCCCGTCGTGGGACCACACGGGCGAGTAGATCTGGCCGGGCGAGCCGATCAGCCGCCGCATGTCGTGGCCATCGGAATCGACCACGAGCAGGTCGTAGCTGCCGCCCCCGTTCTGGCGGATGAACGAAACGCGCGACGCGGCCATGCCGGGCTGGTTCGAGATCCAGCGCACGATCTCGTCGGACACGGTGTGGACGGCCATGCGGAACTCGGGCGACGTCGCCTGCGGCAGCGTGAAGCGCGCGGATTGCTTGACGTTCGTGTAGACGACGTCGTGCAGCTCGAGCGCGAGGTCGTACCCGGCGCCGGAAACGCTCAGCTCGCCCGTGACCAGGTAGTACACGCGCAGGCTGTTCCACGCGGCGTAGTCGACGGGTCCGGAAGCGAGCGTGAGCGGCGCCGCGATCATCTCGTAGCGGTCGCTCAGTCGCAGGTCGTTGCCGATGATGTTCGCGACCTGGTCGGCGGTCGTGCGGATGGCGTCCGGCGCGCCGATCGGCCGCACGGCGACGAGCGGCCGGCCCGCCTTGCTGTAGCGCGTGGCCAGGGTGACGCCCGCGGGGATGTCCTGCGCGAGCGCGGGCGAGGCCAGGATGGAGCAGAGGATCAGAGGCAACAGCGTGCGACGCATGAGATCAATCCTGGTTGGCGAACCGCGATCGGCGCACGATCGCGCGCGAACGTCGCCGCCGGCTCAGCTGGGCGGCAGAAACTTGAATCGGACCCACAGCTTGTCTGAGACCCAGCCGTCCGGCAGCGGGCCGAACGCGCGGCGGTTCCCCGCCTGCTCGACCGCGCTCATCATCTCCAGGTCGAAGCGGAAGTCCCCGGATTTGCGAGTGACCTGGATCGAGGTATCGCCGACGGACCCGTCCCGCTCGATGTAGAACGCGACCTCCCCCTCGAGCGCGGGATTGCCGCTCCAGCGGAAGTGGCGGTTCAGCACGAGGATGATGTTCTCGAGGTAGTCCGGGAACGGAAACTCCTTCCCCTCCATGTCGAGCTGGATGTCCTCGCCGCCGGGCGAGTCCGGCTTCGGCCTGGCGCCCCTCGTCGGCTCCGGCTCCGTCGGCTACGGCTCCTCCTTCGGCGGCGGCTTCTGCTCGACCGGGCGCGGCTTCGGCTGCTGCTGGGTCGGCGTTTGCACCGTCCGCTCCGGCCGCCGCACGACCGGCGGCGTGGCGCGGATCGGCGCCGGCTCGCCCGCCAGCTGCGGCGGGGGCGACACCAGCTTCACGCGGTACACCTCGAACGCGGGCATCCGCCGGGCGAACACCGTGCCGGACACCAGCAGCACGCCGATGAGCACGACGTGGAAGACCACGGAGCCGATCACCGCGCGCCGGTCCGGCCCGGGGCGGCGCAGGCCGATGCCGGTGCCGAGGACACCGACGCGCTCGGTTGGCTTCCTGTCGCTCATCGTTCGCGGTCCGGTCGATCGGGTCAGTTCCGCGGCTCGACGGCGAGGCCGACGTCGGCGATGTCCATGCGCACCATGCGACCGAGCACGTCGACGACGGCGCCGAACGGCACGGCGCGGTCGCCCTTGAGGGTGACCTGCTTGCGCTTCTCGCCGGTCGCGTAGGTCCGGAACACGTTCTCGAACTCGTCGAGCGACGCGACCTTGACCTTCTCGACGAACACGTCGCCGTTGCGGGCGACGCTGACGACGAGGGCGTCGGAGGTCGTGATGGGCGCGGCGTCCGCCTGCGGCAGCGCGACCTCGATCCCGCCCTGCAGGATCGGCGCCGTGATCATGAAGATGATGAGCAGCACGAACGCGACGTCGATCAGGTTGGTGAGGTTGATCTCGGCGTTGACCGGGAGCCTGCGACGCCGCCTACCGCCGACCCGGAGCATCTAGAGCCTCCCCTCGCGCGCCAGTGTGCCGATGAACTCGCTCGCGAACCCCTCGAGCTCGCCGCTGAAGCGGTCGAGCCGGTGCACGAAGTAGTTGTAGCCGATCGCCGCCGGGATGGCCGCGACCAGGCCGAACGCGGTCGTGATCAGCGCCTCCGCGATGCCGGGCGCGACCGACCCGATGTTCGCGGTTCCGGTCGTGGTGATCCCGATGAACGCGATCATTACACCGATCACCGTACCCAGGAGCCCGAGCAGAGGTGCCGTGACCGCGATGATGGCGAGCCAGACGATGCCGCCGGAGAGGCCGTCCCGCTCCTCGTCCTGCACCTTCTCGAGCACCAGCCAGAGGGCGCTCAGCTGCGTCTCGCTGAGTCCGGCCGCCGGGTTCGCGTCCTCGCGCAGCGCGCCGGGCCGCAGCTCGCTGAAGAAGTTGGTGCCCTGGCGGAAGACGCGGGTGTACGGCGTCTCGGACAGGCGCATGATGACCTTGTAGGCATCCTCGAGGCGCTGCGCGCGCTCGAGCGACTGCACGAAGCGCTGGCCGTCCCTCTGCAGCCGCCGGAACTGACGCCACTTCCAGAGGATGATGATCCAGCTCAGGAACGAGGAGAAGGCGAGCACACCGAGCACGATCTGGGTGGACGGCGATGCGCCGATGATCATGCCCACGACCCGCGACGTTCCGCCCGCGGCTCCCTGCACCAGCAGCGTCACCGGTTCTCCTCCTCGCGTGCGATGAAGCGATACGTGGTGTCCAGACCCTCGTGCAGCGGCGTGGCCGCCGACCAGCGGAGCAGACGCGCGGCCTTGCCGCAATCCAGGCAGGAGTCGCGCAGCTCGCCCGGACGCTCGGCCGCGTGGCTGCGATCGACGTCCCGGTCCGCCGCACGCGCGATCTCCGTGGCCAGCATGTTCACCGAGGTGGCGCTGCCGGTCCCGACGTTGAAGGCGCGGTCGTCGAGCGTGACGGGCTCGGGCAGCGTGGCATCGGATGCGGCCAGGTTCGCGCGCACCACATCGCCGACGTACACGTAGTCGCGCGTCTGCTCGCCATCGCCGTAGATCGTGAGCGCCTGCCGTTCGACGAGGCGGCTCGCGAAGATCGCGACCACGCCCGCCTCGCCGTGCGGGTCCTGGCGCGGGCCGTAGACGTTCGAGTAGCGCAGCGCGACGTAGTCGAGCCCGCGGATGCGGTTGTAGTAGAACAGGTACTGCTCGGTGGCGAGCTTGGTCACGCCGTAGGGCGAGAGCGGCGCCTTCGGCTCGGTCTCGGGCGTGGGCCGTCGCTCGGGCTCGCCGTACACGACGCCACCCGACGACACGAACACGAAGCGCCGCACACCGTGCCGCAGCGCGCACTCGGCGACGTTCAGGAAGCCGTCGATGTTGATGCGCGCGTCGAGGCGAGGGTCGGCGACGGAGCGGCGCACGTCGATCTGCGCCGCATGGTGGTTCACGAGGTCGAAGCGGACGTCGTGGAAGAGCCGGTCGAGCGCGGGGTCGCCGATGTCGAGCTGGATGAACTCGACGCCGGGCGGCACGTTCGCGCGGCGGCCGGTCGACAGGTCATCCACCACCCAGACTCGATCGCCGCGCGCACGGTAGGCCTCGGCGACGTGGCCGCCAATGAAGCCGGCGCCGCCGGTGACGAGGACGTGCCGGCTCATGCCTCCCCGTTGTCGCGTCCACCCTCGAGCGAGAACAGGTAGCGAGTGGCCTCGATGAGATCGGCGTCGCGGCCCTCCGCGGCGGCGTCGCGCAGGCGAGCGGTCGGCACGTGCAACAGCTTGGCGAGCAGCTGGCGCGTCAGGCGGTCCACCGTCTCGAGGTCCTCCGGCGACAGATGGCGCAGCTGGGCGCGGGCGCGCTCCAGCTCGCGCTGGCGCAGATGCTCGGCCCGCGCGCGCAGCTCGCGGATCACGGGCGCGAGCGGGCGCGTGCGATACCACGCCGCGAACGTCGCGACCTCCTCGTCGATGATCTGCTCGGCGATCGCGACCTCCGAGCGCCGCCGCTCGATCGTGCCGAGCACGACCTGGCTCAGGTCATCGAGGTCGAAGAGGTGGACGCCCGCCAGCCCGCGGACCGACGGATCGACGTCGCGCGGCAGCGCGATGTCCAGCAGCACGAGCGGATGGCCGCGCGCGGCGAGTGCGCGCTCGACCAGCGGCCGGGTCAGCACCGCGTGCGGTGCCGAGGTCGCCGCGGCGACGATGTCGACTTGCTCGAGCAGCGCCGGCAGCCGGTCCCACGACAGGACGCCGCCGCCGAGCTTGTCCGCCACCGCGTGCGCGCGCTCCTCGCTCCGGCTGACGATGGCCGTGCTGGCGACGCCCTCCGCCTGCAGACACTGCAGCGCGAGCGCGCTCATCTCGCCGGCGCCGAGCACCACCGCGTGGCGGCCGTCGAGCGAGCCGAGCGTGCGACGCGCGAGCGCGACCGCGGCCGACGGGATGGACGCCGCGCCCGAGCCGAGCCGCGTCTCCGAACGCACGCGCGCACCCACGCGCAGGGCCGTCTCGAACAGGCGAGACAGCACGGGCCCGACGCGCAGCGTGCCGCCGTCGAACTCGACGGCGCGGCCGTACGCCTCCCGTACCTGACCCTGGATCTGCGCTTCGCCCAGCACCATCGAGTCCAGGCTCGTCACCACACGGAACAGGTGGCGGACCGCGTCGTCGCCGCGCTGCGTGTAGAGGTAGGCGTCCGCCTCGCTCTCGCCCATGCCCGAATGGCTCGCGAGGAAGCGCGTGCCGGCGGCCGGCGCATCCGCGACCGCGACCGGCGCGTGCAGGTACAGCTCCGTGCGGTTGCACGTCGAGAGCAGCAGCGCCTCCGTGCACCCCGCCGAGGCGAGGTCGCGGAGCGCGGCCGTGCTCGCGTCCGGTCCGATCACGAACCGCTCCCGGACCTCGAGCGGCGCCGTGCGATGGCTCACGCCGACGACGGACAGCGACATGCTTCTTCGATCGCCTTCCCACGATGCGGATACGGGCGCCTCGAAAGGCGCCCGTATATTGTGACCTTCGCCGTTGCACCGAAAGTGCCGGACCGCTCCGGCCCGCGCGCTCACTGCATCTTGCGGACGATGCGCACGGGCAGTCCCGAGCCGAGAACGGTGTTGCGAGTGCCGACCACACGCACGGTCGCCGAGTTGTCGCGCACCCTCACGACGCGCAGCGTGGCGACGATGGTGGGCGGCAGGCGTTCGGCGGCGCCGTCGATGTCGCGTGCCGGCAGGTACGCGATCAGCTCATCGCCCAGGCCGATGCCCTGCGTGCGGCCCAGGTCGACGAAACCGCGGTCCGACGTCGCATGCATCGGCTCGGGCGCGAGGAACGCGAGCAGATGCCCCTCCGCCCCGCCGGACACGTCCGCCGGCACGCCACGCACCACGGCCGGCACGGGGTCGAGCGGGAGCACGGCGTCGCCGACGCGCGCGCTCGAGAACTGCTTCACGACCCTGGCGGTCAGCACACTCGAGCCCGCCTCATCGATGCGCAGCAACGCGACCGGCTCGATCACCCGGCCCGCCCTCTCGATGCTGCGGCCGTAGCGCACCGCGACCAGCGTGTCGCCCGGCGCCGCGCGCTGGCCGCTCAGCTCGCCGATGAAGACGCGGTCGTACGGGCGGATCGCCGGTGGCAGCAGGTCGCCCTCCGCCGCCGGATCCTCGAGGCTGATGATCCGTCCCATCGTTCCCAGCGAGGCCGTATCCGCGAGGTACGGCGCCGAATGATGCTCGTGCGGCGACACCGCCCACGGCTCCGGCGCCTGCACGACCTCGAGCACGGTCGCGGCCGCCGAGTCGCGCGCTGGCGCCCGCTCGGTGTAGAAGCGCGTCCGGCCCTGACCGTTCCCCGGCGCGACCGCCGGCACGACCGCTTCCACGCCGCCGCTGTCCGTCATCGTCACTTGCACGGGCGGAATGACGAGCCGCTCGTTCGGGTAGATCCAGTGCGGATTCTCCACGACCTCGCGGTTGACGTCGTAGATCGCCGGCCACATGAACGGGTTCTTCAGGTAGGCGCGCGCGATGTCCCACAGCGTGTCGCCTCGCCGGACGACGTGCTCCTGAGAACCCGCGGCGCCCTGCTGTGCCTGCTGCGTTTGCTGGCCCGTCAGCGGGGCGGGCATCGCCGCCCAGCCGCACGCCAGCGCGATCGCCAGGGAGAGTGGTTTGCGGGACCGTTGACCCAGGCGAGCTCTCACGAAACGATCCTCTCCTTCCACGAGGTTGACTGCTCCGCGCCACCGGCGCGGCTTTCGATCACGATGAGATCGTCGGCAACGATCTCCGTCACCGTCCGGCTCCGGCCGGACCGGTCTTCGTACGCGCGGTACTCGATCCGCCCTTCCACGTACACCAGGTCGCCGCGCCCCACGCGCGCCGCCGCCTGCTCGGCCAGGCCGTCCCACGCCACGATCCGGTGCCAGTCCGGCTTCGCCTCCGCGCGCGCGCCACGCGTCCGCCGGTCCGTCGCCAGCGAGAACGTCGCCACGTGCACACCCGTCGCCGCCGTCCGCAGCTGCGGCGCCGCGCCGGCCCGCCCGATCAGGATCGCCCGGTTCAGGCTGCGGCTCACGGCCCCGTCACGCTCCCCGCCCGGCCTCCGCCCGGCGCCGTCGCGCGAACTCGCGCGCCCAGTACGTGACGATCATGTCCGCACCCGCCCGCCGGATCGAGACGAGCGCCTCCTCCATCGCGCGATCGGCGTCGAGCCAGCCCAACCGACCGGCCGCCAGAATGGCGGCGTACTCGCCCGAAACGTGGTATGCACAAACGGGATAGCCCGTGGCCTCCTTGACTCGCCATACGACGTCGAGGTAGGCCAGAGCCGGCTTCACCATCACAATATCGGCACCTTCGTCGAGATCGAGCAGCACCTCGCGGAGCGCCTCCTCGGCGTTGGGCGGGTCCATCTGGTAGCCCCGGCGGTCGCCGAATCGGGGGGCGCTTTCGGCGGCCTCGCGGAACGGGCCGTAGAAGGCGGACGCGAACTTGGCCGCGTAGGAGAGGATCGCGACATCGCCGTGGCCCTCCGCGTCGAGGGTCGCCCGGATGACGCCGACCCGGCCGTCCATCATGTCGCTGGGGGCGACAATGTCTGCGCCGGCGCGGGCGTGGCTGAGCGCCTGGCGCGCAAGCAGCTCGAGGGTGCGGTCGTTGTGGACCTGGCCGTCGAAGAGCACGCCGCAATGGCCGTGCGACGTGTACTCGCAGAGGCAGACGTCGGTGATGACGGCGAGGTCGGGGACGGCCCGCCTGAGCGCGCGGACGGCGGTCTGGACGACGCCGTCGTCCGCCCAGCCGGAGCTGCCAGTCTCGTCCTTGGTCTCCGGGATTCCGAACAGCAGGATGGCCGGGATGCCCAGCTCCGCGGCCTCCGTGGCATCGCGGATCAGCTCGTCGGCGGAGGTCTGGAAGACGCCGGGCATGGACCCGACCTCGCGGCGGACGCCCTGTCCGGGCACGACGAAGAGCGGCAGGATCAGCCGGCCCGCGGTCACCTCGTTCTCCCGCACGAGACTGCGCAGCGCGGGCGTCCGGCGGGTGCGCCGGGGACGGTACTCGGGAAAGCTGGCCATGGCGTCGTCGCGAAGGGCGCCCGCGGGCGCGTGGGTTCAGCGTGCCGGGGGCGGCACGAGGCTGCGCATGACGAGCGCGTCCTCGGGCGGTTCCCGATAGTAGTTGCGGCGCCGCCCGACCTCGCGGAAGCCGTGACGCTCGTACAGCCGCTGGGCCACCAGGTTGGAAGGCCGGACCTCGAGGAAGATCTCGCGCATGCCGCGCCGCCCGGCGCAGTCCAGGACCTCTTCGAGCAGCAGGGCGCCAATGCCGCGGCCGCGCCAGTCCTCCGCGACCGCGACGTTGCCGAGCTCGGCCTGGTCCACGACGAACCAGGCGACGGCGTAGCCGACGGTCTGGCCCGCCGCCACCGCCACGATCAGCTCGGAGTCCACGCGGCGGAGCAGTCCGCGGAACGTGCCCTCGCCCCACGGCATGCTGTACGACGCCTTCTCGATGCGCAGGACGGCGGACAGGTCTTCCGGCCGCATGGCGCGCACGCGCACCTCATCGCCCAGGTTCGCGCCGCTCGCCTCGCCCAGCCGCGGGTCGCGCGTCGTGCTCATCCGCGGACTCCGCGCTCCGCGCCCGAGGCGCGCAGGTAGTCGGGCGACCAGCGAGCCGGAGAGTGGACGCGGCCGGCCGCCGGATCCGCGGCGGCGAGCCAGAGCAGCGCCGCGGCGCGCGGGAAGGCCAGGTGAGCGGGCGCGATCGGGCCGGCGTCGCCGATGCGGTCCTGGTAGCGCACGGCACCCTCGCCGGCGAAGACGGGACGGAGTGCGGCGACGTCGCGCACGACGCTCCCGACATCGCGCGCCACCGGCTGGAGCAGCGTCTGGGGCCGGCCGAAGCCGGGGAAGCGGTAGCAGGCCGCGTACACCTCGCC
>DASTIC010000344.1:0-11813 GCA_035717845.1 Solirubrobacteraceae bacterium
CACCCGCCTGATCTGGGTCGAGACCCCCTCGAACCCGAAGCTCGACGTCGTCGAGCTGGGCGCGATCGCGACCGCCGCTCGGGCCGCCGGCGCCCAGCTCGCGGTCGACAACACGGTGGCGACGCCGCTCGGACTGCGGCCGCTCGACCACGGCGCCGACTTCGCGATGCTCTCCGGGACCAAGGCGCTCAGCGGCCACGGCGACGTGCTGCTCGGGGCGGTCAGCGTGCGCGACGCCGCGCTCGCCGACGAGCTGCGGGCATGGCGGTCGCGGAGCGGCAGCGTGCTCGGCCCGTTCGAGGCCTGGCTCGCGCATCGCTCGCTGGCCACGCTCGGCCTGCGACTGGAGCGCTCCCAGGCCAACGCTCGCGCGCTCGCCGACGCGCTGGCCGAGCGGGACGGGGTGACCCACGTCCGGTGGCCCGGGATCGGCCCGGTGCTCTCCCTCGCGCTGCCCACCGCGGAGGAGGCGGACGCGTTCCTCGACGCGTGCCGGCTTGTCAGCGTGGCAACAAGCTTCGGCGGGGTGCACTCGACCGCAGAGCGCCGGGCGCGCTGGGGGACCGACGACGTTCCCGACGGTTTCATCCGCTTCTCGGCGGGCTGCGAGGACACCGAGGACCTCGTGGCCGACGTGCTCCAGGCGCTCGAACGATGAAGGGCCCGCCTCCCGGCGGGCCCTTCACCACTTGGGGGACGGCGGTGGCCGGGGGTCAGTCGGCGCCCGCCGTAGCGGCGCCGCCGGAGGGTTGAAGGGCGGCGCCTGAGCCGGGGGATCGCGGGTCAGACGATCCTCGCGGAGGGTATGTGCACGCAACGTCCGTGTCGCAGGTAGCGGTGGCGGACGTCGCTCCCGTCACCGCTCAGGAAATTGTGCGGGAACACGCTTGGCGAAACCTTGGAGAAACCTTGGCGGCGCGGTAGCGTGATGGTCGATGGTCTGGACCATCCGGCTTTGCGGTCCGTTGGCGGTGAGCGTGGGCGCAGACGCCGCGATGGTGACGTTGCCGGGTCGACAGGGCCGCCTGCTGTTCGCCTACCTCGTGCTCAACCGCGATCGCGACTGCGGGCGCGCGGAGCTGATCGACGTCCTGTGGCCGGAGGAGCCGCCCGCCGCGGCCGAGACGGCGCTCAGCGCGCTGCTCTCCAAGCTGCGCCGTGCGCTCGGCGACGGCGCCCTCGCCGGGCGCTCCGAGCTGCGGCTCGTCCCGCCGGGGCCGCTCGAGGTCGACGTGGAGACGGCGGCGGCTGACGCCGACCGCGCCGAGGCGGCGATCGACGGCAGCGAATGGGCCGGGGCGGCCGAGCGTGCCCGCAGCGTGCTCGCGTGCGACCTCCTGACCTTCCTGCCCGACTGCGAGGGGCCCTGGGTGGCCGAGCAGCGGCGCGAGCTCGAGGCCGTGCGGCTGCGCGCGCGCGAGGTGCTCGCCGAGGCGGGCCTGCGTCGCGGCGGCCGCGAGCTGGGAGCAGCGGAGCAGGCGGCGCGGGCGGCGATCGCGGCCGCGCCGTTCCGCGAGTCGGCCCACCGGCTGCTGATGGAGATCCACGAGGCGGCCGGCAACCCGGCCGAGGCGCTGCGGGCCTTCGAGGACCTGCGGGTGCTCCTGCGCGACGAGCTCGGCACCACGCCCGGCGCCGCGGCCATGGCCGTCCACGAACGGCTGCTGCGAGGCGAGCCGCCCGGCCCGGCGCGCCCGGCCGATCCGCGGGAGATGGTGATCTCCCCGTGGCCGGGCCCGCTCGGGGCGGCGCTCGACCGGCATGGGCTCGTGGGCCGGTCGGCCGAGCTCGGCGTGCTCGCCGATTCCTGGCGCGACGCGGTGGCGGGCAGCCGCCGGCTCGTGCTCCTCGCCGGCGACGCGGGGATCGGCAAGACGCGGCTGGCAGCCGAGATGGCGCGCCGCGCCCGCGAGGACGGCGCCGTCGTGCTCTACGGCCGCTTCGACGAGGACGCGCTCGCCCCCTACCAGCCGGTCGTCGAGATGGTTCGCGGATGGTCCTCCGGCACGTCGCTGGAGTCGCTGCGCGAGCGGCTCGGCGCGCACGCGGCGGAGCTCGGGATCCTCTTCGCCGAGCTCGGCCCGCCACCCGAGGAGCACTCGGGCGGCGACCCCGACAGCCGCCGGATGCGGCTGTTCGAGGCGATCGCCGCGCTGCTCGGCGAGGCCGGCGCCCACGCGCCGCTCGTGCTGGTGTTCGACGACCTCCACTGGGCCGACCGGCCCACTCTCCAGCTCCTGCGCCACCTCGTACGGGCGCCACATCCGCGGCGCGTGCTGCTGCTCGGAACGTACCGCGACGCCGAGCTCGAGTCCGACCACCCGCTGCTCGAGCTGGCCGCGGGAATCCGGCGGGAGGGCGCGCTCACCCGCGTGGCGCTCTCCGGGCTCGCCGAGGCCGAGGTGGCCGAGCTGGTGGCCGCGCTCGGGGTGGACGGCGTGCAGCCGGCGTTCCTGCGGGCACTGCACGGCGAGACCGAGGGCAACCCGTTCTTCATCGAGGAGGTCGTGCGCCACCTGCGGGCCGGGGGCCGCCGGCTCCACGCCACCGGCTCGCTGACCGAGGCCGGGGTGCCGGACGGCGTGCGCGAGGTGACGGCGCGGCGGCTGCGGCGCCTGGGAGCCTCGACCCGCCAGGCGCTCCAGGTGGCTGCGGTGATCGGCCGCGAGTTCGAGTTCGACCTGCTGGAGGCGGTGGCTCCGCTCGACGACGACGTGCTGATCTCGGCGCTCGAGGAGGGCGTCGAGGCGCGCGTGCTGCGCGAGGCCGGGCGGGTGGGCCGCTACGCCTTCACCCACGCGCTCGTGCGGGCCACGCTCTACGACGGTCTGTCGCAGCTGCGCCGGGCCCGACTGCACGGGCGGGTGGGCGAGGCGATCGAGGCGCTGCGGAGCGCGGACATCGACCCGTGGCTGCCGCCGCTCGCCTACCACTTCGCGCAGGCCGCCCCGGTCGAGCAGCCGGAACGGGCGATCCAGTACGCGCTGGCGGCCGCCCGCCGGGCGGACCGGCTGCTGGCGTGGGAGGAGGCCGCCCAGCACCACCGGGCGGCGCTGCGGGTGCGCGAGCTCACCGGCGCCCCCGACGACGCCGTGCGGGCCCGGATGCTGCTCGACCTCGGGGCCTCCGAGGAGCGGGCCGGCATGGAGCGCGAGGCCCGCAGCACCGCCCAGCACGCCGCCGTGCTCGCCCGGCGGCTCGGCGACGCTTCGCTGCTGGGCCGGGCGGCGCTGGGACTCGCCGGCCAGTGGTCGATCCTCGGGCGCGTCGACGACGAGCGCGTCGCGGTGCTCGAGGAGGCGCTCGAGGGCCTCGGCGACGAGGACGACGCGCTGCGCGCGCGGCTGCTCGCGCGTCTCGCGCTCGAGCTCTACTACTCGGGCGATCCCGCGCGCCGGCTGGCGCTCTCTCAGGAGGCCGTCGACCTGGCGCGGCGGCTCGGCGACCCGCGCACGCTGGCGGCGTGCCTCGACGCCCGTCACTACGCCCTGTGGCAGCCGGAGAACGTCGAGGGGCGACTGGCGGTGGCCGCCGAGCTGCGCCACGTGGCGGAGCAGACCGGCGACCCGGAGCTCGAGCTCGAGGGCGCGGGGTGGACCGTGGTCGACCTGCTCGAGATCGGCGACATGGTCGGCGCCGACGTGCAGATCGCCGCCGCGTCGAAGCTCGCCGACGCGCTCCATCGCCCGCTGTGGCGCTGGTGGACGTCGCTCCTGCGCTGCACGCGGGCCCAGATCGTGGGCGACTTCGAGACGGCCGAACGGCTCGCCGACGAGACGCTCGAGATCGGGCGTCACGGGCAGGCCGAGAACGCGGTCAACGCGTACGCCCAGGCGATCTTCAACATCCGGCGCGAGCAGGGCCGGCTTGCCGAGGTCGAGCCCGCCGTGCGCCGCTCGATCGACCTCTACCCGGCGCTCGTCGCGTGGCGGGCCGGGCTGGCGCTGCTGCTCGTCGAGCTCGACCGGGTGGACGAGGCGCGGGCCGAGTTCGAGGTCCTCGCCGCCGAGGAGATGCCGCGCGACGCGAACTGGCTGATCGGCGTGACGCTCCTCTCGGAGGTGTGCGGCGCGCTGGGCGACGGGGCGCGGGCCGAGCGCCTGTACGGGCTGCTCGAGCCGTACGCGGGGCGCAACGTGCTCGTCGGGCGCGCGGCGACCTGCAACGGGTCGGCCTCGCGGCTGCTTGGGATCCTCGCCGGCGCCATGCGCTCCTGGGAGCTCGCCGAGGGCCACTTCATCGACGCCATGACCATGCACGAGCGCATGGGCGCCCGGCCGTGGCTGGCGCGCACCCAGCTGGCGTACGCCGAGATGCTGCTCACCCGCCGCCGCCGCGGCGACCGGAGCCGGGCGCGGGAGCTGCTGGCCGACGCGATCGGCACCGCCGACGCGCTCGGGATGGCGGTCGTCGCCGCCCGCGCCCGCACGCTGGCGGCCGAGCGAGCCGCGGTCGGCGCGCCGCGCTGACCGGGGCGAGGCCGTCCGGCGGCGAGCCTACTGTCCGTGAGCCATGGCCAAGCCCGCGTCCGTCTTCGTCTGCTCCGCGTGCGCGACCGAGTCCGCGAAGTGGCACGGGCAGTGCCCGGGCTGCGGCGCGTGGAACACGCTGGCCGAGGAGGCGCGTGCCCCTGCCACGGCGCGCGGCGGGGCCGGGGCGGCAGCGGGCCGCGCCGCCAAGCCCGTGCGGCTGGCCGAGGTGCAGCCGGAGCGCCACGCGCGCCTGTCCACCGGCATCGGCGAGCTCGACCGGATCCTGGGCGGCGGCATCGTGCCCGGCTCGATCGTGCTGATCGGGGGCTCCCCCGGGATCGGCAAGTCGACTCTCACGTCGATGGCGCTCGGCCATCTGGAGGGCGCCGGGCGCAGGACGCTGTACGTGTCGGGCGAGGAGTCGGCGGGGCAGATCCGCCTGCGCGCGGAGCGCCTGCCGGGCGCGGCGCTCGACGTCCCGGTGCTGGCGGAGACCGACCTCGACACGGTGCTCGCGACGCTCGACGCCGAGCGGCCCGAGGTCTGCGTGGTCGACTCGGTGCAGACGCTCCACGGGGCCTCCCTCACGGGCGCGGCGGGCTCCGTCGGCCAGGTGCGCGAGGTCGCGGACCGGATCACGCGGCTGGCCAAGGCCCGCTCGATCGCGGTCCTGCTCGTCGGGCACGTGACGAAGGAGGGCGCCCTGGCCGGCCCGCGGGTGCTCGAGCACCTGGTGGACTGCGTGCTCCAGTTCGAGGGCGAGCGGGAGCGGACCTACCGGACGCTGCGGGCGCTCAAGAACCGGTTCGGCTCGACCAACGACGTCGGCGTCTTCGAGATGCGCCAGGGAGGCCTGGTCGAGGTCGCCGACGCGTCGGCGCGCTTCGTCGGCGAGGCCACCCGCGCGCCCGGCAGCGCGATCCTGGCGGCGATGGAGGGCTCGCGGCCGTTGCTCGTCGAGGTCCAGGCGCTCGTCTCACCGTCCGAGCTCGTGCCGCCGCGCCGCGTGGCGAACGGCATCGACCGCAACCGTCTCGCGCTCGTGCTCGCCGTGCTCGGCCGCCACGCCGGCGTCGGGGTCGGGTCGGCGGACGTGTTCGTCAACGTCGCCGGCGGCGTGCGGGTCGACGAGCCGGGAGCCGACCTCGCGGTCGCCCTCGCCGTCGCGAGCGCCCAGCGCGGCGCCCGGCTGGGAGGCGGCGAGCAGCCGATCGCGTGCTTCGGCGAGGTCGGGCTCACGGGCGAGCTCCGCTCTGTCGCCCACCCCGACCGCCGGCACGCCGAGGCCGCGAAGTTCGGTCTCTCGACCGTCATCGCCCCGGGCGAGCGGGCGGCGACGCTGCGGCAGGCGCTGCGCGCCGCGCTTCCGGCGGCGACGAGCCCGCGCGCGGCCGCCTGAGCCCCGCGGCGGGGCGAACTTCGGCATCGAGGGAGCAGGTCGGGCCACGCGGTTGGCGCGTGGGGCTGCTGAGTCCCCGTATGCGGGACGGAGCAGCCCCAGCCCGGCCGGCTCCCTCACCTCCCTACCCAGCCCGAAGTTCGTCCCGCGACCCCCACACGAGGGCCGCCGTGCCGGAGCACAGCACGGCCGTCCACGACCACGCGGAGCCGGCGACCTCGAGGGCCACCGCGAGCGTGACGACGACCACGGGCGCCGCCATCGCGACGAGGCGCGAGAGGATCGCCTCGGCGCCCAGCGTGAGTGTCACGAGGGCGGCGACCACCAGCGTGACGTCGCCGAACGGCGCGCCGGTGACCGAGAGCACCAGCGCCCAGCCGCCGGCGAGGAGCGGGAACGCGGCGAGCAGCCGGACGCCCCGCCGCGTCGCCAGCGAAGCCGGGCTCGCCGCGGCGAGCTGCCGTGCCGGGTCGTCGAGCAGCCCGGCGGCCGCCGCCGCGAACGCGGCCGCGGCCCATCTCGGCCATCGCAGCAGCTCCTCGCCCGGCTCGGCCAGCAGCGACCCCGCGACGGCGATCGCGAGAGCCGCTGCCGCGCCGAGCACGAGCCGTCCGAGACCCGCCGCGCGGATCTCGTAGACGCTCACTGAAGCGCCGCTCCGGCGATGAGGGCGACGAGGCCGACGGCCAGCAGCGCCACCGGCCCGCGGCGACGGCTGTCGCGCACCAGCGCCAGGCCGGCGGACACGAGCCCGATCCCGCCCAGGAACACGAGGTGCCACGCCGGGTCGCCGAGCGTCCACTCGCCGGGCGCGAGCGCCGCCGTGCCGTTGACGATCCACGGGATGTTCCAGCCGACCGGGCCGACCAGGAGTCCCACCATCAGGATGGGCGCCAGCACCGGGCGTGCCGTCCAGCGCCCGACGAACACGCCGAGGGCACCGATGGCGGTGACGAGGAACGGGCCCTGGGCCGCCTCGAGCGGGCTCGGGCGGACCGCGAAGCCCTCGTGGACGACCTCGCCGTCGAGCCCGACCACGACGAGCCAGGACACGAGCGCGAACAGCGAGGCGATCGCCCCGGCCGCGAGCATCGAGAGCAGCACCGCGCCGGTCCTGACGCGGCGGGGCGACGGCGCCGCCGCGTAGAGGTCGTCGGCGCCGTCGCGCCGCACCCGGTCGACGTTCAGGAAGCCGACCAGGAACGTCAGCATCCCCAGCACCGCGATCTCGTCCTGGGCGACGACGGTCTCGGCGTCGATGGCCGGCAGCCACGCGAACGCCGCGAGCACGCCGAGCAGCACGCCGGGATGCCGCACGACGCGCCGCGCCTCGATCCGGGCGAGGGCAGGGAGGACGCCGGTCATGCCGCCATCTCCATGGTCGCCGTCTCGCCGAGCAGCAGCAGGTAGCCGTCCTCGAGCGTCGGCTCGACGAGCCGGGCGCCTCGCGGCGGGTCGCCGATGTGGCGGTGCGCCCCGTCGCCGGTGCGCCAGGAGAGCGCGGCGCCCTCGCGGCGGTCCGCCGTCCAGACGTGCCCGCGGGCCAGCTCGGCCAGCTCCCGCGGGGTGCCGTCGAACGTCACCGATCCCTCGCGCAGCGCGACGACCCGCCGGCACAGCGCCGCCACGTCCTCGGTCTGGTGCGTCGAGAGCAGCACGGTCCGCTCCTCGGCCAGCTCGGAGACCACCTCGCGGAAGCGCAGGCGCTGCTGCGGGTCGAGCCCCGCGGTCGGCTCGTCGAGGACGAGCAGCTCGGGCGAGCCGAGCATCGCCTGGGCGAGCGCCACGCGGCGCCGCATGCCGCCCGACAGCGCCCGGATCCGGCGGTGGGCCACGTCGCCGAGGCCGACGGCCCGCAGCACCCGCCGCACCTCCTCGTGCCGCCCGTCTCGCGCCGTCCACTCCTTCAGCGTCGCGATGTAGTCGACGAACTCGAAGGCGGTGAAGTGGCGGTGCATCCCCGGCTCCTGGGGCATGTAGCCGAGCCGCCGGCGGATCTCGACCCGCGCCGCGAGGTCTCGCGGGTCGCGGCCGAGCAGCCGCAGCGAGCCGCCGCTGGGCGCGAGCACCGTGGCGGCCATCCGCATCAGCGTCGTCTTGCCGGCTCCGTTGGGCCCGAGCAGCCCGGTGATCCCCTCGCCGACGTCGAGCGTCACGCCCGCGAGGGCGAGCGTGCCCCCGTAGGCCTTGGTCACGCCGTCGAGGCGTATCGCGTCGTTCATGCCTGGCTCCTGGTCTCGAACGTGTCACGCCGCGCGATCACGAGAGCTGCGCCTGCCAGCGCGGCGAGCAGGCAGGCGAGCTGTCCGAAGCTTCCGAAGGCGGTGAGCGGGTCGTCGCCGACCCGCCACGCGGCCAGCACGGCGCACACCCACGTGGCTGCGACTACCGCGCACGCGGCGGCGGCGCCGGTCGAGGTCGCGAGCCCGAGCGCGGCGAGCGTCAGGCCGAGGGACGGCACCAGCCACGCGGCCGCCGTCCACTCGAAGCCGGGCAGCGTGGCGGCGGCCACTGCGGCCAGCGTCGTCGTCGCGACCACCACGGCGACCGTGCGCAGGAGCAGCACCCGCAGGGTCCCGGCCGGCGCCGCAACCGCGACCTCGTGTGCGGGGTCCACATGGGGGCCGTACGCCACCGCCACGCCGGCGAGCGGCAGCAGCGGGGCCACGAGCAGGAAGGCCATCAGGCCGGTCTCGCCGCGCCAGTCGGCCGCGACGGCGCCGAACGCCAGCACGACCGCGACGGCGAGCAGCCACGACGGCCGCAGCGACGGGGTCAGGGCGAGCAGGCGCGCGGTGGGCTCCGGGACTCCGGCCCGCCGCAGCAGGCGCTCGACCGGGCCGGGCACCGGAGCGTCGATGGCGAGGTCGATCGCGTCCCAGGTGCGGCTCAGCCGGCCGGCGTCGACCAGCCCGGCGATCGCGGCCCGGCACGGCTCGCAGGCCGGCAGATGCGCCTCGACCGAGAACGACCGCGCCTGGTCGAGCTCGCCGCGCGCGTAGCGCTCCAGCCACTCGTGCTCGAGGTGAACGCTCATGACAGGAGCTCCTCCCGCATCTGCGCGCGCGCCCTCAGCATGCGCGTCTTGACAGTGCCGGCCGGGATGCCGAGCAGCCGGCCCGCCTCCTTGGTGGTCAGGTCGTCGAGGATGGTGGCCTGCACGACGGCGCGCAGCTCCGGGGAGAGCCGGTTGAGCGTGCCCGCCAGGTCGCCGTACTCGACGCCCTCGAGCACCGCCTCCTCGGCCGACGGCGCGACCGCGGAGCTCGCGGGCAGCGGCTCACGGGGTCCCTGGCGGCGCAGCGAGTCGATCAGCCGCCGGATCCCGATCCCCCAGATCCAGGCGCCGACCTCACCCGTGCCGTCCCAGCGCGCCGCTCCCCGCCAGACGGCGAGGAACGTGTCCTGGACGGCGTCGTCCACCCGGTCCGGGTCGCCGCAGCGCCGCTGGAGGCGCAGCGTGAGCCACGGCGCGTGCCGGTCATAGAGGGCGCGCAGGGCGCGCCGGTCGCCGGCCGCCACGGCGGCGAGCAGATCGCGATCGGAGTCAGCGCTCACGGTCACCTTGTCGCGCGGGGCCTCCAGAACGGTTCACGGGACCTCGCTGAAGCGCTTCAGATGGCGGCCCACCGGTGTTTAGGGGACGTTAACCCAACTGCTAGAATCACGTGGTGATGACGCCGCGATCAGGGGAGGAGCTCGGAGAGCTCGAAGCGCGGCAGGAGCCCCGTCTGGTCAAGGCCCTGGAGATGGTCGCGCCCGGCACCGCGGTGCGCGAGGGCATCGACAACATCGTCCATGCGCGCACCGGCGGGCTGATCGTGATCGGCGATCCCGACGAGCTCGCGTTCCTCTTCTCGGGCGGCATCAAGCTCGACATCGACTACTCGCCGGCGATGATGTACCAGCTGGCGAAGATGGACGGCGCGATCGCGCTGAACGGCACCGCGACGAAGATCGCCTGGTGCAACGTCCAGCTGATGCCCGACCCGACGATCCTGAGCTCGGAGACCGGCACCCGGCACCGCACGGCCGAGCGCGTCTCCAAGCAGACCGACGCGCTGGTCATCGCGGTCTCCCAGCGGCGCGACGTCGTCTCGCTGTACGTCGACGGCGCGAAGTACATCCTCGAGGAGATCCCCGCGGTTCTGGCCAAGGCCAACCAGGCGCTCGCGACGCTGGACAAGTACCGCTCCCGCCTGGACCAGGTGTCGACCCGCCTGACGGCCCTGGAGTTCGAGGGCGGCGTCACGCTCCACGACGTCCTCACCGTCCTCCAGCGCGCCGAGCTCGTCACCCGCATGGCCTTCGAGATCGAGCGCTACATCGTCGAGCTCGGCTCGGAGGGCCGGCTGATCGAGATGCAGCTCGAGGAGACCATGGTCGGTGTCGCCGGCGACAAGGCCGCGCTCCTGCACGACTACCTGGCCGAGCCACGCGAGGACACGTTCGCCGTCGCGCTCGACGGCGTTGCGCGCCTGGCGCACCAGGACCTACTCGACTTCGGGCGGCTCGCCGAGCTGCTCGGCTACGACCGCAAGGTCAACACGCTCGACTATCCCGTCTCGCCCCGCGGCTATCGCATCCTCGGCCGCATCCCCCGGCTCCCGAAGCTGGTGGTGCAGAACATCGTCCGCGAGTTCCGCGGGCTTGACGAGATCCTCGCCGCGACCGACCCCGAGCTGGAGTCGGTCGAAGGCGTCGGAGAGATCCGGGCGAAGGACATCCGCGAGGGCCTTCGCCGCCTACAGGAGATCAACCTCGTGGACCGCTACCTGCAGACATGAGCATCCGGCACGCGGACGCACCCTGATGAAGGAGGACACCATCCCCGAGACAGCTACGACCGAGCAGATCGAGGACCTGGAGATCACGCGCGAGGCGGAGTGCATCGACTTCAGCATCGGTGACAACGTCGTCTACCCCCATCACGGGGCTGGACAAGTCATCAAGAAGGAGGACAAGGAGATCCTCGGCGAGGTGCGCCAGTACCTCACCATCAAGATCCTTCACAACGACATGACCGTCATGGTCCCGTGTGAGAACGCCGGCAAGGCCGGCCTCCGGCGGGTCATCGACGAGGAGACCGTCAAGAAGGTTCTCTCCGTCCTCACCGACGACGTGTCGGAGATGCCGAAGAACTGGAACCGCCGCTTCAAGCACAACCGCGACAAGATCAAGACCGGCGACATCTACGAGCTCGCCGAGGTCGTGCGCAACCTCGCCGTGCGCGAGCAGGACAAGGGCCTGTCGACCGGCGAGAAGCAGATGTACACGCGGGCCAAGAAGATCCTGGCGTCCGAGATGATGTACGCCCTGGAGAAGACCGAGGACGAGGCCGAGGCCTACCTCGACGACCTGCTCCAGCGCTCGGACAAGCTGGCGGCCGCCTCTTAGGGGCCGCGCAGAACTCGGAAGATGGCGGTCGCGCTCATCGTGGCCGCCGGCAGCGGCGAGCGCCTTGGTGCCGGAGGGCCCAAGGCGTTCGTCGTTGTGGCCGGCCGCCCGATGGTCGAGTGGTCGGTCAAAGCGCTGCGGGCGGCGGGCGTCGACGACATCGTCGTCGCCGTGCCTCCCGGCACCGCGTGGGGGGGTGACGTGACCGTCGTGGCCGGCGGCGCCACGCGGTCGGCGTCGGTGCGCGCCGCGCTGGCGGCGGCGCCGCCGGGCGAGGACGTCGTGGTGCACGACGCCGCGCGGCCGCTCGTCACCCCGGAGCACTTCCGCGCGGCGCTGGGTGCGCTCGCGGACGCCGACTGCGCGATCGCCGCCGCGCCGATCACCGACACGGTCAAGGAGGCCGGGCCGGACCGGCTGGTCAGCGCCACGCTCGACCGCTCGCGCCTGTGGGCGATCCAGACCCCGCAGGCGTTCCGGCGCGCCGTGCTCGAGCGGGCGCTCGACGTCGGCGACGACGTGCTGGCCGCCGCGACCGACGACGC
>DASTIC010000345.1:0-6793 GCA_035717845.1 Solirubrobacteraceae bacterium
CAGCGCGCGCCGAGCCCAGCGGAGGCCCTCGCGCGGACGCCCGGCCCGGGTCGACGCCCAGCCGAGCGCGTCCGCCGAACGCACGCTGGGAGCCTGCGCCCAGGCCGCCCGCGCCAGCGCGAGGCCGCGCGAGCGGTCGCCGTGGTCGGCCTCGAAGACCGCCAGCTCGACGTCGGCGTTGACGCCCTTGGCGGCGAGCAGCCGCTCCTGGACCCGCACGAGCGCGAGGTCGCGCCGCGCGCGCGCCGGCTGCCCCGCGGCCAGCTCCGCTTCGCCGAGGCCGATCACGTACTCGGGAAGCGGCTGGCGGGCGACCAGCCGTCGCCAGCGGCGGATCGCCTCTCGCAGCCGCCCGGTGGCGGCCGCGACGCGAGCGCGGCCCGCGGCCGCGGGGGCGTAGCCGGGCGCGGCTGCCGAGGCCGCTGCGAAGGCCCGCCGGGCGGCGGCGAGACGGCCGCGGGTCAGCTCGACCGACCCCAGCAGGCTCTGGACGTATGCGACGTCCTCGCTCGGCGGCCCGCCGGCGACGACCGCCAGCCGCAGCGCCGCGGCGGCGCCCCGCAGCTCGCCGTGCAGCTCACGGAAGTACGACACGCGCGTGTAGGCCGCGAGGCCGGGCCGCAGGTCGACGAAGCGCTGGAGCGTGCGCTCCGCGTCCCGGTAGCGGCCGAGCTCCACGAGCGCGTCCACGAGCACGGGATAGGCCGCGAGCGCGTCGGGCGCCAGCGCGCGCGACCGGCGGGCGAGGCGCAGCGCCTCGCGAAAGTCGTGCCGGGAGGCCGCGCGGCCGGCGGCCTCCGCGAGCGCGGAGGCGCGGTCGCGCGGCGGGCCCGCCGCCGCCCGCTCGTCGCCCCGCGTGACCGCGAACACGGCCAGCGCGCAGGCGAACGCGAGGACGACGGCGAAGAGGCGGCGGGCTCGCATCGGCGTCAGCTCCCCGGCGGGGGCTGCGGGACCGGCGCGTGCTGCGGCTCCGTCCGCTTCACGAGCCCGGTGAACCCGTCCGTCGGCAGCGCCACGTACGGGAACGCCGAGCGGAACGGCTTGTCGTTGCGGTCGACGCCGTCGCCGAGCGGGATCTGCTTGCCGCCCTGATCGGCCGGCAGCAGCGCGCCGGCGATGACGCGCAGCTCGATGTCGGTGATGTCATCCGCGAGCCGGCGGCCGTTCGGGAAGCCGGCCACGTCGCCCGCCAGCACGCCGAAGCGGTTCTCGGTCGCCGCGGGCGGAACGCCGAGGTTGAGCTTGAGCGTGTCGGCCGGCGCCGGCTTGGACCCGATCTGCGTCAGCCCGGGCACGCCGGTCAGGAGCGCCTGGACGATGTCCGTCCGGTTGGTCTCCTTCACGCCGAGGTTGAACAGGGCGTTCAACAGGCGCGCGGGCTCCGGGTTGAGGGCGTACTTGCCGAAGTTCGCCAGGTCGTCGGCGGGCGACGTCCGGTTGAACTTGTCCTTCTGGCCGATCGGGATGACGACCTCGTTGATCAGCGGGTTGCCGAGCCGCGACACCTGCCGCCATCCGCGCTTGACGCGCTTGTGCGCGCCGTGCCCGCGCACGTACAGGCTCCGGCGCTCGGTGGTGGCCCACACGCCGATCACGGCGTTGCCCGACTTCGCGTCCTTGACCGACTTGCGGTCGCGGGTTACCTCCGACTCGGGCACCTGGAGGACGAACGAGTGGGTGTTGTAGCCCGCGACGTCGTCCTTGCCGCCGCCCTGGTTGCCGAGGCCGATGTTCGGGCGCCCCGGCTCGTCGATGTTGATCCCGTCGAAGATCGTGTTCAGGTCGAGGAAGAACGGATCGTCGGCGGGGCCCACGAACGTCTTGCCGCCGCCCTTGACCGGGGCGATGGCCCCGTTCGACACGGGCGCGTAGTCCGGGATCGTCTTCGGCCCGACGTTGTCGGGCGCGACCGGCACGTTCGAGGCGATCCGCTTCGTGCGCTTGTGATGGCCGTGCTTGTACGTCTCCTTGTAGAGGTCGTACGACTGGACGAAGTTGATGTCCGGGTCGTCGACCGAGGTGACGGTGGGCGCCGCGTACAGGAACGACTCCGGGTTGCGGAAGCGCTGCCGGAACTTCCACCGGTAGGCGACGTCCTCACGGCCGTCGCCCGGGTTGTCGATCTTGTCGTAGTAGCGCGCCTCTGGATCGAGCTTGCCGAAGTACGGCCCGCCGGCCGGCTCCTCGAACGGGATCCAGTTGGCGACGACGGTGAGGCTGCCGGGAGCGTCCTTCGCCGTGAAGGCGTAGACGTCGGTGTTGTCGGCCGTCGGGTCCGTGAGGATCTTGGGTGCCTCACGGTGGCTCGAGCCGATCACTCCGGTGACCGCGATCGAGCCGGCGACGAGCGCGGCGGCCGAGGCCGCGCCAATGGCTTTGGATCTGCGCATCCGCGCACTCCTTGGGGATGGGGGACGAACCGAACGCCTCTGCGCCATCGGGCGCGGCGCGGATCACCCTGGTACTCGCAGCTGCGAGGAGATCGCGGTTAGGGTCACGCCGAATCGCGGCGCCTGCGGACTCTGCCTAGAGGTCGCGGAAGGTGGCGAGCACGGCCTCGACGATCTGAGGCTCGTGCGGGTAGGCGATCTGCTCGAGCGGCTTCGAGTACGGCATCGGCAGGTCGGCGCCGGTGACGCGGGCGATCGGGGCGTCGAGGTGGTCGAACGCCTGCTCCTGGATCAGCGCCGCCAGGTTGGCGCCGACCCCGCCGTGCGGCCAGCCCTCCTCGACGATGACCGCGCGATTGGTCTTGCGGACGGACTCGAGGATCGTGTCGAGGTCGAGCGGGCGCAGCGTGCGCGGGTCGATCACCTCGGCCTCGACCTCGTGCTCGGAGGCCAGGGTGTCGGCGGCCTTGAGCGCGGTCAGCGCCATCCGCGAGATGCCGACGATCGTCACGTCGCTCCCCTCGCGCGTGATCGCCGCCTGGCCGAAGTCGAGCACATAGTCGTCGTCGTCGGGCACGTCGCCGCGCTGGCCGTAGAGGTACTCGTGCTCGATGAAGACGACCGGGTTGTCGTCGCGGATGGCGGCCTTCAGGAGCCCCTTGGCGTCGGCCGCCGTGGACGGCACGGCGAGGAGCATCCCGGGCACGTGCAGGTACAGCGCCTCGAGGCAGTGCGAGTGCGTGGGGCCGAGCTGGTGGCCGGCGCCCTGCGGCATGCGGACGACCATCGGGACCTTGGCCTGGCCGCCGAACATGTAGTGGATCGTCGCCATGTGGTTGACGATCTGGTCCATCGCGAGCAGCGAGAAGTTGATCGTCATCAGCTCGACGACGGGACGCAGCCCGGTCATCGCGGCGCCGACGCCCATGCCGACGATCGTGTTCTCGGAGATCGGCGTGTCGCGCACGCGCTTCTCGCCGAACTCCTCAAGCAGCCCGGCCGTGACCTTGAAGGCGCCGTTGAAGACGCCGATGTCCTCGCCCATCAGGAAGACGCGCTCGTCGCGCTGCATCTCCTCGCGCAGCGCCTGGTTGAGGGCCTCGCGGTAGCGGACGACCGCCATCAGCCCTCGGCCTCTTCGGCGTCGTCCTCCTCGGCCTGAGCCTCGTCGGTGGGCTTCTCGCTTCCCACGTCCTCCTTGTTGGCCGCGTCGACGGCCTCCTGGTAGGCGTCGGTCGGGCCGCGCTCGGCCTCGGCCAGCGAGCGCTCGTCCTCGCCCTTGTGCACGCCGGCCGACCGCTCGTCGACCGAGTACCAGCCCTTGACCTGGTCGCCGAGCACGTAGACGTGGTCGTAGAGCGACTCGGGGGGCGGGAACGCGGCGCGGTCGGCGAAGGCCACCGCCGCGTCCACCCGCGCGACCGCCGCCTCGTCGAGCTTCTCCGGGTCGCCCTCCTCGAGCACGCCCTCGCGGACGAGGCGGTCGCCGAACGCGGCGATCGGGTCGCGCTTGCGCCACTCGGCGACCTGCTCCTTCGTGCGGTACTCCTCCGGGTCGGCCATCGAGTGGCCGCGGAAGCGGTAGGTGATGGCCTCGACGAGGACGGGCTGCCGGTCCTCGCGGGTGCGCCGGATCGCCTCGCGCATGACCTCGTAGGTCTCCGTCACGTCCATGCCGTCGCAGCGCATGCCGGGCACGCCGAAGCCGTCGCCGCGGCGATGAAGGTCGGTCTGGGCGGTGTGGCGCTCCAGCGCGGTGCCCATCCCGAACTGGTTGTTGGTGACCATGAAGACGACCGGGAGCTTCCACAGCGCGGCGAGGTTGAGGGTTTCGCCGAAGGTCCCCTGGTTGGCCGCGCCGTCGCCGAACACGCACACCGTGACCTCGTCGAGCTCCTGGTAGTCGGAGGCGAGCGCCATGCCGGCGGCCAGCGGCAGGTTGCCGCCGACGATCCCGTAGCCGCCCATGAAGCGCTTCTCGAGGTCGAACATGTGCATCGAGCCGCCGCGCCCGTGCGAGACGCCGTCCTCGCGCCCGAACAGCTCGGCCATGACGCGGTCGGGATCGGCGCCGCGGGCCAGCGCGTGGCCGTGCGAGCGGTAGGTGGAGATCAGGTAGTCCTCGTCGCGCATCGCGCGGACGGCGCCGACGATCGTCGCCTCCTCGCCGATCGCGAGGTGCAGGAAGCCACCGACCTTGGCCTTCGCGTACATCTCACCGGCGCGCTCCTCGAAGCGCCGGATGAGCATCATCGCCTCGAGCCACTCGCGCGCCGCGTCCCGGTCAGGGAGCCCCGCGCCGGCCTCCTCCTCGGTCACATCGGCCACGGCCGCACAGTACCGCGCGAGTGCAGTTTCGTAACGGCTTCGTGCCGCGTTCGCATGAACTGCGGCATTGAGGGGGTGAGTCCGGGGCGGCGGCGGGCTACTGGGGGCGTGCCCGAACATGCATTTCGGAACACTCGACGCCCTCCGCTCACCCAGTGTCGCGAAACGCATGTCACGGATGCCGAACTGCACACTCGAGAGGCGGGAGCCGTCGAGTGGCGCGAAACGCAGCTCGGTGACCGGGCCGTTGTGGCGTTGGCCGCCCGGCAGCACGGCGTCGCGACGACTGCGCAGCTCCTCTCCGCCGGTCTCAGTCGAAGCGCGATCGCACACCGCGTCGAGCGTGGGTGGTTGTTTCCGGTGTTCCACGGCGTCTACCAAGTCGGTCCAGTCGCGGCCGCTCGTGGCCGTGAAATGGCCACCGTCCTCGCAGCCGGGGAGAGCGCCGTGCTAAGCCACCACACAGCCGCCGCACTTTGGGGGATCCGATCTCACAGCGGTGAAGTTCACGTCACGGTCGGCCGTGGCCACCCGCGCAACAGGCCAGGCCTGCGCATCCATCGATCCCACTCCCTCGATGCCGCCGTTCTCCACGGCCTGCCCCTCACCACCCCGGCTCGCACCCTCATCGATCTGGCACCACACATCAGCCAGCACGAGCTCGACCGCGCGACCGAGCAAGCCCAGATCCTCGGGCTGGCGACGAGAGACGAGATCGCGGCGCAGCTGAAGAGTCAGCGCGGCGTCGGAGCGCTGCGCGCGGCGCTCGAAGACGAGCCCAGCCTGACCCGCTCAGAGGCCGAACGCCGCCTGCTGCACCTCGTCCGCGCCGCCCGCCTGCCTCGCCCGGAGACCAATGCGATGCTCGGCGGCTACGAGGTGGACATGCTGTGGCGCGAGCAACGGCTCATCGTCGAGGTCGACGGATACGCCTATCACTCGGGCCGAGCCGCGTTCGAGCGCGACCGCCGCCGCGACGCCGCCCTCCAGGCCGCGGGCTATCGCGTCGTCCGCTTCACGTGGCGGCAGATCACGCTCGAGCCGCACGTGGTCGTCGCTCAGCTCGCGAGGCTGCTTCAGACCTCGTAGCGCCGCCAGCGCGCGAGGAAGTCCTGGGCGTCGAGCTGGGCGAGGTCGGCCTTCAGGGCGCGTGCGAGGCGGCCGGTCTGGGATGGCGACGTGTCCCAGAAGAGCGCGATCTCCCCCGTGTCGATCTCGAGCACCTCGATGTGGTCGACGTCGCCCGGGGAGCGGAGCAGCGCCGGCCCGCGCCCGGAGCGATGGACCTTCAGCTCGAACGCGCGGTTCGCTCTCACGAGGGGACCTCGATCACGCGCCCGTCGGCGGTCACCACGGCCGGCACCTCGCGCACGCCCGCGGCCCGGGCCTCCGCGCTCGCCGACTCGAGCCGCTGGCGCGTGCCGCGCAGCTCGGCGCCCTTGACCACGGCGACCGGATGCATCTCGCACGCGGCGGCGGCGATCAGCACCGTGTCCCGTTCGCCCAGGTCGCGGCCGCCGGCGAACGCCTGCCGGAAGGCGGCGAGGCTGAACGCCACCGCGCGGCCGATCTGCTTCGCGTAGGTGGCGACGAGCATCGCGAACTCGCTGTCGGCCGGGAACGGGTCGGGCCAGCGCAACGGCTGCACGTCCTGCCTAAGAGCAGCCCGCTCGACGTCCTCGCGGTAGGCGGCGACCTCCTCGGCGCACCGGAACGGGCCGGGCTCGTCGAGCCGCACCGGCACCCACTCCGGCACCTCGCCGAGCACGTGGTTCACGCGCTCGGCGGCGAGATACGCGACCGGAGATGCCAGGTCGAAATAGAAGCGCGGCTGGCTAACCGTGGATCAGCCAGCCATCGGCGGCCCGTGCGGCCTCCATCACGGCCTCGGAGAGCGTCGGGTGCCCGTGGACGATGCGGGCCACCTCCGGGAAGCCGCCCTCGAGCGACTTCGCGTTGACGAGCTCCTGGATGAGGTCGGTCGCGCGCGTCCCGACGATGTGCCCGCCGACCATCTCGCCGTACTTCTTGTCGCCGATCACCTTGATCAGGCCGCCGCGGTCGCCGTACAC
>DASTIC010000346.1:0-4223 GCA_035717845.1 Solirubrobacteraceae bacterium
AAGGACGTCGGCCTGCCCGACACGATGAAGCGCGCGATGGCGCGCCAGGCCGAGGCGGAGCGGGAGCGCCGCGCGAAGGTGATCGCCGCTCAGGGCGAGTACCAGGCCGCCGAGCGCCTCTCGCAGGCCGCGGGAGTCATCGCCCGCGAGCCGGGGACGCTGACGCTCCGCACGCTGCAGACGCTCGCGGAGGTCGCCACCGAGCACAACTCCACGCTCGTGCTCCCGATCCCGATCGACGTCCTCGAGGCCGTCCGGCGTCACGCCGACGCGAACGGCGCTGCCGAGGGGGTTCAGGCGGACGCCGCCGACCACGTGGCGGCCGCGACGCTGCCGTAGATGCCGTCGGCCATGTCGCTGCCGGAGCGCGACGTCGCTTGGGTGGAGCGCTCCGTCCCGCTGATCTGGCCCGTGCTGAAGGCCTGGTTCCGGCCCGATGTGCGGGGGCTGGACAGGATCCCGGCCGCGGGCCCTGCGCTCCTGGTCGGCAACCATTCGGGCGGCAACGTCGCGCCCGACACGCTCGTGTTCACCGCCGCATTCATCCGCCGTTTCGGCGCGCGGCGCCAGTTCTTCCAGCTCGCGCACCACCTCGTCGTGGCCGCCCCGTGGCTCGCGCTCCTGCGCCGGTACGGGACGATCGAGGCGTCGGACGAGAACGCGCGCGCCGCGCTGCGCGCCGGGGCCGCCGTGCTCGTCTACCCGGGCGGCGACTGGGAGGCGCACCGGCCCGTCTGGCAGGGGCATCGCATCGACTTCCACGGACGCCACGGCTTCGTGCGGCTCTCGCTCGAGACCGGCGTGCCGCTGATCCCGGTGGTGGCCATCGGCGGCCAGGAGACAGCGCTGTTCCTGAGCCGCGGCGAGCCTGTGGTTCGTGCGCTCGACCTACATCGCCGGCTTCGGCTGGACGTGCTTCCGGTCTCGATCGCGCTGCCCTGGGGGCTCAACGTCGGCGACGCCCTCGGCCACGTGCCGCTCCCGGCGAAGATCACGATCGAGGTGCTCGAGCCGATCAACGTCGCCGCGCAGTTCGGCGACGACGTCGACGCCGCCTACGACGCGATCGTCGACCGCATGCAGCGCGCCCTGGACCGCCTCGCCACGGCGCGCCGCTGGCCGGTGATCGGATGAGCCCCGCGGGGTGAACCTGGTCAGCCGACCCGCCGCGGATCTACCCACGCCGGCTACAGGAAGGAGTCCTGATGACCAAGCCAATTCTCGTCGCCGTCGATCCGTTCCGCGAGGACCCGGATCCGCTCTCGCTTGCCGCCCTGCTCGGCGAGCTGACCGGTCGCAAGCTGGTCGCCGTTGGCGCCTATCCGCAGAGCGTCCTCCCAAGCCGGGTGGACGTTCCTGCTTATCGCCGGGCCGCGCGGGACCTGGCCCTGGAAGGCCTTGAGTGGGCGAGCGAGCGCCTGCCCGAGGGCTCCGAGACGCTCGCCGTGGCGAGCATGTCTCGCCCGCGTGCCCTGCTCGACACCGCGGAGGAGCTCGACGCAGCGCTGCTCGTGATCGGTTCCGCTCATAGCGGACCGTTCGACCGTATCGTGTCGAGCACCGTCGCCGACCAGCTGCTGCACGGCGCGTCGTGCCCGATCGCCATCACACCGCGCGGGTACGAGGCGCCTGCTGACGGGCTGGAGCACGTCGGCGCGGCCTTCGTCGACACGCCGGAAGGTCGGGGAGCTCTGGAAGGCGCGATCGCGCTCGCGCGGAAAGCCGGAGCGTCGCTGAAGGCCATCACCGTCATCCAGCCCATCGGCTGGGGCACCATGGCGGTTCCGATGGCGACCGCCATCGCACACGAACAGCAGGAGACGCGGCGTGCGGCCGAAGAGGTCCTAGATCACGCGCTCGCCGGCCTCGAACCGGCACTCGCGGCGGAGCCGGTGATCATCGAGAACGGACCCGCAGGAGCGTTGGTCACGATGTCATCGCAGGTCGACGTGCTCGTCTGCGGTTCGCGCGGCTACGGCCCCGTCAAGACGGTTCTGCTCGGCAGCGTGTCGCAAGCGCTGTCCCGGCACGCCCGCTGCCCGCTGATCGTGCTGCCGCGGGGGTCGGAGCGCGCACTGGACGAGCTCGTCGGCCCGCAAGGTCGGCGACCACGCCAGAGGTCGAGACGGGACAGGGACAGCTCGTCGTGAGCAGCGCGGCCAAACGATCGCACCGCTTCGCGCGCGACCGCGGCGTCTCCCCCGCGCTCTACGCCGTCGTGCGCTGCCTGGCGACCCTCGTCTTGCGCTCGTGGTTCCGCTTGCGGATCACGGGGGTCGAGCACGTTCCCAGCGAGGGCCCGGCGATCGTAGCGGCCAACCACAAGAGCTTCCTCGACGCGTTCTTCCTCGGCCTCTCGACTCGACGGCACGTCCGGTTCATGGCCAAGATCGAGCTGTTCAGGGGTCCGCTTCGCTGGCTCTTCACGCGCCTCGGCGCGTTTCCCGTGCGCCGGGGTGAGTCCGATGCTGAGGCGCTCACCACGGCGAGGGCCGTGCTCGACCAGGGCGGACTTCTGATCCTCTTCCCCGAGGGGACGCGAGTCGATGAGCCTGATGCGCTCGGCTCGCCGCACCACGGCGCCGGGCGCTTGGCCGTGGCAACCGGCGCCCCGATCATCCCAGCAGCGATCTTGGGCACATCGCACATCTGGCTGGGACCGGTTCCGAAGCCTCGGCGCGTCGACATCGCGTTCCTGCCACCTGTCCACGTGACCAGCGGGGCGGACGCCACCGGTCTCATCGATCGCAGTGTCTGGCCCGCCGTCGAGCAGGAGTACGGCCGGCTGCGGGCCACGCCCGGAGTGATCGCCGCCGGCCTCGCGGCGCTCGGCCTGGGCGGCCTTGCGGCCGCACGGCGTCGCAGGCCGCCTCGCCCGCGGCTCGTGGGCATGGTCGAGCCACGTCGCCTCCGCCGGCGCAAGGCCCGCAGGGCATGGCTCGACCGGCTGCTGCAGCGCTGATGCATCAGATCGTCCCGCGCTGCTCGATCGGCCGGGCCGAGTGCGCGTCGCGGTCAGACGCCGGCTCTGAAGCTGACCGCCACCCCGCCGAGGACGGCCCGCAGGGCGCCGCAGTCAGCCGAAGGCGTTGTCGAGCGCCTGGTTCGCCGGGTCCCTGTACACCATGGCGGCTCGCGGACTCCCCAGTTGCGAACGAGCACGTCGGCCGCGAGACTTGGGACGTACACGCGGATGACGCCGTGACCACACCCCAGCTGGAGCTGCAGCTCGTGCCGATCGACAAGCCGGCGGAGCTCAACGTCATCGTCGGGCAGGCGCACTTCATCAAGACCGTCGATGACCTGCACGAAGCGTTTGTGGGCACCTCCGCGGCGCTGCGCTTCGGCATCGCGTTCTGCGAGTCGTCCGGTCCCCGGCTCGTGCGTAGAAGCGGCAACGACGACGAGCTCGTCGAGCTCGCGACGCGCAACGCCCTCGCCATCGGCGCAGGCCACAGCTTCATCGCGTTCCTGCGTGAGGGCTTCCCGGTGAACGTGCTCAACCAGATCAAGCAGGTCCCCGAGGTCTGCCAGATCTACTGCGCGACCGCGAATCCGGTCGAGGTGATCGTCGCCGAGAGCGCCCTCGGCCGGGGCATCGCGGGCGTCATTGACGGGGCGAGCCCGCTCGGCACGGAGACCGCCGCGGACGTCGACGACCGCCGGCAGCTGCTGCGGGACATCGGCTACAAGCTGTGACGCGCCTCTGATCCGCTGCTACAGGCACTGGCGGATCGCTTTCGGTGACGTCGCCGGTCAGCTAGGCCGGATAGCGGGCTTCGAGCTCGTCGAGCAGGCGCTGCCGCGCGTGCACGACGTCGGCGGCTCGGCGCGCCAGTACGTCACGCTCGATCGCGCCGGCGAGCGCGCCGAGCTCGTGATCCTGAAGCGTCCCGGTGAACCAGCGCGAGAAGTCGCCGTGCTCGAGATGGTGAGCGACGACGGACGCGTCGACGCTCGCCAGCAGCCGGACGAACTCGGCGAGGTCCTCCGCGCTTGCGAGAACCGAGCCGTCCGGGTCACGGAATTGGAAGCGGCGATGGGGTCGCAGGGGCGTGCGTTCGGGTCGGCGCGGCGAGCCGCGAGGCTGTGGGGAGCAACCGCGCGGATGTCGCGCGCCGCGGCGGTTCACGGGTCGTCATGCTCGGGCGGCTGTGCGCCGACCCAAGCGCAACGCGCCCGAGATGGAGTCAGCCGAGCGTCCGCTGCAGGCGGACGGTGTC
>DASTIC010000347.1:0-2749 GCA_035717845.1 Solirubrobacteraceae bacterium
TCGGGCACGAGGTCGAGATCCGCGATGCGGGCCCGGAGCCGGGCGGGATGATGCGCTACGGCATCCCCGCGTACCGCATGCCGCGCGACGTGCTCAGCGGCGAGGTGGAGCGGATCGCGGCGTTGGGGGTGAGGATGACGAGCGATCACCGCGTGACGGATCTCGAGGCCGAGCGGCGCGAGGGTGGCTTCGATGCCGTGTTCGTCGCCGTCGGCGCGCACCTGTCCAAGCGCGTGAACATCCCGGCGCGCGATGCGGGCCCGATCGTCGACGCGGTGTCGTTCCTGCGCGACGTGGCGGCGGGCGAGCCGCCCGTGATTGGGCGGCGCGTTGCCGTGTACGGCGGCGGCAACACGGCGATGGACGCCGCGCGGGTCGCGCGGCGGCTGGGCGCGGAGGAGACGCTGATCGTCTACCGCCGCACGCGCGAGCAGATGCCGGCCCACGAGGAGGAGGCGCAGGACGCCGAGAGGGAGGGCGTGCGGATCAACTGGCTGCGCACGATCACGGCGCTGGAGGGAGAGGAGATGCAGGTCGAGCTGATGGAGCTCGACGAGTCGGGCTTCCCCCAGCCCACGGGTCGGTTCGAGACACTGACCGCCGACACCGTGATCCTCGCGCTCGGCCAGGACTCCGACACGGGCTTCCTGCGGTCGGTGCCCGGCGTGGAGTTCGAGCGCGACGGCACCGTGCGCGTGTCGCCGTCCTTGATGACGGGCGCCGCCGGCGTGTTCGCCGGCGGGGACATGGTGCCCGCCGAGCGCACGGTGACGGTGGGCGTGGGGCACGGCAAGCGGGCCGCGCGGGAGATCGACGCCTGGCTGCGCGGCGAGGCGCTTGTGCGCGAGCCCAAGCATCCGCTGGCCACGTTCGACATGCTGAATCTCTGGTACTTCGGCGACGCGGCGCAGCGCCGGCAGCCCGAGCTCGAGCCGGCCGAGCGCTTGGGCAGCTTCGAGGAGGTGGTCGGCGGCCTGTCCGTGCCCGAGGCGGAGTATGAGGCGAGCCGGTGCCTGTCGTGCGGGAACTGCTGCGAGTGCGACGGCTGCCTCGGCGCGTGCCCGGAGGACGCGGTCATCAAGCTCGGTCCGGGGTTGGGCTACGTCTACGACTACGACCGCTGCACCGGGTGCCGCGCCTGCTTCGAGCAGTGTCCGGTGCACTCGATCGAGATGTTCCCGGAGCCCGGCTGATGCGCGCGACCGTCGACGGCAACGAGGCGGCCGCGTCGGTGGCCTACCGGCTCAACGAGGTCTGCTGCATCTACCCGATCACGCCGTCCTCGCCGATGGCCGAGCTGGCGGACGAGTGGTCGAGCCGCGGCCGCCCGAACGTGTGGGGCACGGTCCCGGCGGTGATCGAGATGCAGAGCGAGGGCGGGGCGGCGGGCGCGCTGCACGGCGCGCTCCAGGGCGGGGCGCTCGCGACGACGTTCACCGCCTCCCAGGGCCTGCTCCTGATGATCCCGAACATGTACAAGATCGCCGGCGAGCTCACGGCCGCGGTGCTGCACGTGGCCGCACGCTCGCTGGCCGCTCAGGCCCTGTCGATCTTCGGCGACCACTCCGACGTCATGGCGGTGCGCCAGACCGGGTTTGCGCTGCTGGCGTCCGGGTCGGTGCAGGAGGCCCACGACCTGGCCCTCGTGGCGCAGGCGGCGACCCTCCGGACGCGCGTGCCGTTCGTGCACTTCTTCGACGGATTCCGCACGTCGCACGAGCTGAACACGCTGGAACTGCTCGAGGACGACGACCTGCGCGCGCTGGTACCCGAGGAGCTGGTGCGCGCACATCGCAACCGCGCCCTCTCGCCCGAGCGGCCGTTCATCCGCGGCACCGCACAGAATCCGGACGTCTACTTCCAGGCGCGCGAGAGCGTGAACCCGTTCTACGCCCGCGTGCCCGGGATCGTGCAGCACGCGATGGACCGGCTCGGCGAGCGGACCGGCCGCAGCTACCGGCTCGTGGACTACAGCGGGGACCCCGACGCCGAGCGCGCGATCGTGGTCATGGGCTCGGGTGCGGAGACCGCGCGCGAGACGGCCGCTCACCTGCAGGAGCGCGGCGAGCGCGTCGGGGTGGCGCAGGTCAGGCTCTACCGGCCGTTCCCGGCTCGGGAGCTGGCGCAGGCGCTGCCGCCCTCGGTGCGGCAGGTCGCGGTCCTCGATCGGACGAAGGAGCCCGGCTCGCTCGGCGAGCCGCTGTTCCTCGACGTGCTGGCGGCGCTCAGCGAGGCCTACGCCGAGGGCGAGCGACCGTTGATGCCCCGGGTGATCGGCGGGCGCTACGGGCTGTCCTCGAAGGAGTTCAACCCGGGCATGGTGGCCGCGATCTTCGGCGAGCTCGAGCGGGAGCGTCCCAAGCGGCGATTCACGATCGGGATCGACGACGACGTGTCGGGCACGAGCCTGCCCCACGACCCCACCCTCGACATCGCGCCGCCGGGCACGGTGCAGGCGGTGTTCTTCGGCCTCGGGTCCGACGGGACCGTGGGCGCCAACAAGAACACGATCAAGATCCTCGGTGACGAGGGCCTGCACGCGCAGGGCTACTTCGTCTACGACTCCAAGAAGTCGGGCTCGCAGACGGTCTCGCACCTGCGCTTCGGTCCCGCGCCGATCCATGCGCCGTACCTGGTGGGGCAGGCCAGCTTCGTCGGGTGCCACCAGTTCGGGCTGCTCGAGCGCCCCGAGGTGCTCGATCGCGCCGCCCCGGGAGCCACCCTGCTGCTCAACACCCGTCACGCGGCG
>DASTIC010000348.1:0-7256 GCA_035717845.1 Solirubrobacteraceae bacterium
CCGCGAGTCTAGGATGTTCACTCCCTTACGCCGCCGTTCAAGTTCCCGTCTCAGCGGCCGATCAGATCTCAGTGCCCGTCCGCACGCTTCCGCTCGCCCTCGCAATCCTTCTCGTCCTGCTCCCGCAGGGCGCCGCGGCGGCCACGGGAACCGGGATCATCGTCAAGCGCGACGCCGGCCTCACCGCTGCGGAGCGGGCCGACATACGAGCCGACGCCGACGTCCGCTTCGTCGAATCGCTGCCGCTGCCGCGGACGGAGCTCGTCGCGGCGGCCCCCGGAGACGTCCGCGACGCGCTCCGCGACCTCAAGCAGGACCCGGACGTCGTGTATGCCGAGCTGGATCGGCCGATCCGAGCTCTCGCCCCGTCCAACGATCCGAACTTCAACGATCTATGGGCGCTCGAGAACCGCGGTGACTTCTCGTTCACCTCCGGGAGGCCACCCGAGAGCGTGCCCGCAGTGCCGGACGCGGACATGGACGTGGTCGAAGCCTGGGCGATCAGCACGGGCGCCGGTACGACCGTCGGGGTGCTGGACACCGGAGTCGATGCGACGCACCCCGACCTGGCGCCCAACATGGAGCCGGGATGGGACTTCGTCTCAAACCACGCGAATCAGACCGACGACGACGGCCACGGGACGCACGTCGCCGGCACGCTCGCCGCGGTCAAGGACAACGCCGTCGGTGGCGTGGGCGTCGCGCCGAACGCGCGGATCGTCCCCCTCAAGGTGCTGGGTGCCGACGGTACGGGCACGGTGTCGGACCTCATCGAGGCCTACGACTACGCAGGCGACCACGGCATCAAGGTCGTGAACGCGAGCCTCGGCGGCATCGGAGCCGTCCAGGCTGAGCGGGCCGCCATCAACGCGAACCCGAACACGCTCTTCGTCGTCGCCGCCGGCAATGGAGGGGACGACGAAGTCGGGGATGACAACGACGACGTCGATGACGAGACCTCCGAGGGCGCGAACTATCCCTGCGCGTACAACCTGCCCAACATCCTCTGCGTCGGTGCGTCGACGCATACCGACGAGCCGGCCGAGTTCTCGAACTTCGGAACCACGACGGTCGACGTCTTCGCGCCCGGGTACCGGATCAGGTCGACGTGGCTGGGTGGCTTGCACGCCACGCTGAACGGTACGTCGATGGCGACGCCGCACGTCACCGGCACGGCGGCACTGCTTCTCAGCCAGAACCCCGCCCTGACGCCGACCGCGATCCGGCAGGCCGTCGTGGCGTTCGCCGACGACAAGGCGAGCCTCACCGACCTGTCGGTGAGCGACGGGCGGGCGAACACCGAGGCCACGCTGCTCCAGATCGACGGCGACGCCGACGGCGTCCCCGACCGCACGGACACGTGTCCCGGCACCCCGAACCCGACGCAGGGGACCGAGAACTGCCCGGTGTCGGACGATCCCGATAGAGACAGCTGGCCTACCAGCATCGATCTGTGCCCGAGCGTGCCCGGTACGGCGCGCGGCTGCCCGGACGCCGATGGCGACGGAGTGATGGACAGCGCCGACAACTGCCCCACCGTCTCGAACCCGGGGCAGCAGAACTCGGACGGCCGGTCCGACGGTGGAAACGCCTGCGACAGCGACACCGACAATGATGGCCGCCCGAACGACTCCGACGCCTGCCCGACGGTGCCGGCGCTCACCGCCAACGGTTGCCCGGTCGTGCCGCCGCCGAACGGTGACGGGGACGGGTTCATCGACGCGCAGGACGCCTGCCCGTTCGAGGCGGCGTTCACGGCGAACGGGTGCCCGGTGCCCGCGCTGACGGCTCTCTCCGGCAAGGTCACGAAGCGCGGGACGCTGCGCTGGGTGACCGTTCGGGCGCGCACGACCCGGGCTGCGACGCTGCGGATCCTCGTGCAGCGCAAGTCGGGCCGGCGGTGGGTGAAGGTGAAGCGGCGGACGCTTGCGACGACCGCCAACCGGGTCAGGCTCAAGGTGAGCCGGCTCAGGCGCGGGCGGCACCGGGTGGTCGTGGCCGTGTACAGCAGCGCCGGCGTGGGCACGCCGGCGACCCGCTACTTCACCGTCCGGTAGACATCCGCGGGTGTCCGCCTGCCGCCTCGGCGTCATCGCCTTCGGGGACTCGATCACGAACGGGGGCGGGGAGCTCCAGTGGGGCGTCGCGCTCCAGTCGTGGGCGCTGTGGGTGGCCCGCGGGCTGGGGCTGCCGTACACCCCGCACGCCCAGGACGGCGCCACCGTGCAGGACGTGCTCGCCACGCAGATCCCGCGCGCGAGAAAGGACACCCGGTACGACCTCGGCTGCCTCTACGTCGGGGCCAACGACGTGCGGCTCCCGAGCTGGGACCGCGCCGCCTTCGAACGCGACCTTCGCACCGCGCTCGCGTTCCTCGCCGAGCGCTGCGACCGGGTCCTGACCGCCACCGTCCCGCTCGACCTCGGCCGCCCGCGGGCCGGCGCCGCCGTGCTGGAGGCGAACGACGCGATCGAGGCGTCGGCGGACGCGACGCAGGCGCTCGTGCTCGACCTGCGCGACTTCGGGGCCCGCAACCTGATGATGCCCGACCACGTCCACCCGACGGCGTTCGGGCAGATCGCGATCGCCGAGCGTGCGCTCGATCTCCTCGCCGCGCACGGCCTCGAGCCGCGCAGCCGGCCCTCGAGCCTGATCAGCTACGACACGACGCGTCGTGGCCGCCTGCGCGGCGACCTCACCTACGCGTACCGCCACGCCAAGATCTCGGCGCGGGTGGCGCTCAGCGCCGCCGCGTCAGCGCGTCGACGTCGACGCCCAGCTGCCTGAGCCGCCGCGGCACGTAGCGGTAGCAGAACCACAGGGCGCCCAGGAACGCCGGCCAGCCGAGGACGACGACGGCGGCGGCCAGCGCACCCTCCCGCCCGGCGGCGATGAGGACCGTGTAGACGATCGCGCGCACGGTGAAGACGACCGCGAAGACGGCACTCCCCTCGGCGAACGCCCGGCGGATCCGCGGGTCGCGATACCAGCCCGGCGGGATGTGGTAGAGCGGCGCGACGATGAATCCGATCACCGGACGGCGGAACGCGATCGACCCCCAGAAGCCGAGCGCGAGGCCGGCGTTCTGGATCGCCCGCGGCACGAAGTAGCCCGAGGCGCTGCCCGTTCGCAGCGCGATGAAGACGGCCAGGCCGGTGCCGAGGATGCCGCCGACGGCGTTGGTCAGCGGCTCGCGCCGGATCGCCCGCACCGCGGCGATCACGACCGACAGGGCCACGGCCACGATCGCGGCCGTCTCCAGGCCCGCCACCGCGTTGACGACCACGAACGCGACGGGCCCGAGCCCGGTGTCGACCAGCGCCCGCCGGTCGCGCAGGATGTCGAGCGGGCTCGGCGGCGGCCGGTCGGGCCGCTCAGCCTCGGCCATCGTCACGGGAGCGGCTTCCGCGCCGCCAGCATGAGGTTGTAGAAGAGCCGTGGGGGCAGGCGCGGCTCGAGCAGCCACCGGTCGATCGCCTGGAGCGCCAGGTAGCCGCGGTAGGCGTACTGGATCCAGGCCCACGGGATGTCGGCCGGGTTCGCGCTCGCCTCCAGCGTGCGGTTGAACCACCCGAACCAGTTGGCGAGCAGCTCCTCGCCCTGCACCCGAACGCCGTCGAAGCCCGCGCGCTCGGCGTGCAGCAGGAGGTCGTCCGGCGCGAACGCGTGGACGTCCACGAGCGCCTCCAGCGAGTGGTCGTCGTTCCCGCAGTCGTGCGGTGGCGCCGGCCGCGCGCGGATCGCCCGCCGCCATGCCGGCGCCAGCCGCAGCGCCGCGCGCTTCGGCACGCCGGCCAGGCGGTCGCCGTGGCGCGACGGCTCGCCGGCGAAGAAGAGTGTGCCGCCGGGGGCGAGCACGCGGTGCAGCTCCGCGAACGCGCGATCGAGGTCGGGGAGGTGGTGGAGCACGGCATGCCCGAGCACGAGGTCGAAGCTGTCGTCCGCGAACGGCAGCTCCGCGGCGTCGCACGCGGCCGTCTCGACGTCGAGGTCGAGCGCCCGCGCGTTGCGCTCCAGCGCCTCGAGCATCCCCGGCGAGATGTCGGTGCACGTGGCCGAGCCGATCACGCCGGCGTGCGCGAGGTTGACCGAGAAGTACCCCGTCCCGGCGCCGATCTCCAGTGCCCGCGGGAACGGCCCCGGATTCGGCCCGAGCAGCTTCGTCATCTTCCCGAGCACCTGCCGGCGCCCCACCTCGCCGTACGAGATCCCCCACTTGGCGTCGTAGTCGCGCGCCGCCACGTCGTGGTAGCGGCGGTTGACGTCGAGGATCCGGTCGGGAGCGGCGGGCGCGGCCATCGGGCGGCTTACGAGGGTAGTCGCCCGGCTGCTTCGGTCGCCGCACGCAGGCGCCGCCCGAGGTCCGCGCGCGGGAGGCGGTCGAGCCTCCAGCGCCACGCGCCGACGGTCCCCGGCTGGTTCATGCGGCCCTCGGAGCCGATGCCGAGCACGTCCTGGACCTGGACCATGGCAAGCCGCGAGGGCGACGCGAAGGCGAGCCGGATGAGCGACCAGTGCGGCGCCCGCTCGCGGACCCCGGCCACAGCGATCGCCGCGTCGACCTCCGCCCGCGTGTCGGTGTCGAGCCCGTCGTACCACCCGCGCACCGTGTCGTTGTCGTGCGTGCCGGTGTAGACGACCGTGTCCTCGCGGTGGTTGACCGGCGTGTGCACGTTGCGGGGGTCGCCGGAGCCGAACCCGAACTGGAGCACGACCATCCCCGGCAGCCCGAGCGACGTGCGCAGCCGCTCGACCGCGGGCGTGATGACGCCGAGGTTCTCGGCGATCAGCGGCAGCTCCCGCCCCAGCGAGCGCCGCGCCGCGTCGAACGGCGCCCGCCCCGGCCCGCGCGACCACCGCCCGGCCAGTGCGTGGCGGGCGCCTCGCGGCACGGTCCAGTACGCGGCGAAGCCGCGGAAGTGGTCGATCCGCGCGAGGTCGACGAGGTCGAAGGTGCGCCGCAGGCGGTCCGTCCACCAGCGGTACTGGCGCCGCCGGAGCGCGCCCCAGTCGTACAGCGGGTTCCCCCACAGCTGGCCCTTGTCGGTGTACGCGTCAGGCGGCGTGCCGGCGACGGCGTCGGAGCGGAACAGCTCCGGGTGCGCGCGGTGGTCGACCGATCCGGCGGCGACGTAGATCGGGACATCCCCGATCAGCCGCACCCTGCGCGCCGACGCGTGCTCGCGCAGCGCCGCCCACTCGCGGTCGAACCGGACCTGGTCGGTGACCGCGCCGCGCGGCCCGAGCCGCGCCCAGTCTTCGATCCAATACGCGTTGCGCTCGCGGAAGTCGAGCTCCTCGGCGCGCGACACCGGCGCCCGCGGGTCGGCCAGCAGCCCGCGCCACGCGGCGAAGGCCGAAGCCGACTTGTACGGCGACCCGTGGCGATCCGGCGGTCCGAGCGGGAGCATCTGCCACCAGGACTGCCCGGCATCCGCCAGCCAGTCGACGAACCGGTACGCCTCAGGGCCCAGGCGTCCGCCGGGCAGCGATGTCGGATGCAGCTGTACGCCGCTCGTGCGTGGGAGGAGCATGGTTAGAGCGCTCGCGTTGTGGATACTTCCCGGCTGCGATGCCCGAGGCCATGAGCTCCGAAGCACCGGCGCGGACCAAGATCAACAAGGCCGCGCCCACCATCGACGCAGGACGGTACCCACCGAAGCGCGCCGTCGGCGACACGGTGCGGGTCTCCGCCGACATCTTCCGCGACGGCCACGAGATGCTGCGCGCGGTCGTGCGCTACAAGGCGCCGGGCGGAAAGCGCTGGCTCGAATCGCCCATGCACGCGGTCGATGCCCACCACCGCGGCGTCCGCTGGGAGGGTGAGTTCGCGGTCGAGACGCCGGGGAGCTGGGAGTTCACGATCGAGGCCTGGAACGACCTCTTCGCCACCTGGCGCGACGAGATGCACCGCAAGATCGACGCGGGGCAGCACGATCTCCAGGGCGAGCTGTCCGAGGGCGTGGCGCTGCTCGAGCAGACCGCCGCCGCGGCCAAGGATCCCGCCGATCGCGAGGCGATCGAGGCGGCGATCGCCACGATGGGGAACCCGAAGCTGCCGGAGGCCGAGCACCACGAGGCGGCGATGAGCCCCGACCTCGCCGAGGCGGTCGAGCGCATCGACCTGCGGCACGAGGCGACCTCGCTCGAGCAGCCGCTGCCGCTGGAGGTCGACCGCGTCCGCGGGCGCTTCTCCGCGTGGTACGAGCTGTTCCCCCGCTCCTGGGGCGGCTTCAAGGGCGTCGAGGCGCAGATCCCGGCGATCGCCGAGCACGGCTTCGACGTCCTCTACTTCACGCCCATCCACCCGATCGGCCGCAAGAACCGCAAGGGCCGCAACAACACGCTGGTGGCCGGGCCGGACGACCCCGGCGTGCCGTACGCGATCGGGTCCGACGAGGGCGGCCACGAGGCGGTCCACCCGGAGCTCGGGACGCTCGACGACCTGCGCGCGCTGTGCGACACGGCGCGCGAGCACGGCATGGACGTGGCGCTCGACCTCGCACTCAACGCGTCGGCCGACCACCCGTGGCTGACGGAGCACCCCGAGTGGTTCCAGCAGCGCCCCGACGGCACGATCAAGTACGCCGAGAACCCGCCCAAGAAGTACCAGGACATCTACAACTTCAACTGGGACACAGAGGCCTGGCGCGAGCTGTGGCAGGCGTGGCGCGAGATCGTGCTCGGGTGGGTGGACGTCGGCGTGAAGGTGTTCCGCGTTGACAACCCGCACACGAAGCCGTTCCCGTTCTGGGAATGGCTGATCAAGGAGGTCCACGCCGTCGACCGCGACGTGATCTTCCTCTCGGAGGCGTTCACCCGGCGCGCGGTCATGCGCGAGCTGGCCAAGCTCGGCTTCACGCAGTCCTACACGTACTACACGTGGAAGAACTCGCGCTGGGAGCTGACCGAGTACGTCTCCGAGCTCAACTGGACCGAGGAGGTCGAGTACTTCCGGCCCAACTTCTTCGTCAACACGCACGACATCCTCCACGCCTACCTCCAGCACGGCGGGCCGCCGGCGTTCGTGGCGCGACTCGTGCTGGCGACCACCCTGAGCCCGACGTACGGCATCTACTCCGGGTACGAGAACTTCGAGAACGTGCCGCTGCGCGAGGGCAGCGAGGAGTACCTGAACTCGGAGAAGTACGAGATCCGAGAGCGGGCGTTCGACGGGCCGCTGCTGCCGATGATCCGGCGGCTGAACGTGGTCCGGCGCGAGAACCCGGCGCTCCAGGTGCTCGGCAACGTGCACT
>DASTIC010000349.1:0-3711 GCA_035717845.1 Solirubrobacteraceae bacterium
CGGTTCGCCGCCGAGGAGCTCGGTCAGCTCCCCTCGAGGCGGTAGGCCAGCGCCTCGAGCGCGAGCGCCTCGCTGACGTTGAGCGCCAGGCTCGCGCGGGTGTCGTCGACGAGCTCGACCGCGCGCAGCCAGGCCGCCCGGTCGCGCAGGGCGGCGTCCTTGCGCAGGGCGTCGAGCCGGTCGGCGTGGTGCACGAGCTCCTCGGCGCCGGCCGCCACGCACGCGAGGTCGCGGTACCACAGGCCGGCGAGCTGGAGCGCGTGCTCGAGCGCGCCGGTCGCGGCGCGGCGCTCGGCCCGGCGGGCGCGCTCGTCGAGCTCGGTGGTGCGCCGCTTGTGCTCCTTCTTGGGCAGGTACTCCAGCTCCTCGGCCAGCGCGGCCTCGACCGTCTCGCGCGCCCGCGCGCCCGCGCTGCGGGACTGCTCGAGGAGCGGGCCGGCTGCCAGCGGGCGGTGGTGCAGCGGCGCTCGCGCGAACGCCTCGGCGGCGGTGCGCAGCTCGGGGTCGAGCGCCATCGCCAGCGCCCGCTCGCCGTCGCCGAGCGAGAGCCGCGCGCAGGCGGTGGCGGTAGCCGGCTCGACGCCGCGGGCCTGGAGGCGCTCGGCGAGCTGGGCGGCGGGCAGCGGGTCGAAGCGGACCGGCTGACAGCGCGAGGCGATCGTCGGCAGGACCTGCGACGGGTTGTCGGTGAGCAGCAGGAGCACCACGTAGGAAGGCGGCTCCTCCAGCGTCTTGAGCAGCGCGTTGGCCGCCTCGTCGTTCATCGTGTCGGCGCGTTCGAGCACGAACACGCGGTGCGGGGCCTCGAACGGGGTGTGGGAGGCGGCACTCACCACGGACTCCTGCACGTCGCGCCGCAGCATCTCGTGGGCGCCGCTCGGCGCCACCCACGTGAGGTCGGGATGGGCGCCGTGCATCACCCGCAGCCGAGCGGCCTCGTCGTTGCCGGCGAGCAGCGCCGCGGCGAAGTCGCGCGCGGCGCCGCGCTTGCCCGACCCGGCCGGGCCGTGCAGCAGGTACGCGTGCGCGGGCCGGTGCTTCAGCGCCGCGCCGAGGACCGCAGCCGCGTGGGGGTGCTGCTCCAGCATCCGGTTAGATCCTAGGCGTGCTGATCACGGTCGAGGGGCTCGACGGGGCGGGCAAGACGACGCTGATCGCGGGGCTGGCGAGCGCGCTCGACCCCGTGGTGGTGCTGCGGGAGCCGGGAGGCGTCGAGGTCGCCGAGCGGATCCGGGCGCTGCTCGCCGACCCATCGCTGGAGGTCGACTCGCGCGCAGAGGCGCTGCTCTACGCCGCCGCGCGGGCGCAGCTGGTGGCCGAGCAGCTCCGCCCGCTGCTCGCCGAGGGCAGGACCGTGCTGCTCGATCGGTTCGTCGACTCCTCGCTCGCCTACCAGGGCGCCGGGCGGGGCTTGGGCGTGGAGGAGATCGCGGCGCTGAATGCGTTCGCCACCGGCGGGCTGGTGCCCGACCGCACGCTGCTGCTGCGGATCGATCCGGCCGCGGGCCTGGCGCGGATCGCCGGCCGGCCGGCGGACCGGCTCGAGCAGTCCGGCGACGCGTTCTTCGCCGCGGTCGCGGCGGCCTACGACGAGCTGGCCGCCGCCGAGCCCGAGCGCTTCGTGGTGCTCGACGCCGCGCAGCCGCCCGAGGCGGTGCTGGCGGACGCGCTGGCGGGCCTGTCCTAGTACCCGTCGGGGTGCGCCTGGTGCCAGGCCCAGGCGTCGCCGATCATGTCCTCGAGGCCCTTCTCCGGCACCCAGCCGAGCTCCTCGCGGATGCGGTCGCTGGCGGCCACGAGCGCCGGCGGGTCGCCCGGGCGGCGGGTCTCCTCCCGCGCCTCGATCTCCCGCCCGGTGACCCGGCGCGCGGCCTCGATCACCTCGCGCACGGTCGAGCCGTCGCCGGTGCCGAGGTTGTAGATCGCGTGGCGGCCGGGCTCGGTGGCCTCCAGGGCCATGATGTGCGCGCGGCCGAGGTCGTCGACGTGGATGTAGTCGCGCACCGCGGTGCCGTCGCGCGTGGGGTAGTCGGTGCCGAAGACCTTCACGTGGTCGCTCTTGCCGGCCGCGGCCCGCAGGACGAGCGGGATCAGGTGCGTCTCCGGGTCGTGGTCCTCTCCGAGGTGGTCGTGGGCACCGGCGACGTTGAAGTACCGGAGCGAGGCGGCGGCGAGCCCGTGCGCGCGGGTCTCGTCGCCGATCATGCGGTCGATCGCCAGCTTCGAGTTCCCGTAGGCGTTGACCGGCGCGGCCGGGATGTCCTCGTGCATGGGCACCGACTCCGGCTCGCCGTAGACGGCGCACGTGGAGGAGAAGACCAGGCGGCGGACGCCGGCGTCGCGCATCGCGTCGAGCAGGTTGAGCGCGCCGACGTGGTTGACGCGGTGGTAGCGCTCCGGGTGGGCGACAGACTCGGCGACGAGCGCCAGCGAGGCGAAGTGGAGCACGCCGTCGAAGCCGTCCTGGAGGGTGCGGTGGACGGCGGGGGCATCGAGCAGGTCGACCTCGGCCAGCTCCGCTCCCTGCGGGACGGCCTCGCGGTGGCCGCGGGAGAGGTCGTCGAGGACGGTCACCTGGTGGCCCGCGTCGAGCAGTTGCTGGGCGACGATCGAGCCGATGTAGCCCGCGCCGCCGGTGACCAGGAGCTTCATGGGCGCGGCATGATGGCAGCTACCCTGACGTCCCATGCGCGTGCGCCTGCTTGTGCTGGCCGTCGCGGCGATGCTCGTCGTGCCGACCGCGGCCTCCGGCCAGATGCAGCCTCCTGCGGAGACGCCGACGCCCGATCCCAGCGCGACGCCCACGCCCGAGCCGACGCCGACCCCCCGGGAGCAGCGGCAGGCCGAGCTGCGCAAGCGCAAGGACGTCAAGCGCGTCTACCGCGACTACGAGGCCGACGGCGAGCTCAAGACCTGCGTGCACAAGCGCCTGGCGCTCAAGCGCACGCTGCGCTCGGTCGACGACCTCTACGACGCCGACTACCCGGACTTCAAGCCCACGCTGGAGGCGGCGATCGAGGACTACGCGGAGGAGGTGCGCCGCTGCGAGGAGGCCAAGAAGCCGGAGCCGACGGCGACCCCGGCGCCCAGCTCGACGCCCGCGCCGGCGGCCCCGGCCCCGACGACCGCGCCGCCTCCCCCGGCTCCTGAGTCGGGTGACACGCCGGACTTCGGGATTGGCGGCGGAGGCGGGAACGACGATCCCCCGCCGCGCGATGCCAAGCCCGCCCCGCCGGCGGAGGGCGACGTCGCCCCGGTCCAGCCCAGCCCCACCCCGGTGCCGCCCCCCGCGGCGCCGGTCGAGCCCCAGCTCGCCGTCACGCCGGGCGGCGACAGCAACCTGCTCCTGCCCGCGCTCCTGCTCGCCGCCGCGCTCCTCGGCCTCGGCCTCACGGGAGCCTCCGCGATCGCCGCTCGCCGCGGCGGCCGCCTCGCGGGCTGGGGCCACGCCTGGCGAGAGGCCTCCTACCGCGCTACCGGCACCTGGGGCGACTTCTCGGACTGGCTCCGCCTCGGGCGTTAGCGCGGGGTCGACGAACGTCAACTGCGGCTGGGTAGGGAGAGCGAGGGATCGGCGGTGGTGAGGGTGCATAACCGGCCACGCCGTCGCCCAGGGGCGGTCGGTTGTGCACTAATGAGCCGCTACGGCTCCCAACCGGCCACGCCGTCGCTCAGGAGCGGTCGGTTGTCCACTTATGGGCTGCTACGGCT
>DASTIC010000350.1:0-2733 GCA_035717845.1 Solirubrobacteraceae bacterium
GGCGGCGGCGGGGGACACGTGCATGGCGATCCCGAGCGCAGCGCCGGCCCCGATCGCCGCCGCCAGGCCGAGCACGACCTCCCAGGTGGTGACAGCCAGGTCGGGAGCGAGGAGGCCGCGATCGGTCCACAGCGCCTCGACGACCTGGGTCGGCGCCGGGAGGATCAGCTCGTCCACGAGGCCGGCCCGGACGATCGCCTCCCACGCCCCGAGGGCCGCCAGCACGATCAGGGCGGCGCTCACGCGTCCGCTCCGAGGGCCTCGAGCGCCCGCTCGCGCAGGGCGACGACGTCCGCGTCGGTGCGGTGCCGCGGCCGGGCGAGCGGGACGTCGAGCGTCGCGATCACGCGGCCGGGGCGCGGGGAGAGCAGGACGAGGCGGTCGGCCAGGAGCACCGCCTCCTCGACGTCGTGGGTCACCAGCAGCACGGTGCGCGGCTCGCGCTCGAGCGCGCCGGCCAGCCAGCGCTGCATCTGCGTGCGGGTGAGCGCGTCGAGCGCTCCGAACGGCTCGTCGAGGCAGAGCACGGGCCGGCCGGCGAGCAGCGTGCGCAGGAACGCCACCCGCTGGCGCATCCCGCCGGACAGCTCGCGCGGACGGGCCCGCTCGAAGCCCTCGAGCCCGAAGGCGGCGAAGTGCTCGTGGGCCGCGGCACGAGCCGCGGCCCGCCCGGCTCCGCCCACCCGCAGCGCGAGCGCGGCGTTGTCGAGCGCCGACAGCCAAGGCAGCAGCCCGTCGCGCTGCGGCATCAGCGCCGCCGGCGCCGCATCCACGGTGCCGGCGTCGGGCGCCGCCAGCCCGCACACGAGCTCGAGCAGCGTCGACTTCCCGCACCCGCTCGGCCCCACCACTGCCACGACCTCGCGCGGCGCCGCCTCGAGCGACACGCCGCCGAGCGCCCGCACGGCGCCGAAGGCCTTCCGAACGTCGCTCACCGCCACCCCGCCGGAGCCGTCACGCGCCCGGGCGCTGCGAGCCTGCACTTCCGTCCCCATCACTCCCTCCGCGGGCATTACCCCACAGGTTCGAAGGGTCAGCGCCGCCGTGGTGGGCGCTATCTCAGCCGGCCTGCCGCCAGCCCCCCTGGGTTTCCGATGCTTATGAGCGTACTAGGGCGCGGGAACGTCAACTGCGCTGGGTAGGGAGGGTGAGGGAGCTGGCCGGGTGTGCAGAACCGGCCAATGCCGACGGCGTTCGGCGGTGTTGTCCATTTGTGAGCCGTCACGGCTCCTAACTGGCCACGCCCCGCTAGCGACGGGTCCCCATGTCCACTTAGGAGCCGCTGCGGCTCCTAACCGGCCACACGCCTGCCCGGACGATTCAGCGTGTCCGGTTATGACCGCCCGGCCGGCACCCGAGCCTCCCTACCCAGCCGCCGTTGACGTTGGCTTGCTCATCGCCCGCGGCACGAGCCAGAGCACCGGGGCGGCGACGATCGCGGTGGCGCCGAGGGCGAGCGCGGCGACGCCGATCGAGTCGAGCGCGTAGCCGCCGGCGAGGGCGAGCGCGGCGCCGAGCAGCGCCGACAGGAGGTCGTTGAACCCGAGCAGCCGCCCGCGCTCGGACGGGCGCGCGAGGTCCACGAGCTGCGCGGTGGCCGCGACGAACGAGAGGTTCCAGCCGACGCCGAGCCCGAACAGCAGCACCGCGGTCGCCGGCACGCTCTCCCACCACAGCAGGCCGATCGTGGAGGCCGCCATGACGAGCAGGCCGCCGGACAGCGCGACGATCCGGCCGATGCGGTCGATCAGCGCGCCGGTCACGAGCACCAGCGCGTACATGCCGAGCACGTGGGCACCGATGATCGGGAAGACGCTGTCCTGCGAGTGGTGGTGGTGCTCGACGACCACGTAGCCGCTCAGGTTCATCACCGAGACCATGACGCCGAAGCTGGCGAACGCGGCGAGCATCGCCGGGCGGACGCCCCGGCGGCTGAGGATCTCGCGCAGCGGGGCGGCGGGCGCCTCCGGCGTCGCGTCCTGCGCGCTCGCGGCGAGGCGTTCGGCGATGCGCTGAGGGTCGGGCCGCACGAGCAGCACGAGCACGACGGCGACGAGGCTGATCCCGCCGGCGGCGAGCCACGGCACGGTCAGCGCGGCGGCCTCGACCTCGCGGCCCGCGAACAGCGGACCGAACACCGCCGGCCCGAGGATCGCGCCGAACACGGAGCCGAACAGCACGTACGAGATGCCTCGCGCCCGCCGCTCCGGCGGGTACATGTCCCCGGCCGCCGTGCGGATCAGCAGCGCGATCCCGCTCGCGCTGCCGGTCAGCCAGAAGCCGAGGATCACGAGCGGCGTCGAGTCCGCGGCCGTCGCGGCCGCGGTCAGCGCGCACCCTGCGGTCGCCATCGCGTAGCCGCCCGCGATCACCGGCCGCCGCCCGAGCCGGTCCATCGCCCGCCCGGCGGGCAGCGCCGTCAGCGCCGACGCGGTGAGGAAGATCGCCGGTCCGAGCCCGAGCAGGCCCTCGACGCCGGTGACGAGCACGAACGTCAGCGACGACACGGCGGCCACCAGCTGGAGCACGGCGGAGTAGACCGCCATGGCCGCCGCCAGCAGCAGCGTGTTGCGGCGGACGTCGCGCTCGAGTGAGGTCTCGATGGCCAAGGCGCCACGATTCAATCAACCGGGCAGTACCTTCCCGGCGATGGACTGGGACGCCGAGGGCCTGCTCGACGGGTGCGCCGACGACGACGCGCGGGCCGCGCGCCGCGCCCTGCTCGACAAGCTG
>DASTIC010000351.1:0-3115 GCA_035717845.1 Solirubrobacteraceae bacterium
CGCCGTGCAGGCTCTGGAGCGTCTCGGCGTCGCCTGTCTGGCTCGCCAAGCGCGCATCCGGCATCGCAGACCGGTGGGCGCCGATCGGTGAGATGCGCGTCGACCTGCTGCACCTGTTCGAAGAGCTGCGCGATGCCTAGCTGTGAGCTTTCAGGAGATCGTCCGATCGGACGAGTCTGCTGATGGGTGGTTGGCCGTTGAGCGCGGCGTGGCGCCGATGCTCGTTGTAGTAGTGCAGCCACGGCTGAAGCATGCGGGTGCGTTCGGCCGAGTTCAAGAACGGGCGCACGTAGGCCCATTCGTGTTGCAGCGTGCGAATGAACCGCTCGGCTTTGCCGTTGGTGCGGGGCGTGTACGGCCGCGTCCGTCGGTGAACTAGGTGCAACCGGCGGCAAGCGGCGGCAAAGGTGTGCGAGAGATAGCCCGAGCCGTTGTCGGACAGCACGCGCTGCACCAAGACGCCCCGCGCGCGGAACCACGCCAGCGCCCGGCGCATGAAGCCCGCCATGGTGACGCCCCGCTCGTCCGACAACACTTCGACGTAAGCAAGCCGGGAACAATCATCGACGCACACGTGGACATATTCCCAGCCGATGCCGCGCGCGCGGCGGTGGCGGTCGCCCGTGATGCGGTGCCCGATCAGCCCGATCCGGCCGAGCTTCTTGACGTCGACGTGCACGAGCTGGCCGGGGCGCAACCACTCGTAGCGCTGCACCACGGCGGGCGGCTCCAGCGCGCTCAGCTTATTCAGCCGCAGCAACTGCAGCGTCCGGCTCACGGTGGCCGGGCTCACCTGCAGGATCTCGGCGATCTCGGCGCCCGTGCGCCGCAGGCGCCGCAGCCGTTCGATCTCGACCATCACGCCGGCCGAAATGGCGGTCGGCGACGACCGCGGCCGGCACGACCCGTCCTCGAGCGGCAAGCTGGTGAGGCGGGCGCGATCGGCCCACTTCCGTACGGTGCGATCACACACGCCGAACGCTCGGGCCACGGTGGCGACGGGAATGCCGGCGAAGACGCGCCGAGCGATTTCGGCTCGACTGTGAGCGGTCGTGCGCGCATTCTTGTGACTGTCCATTCGGGGCTTCCTCCGGTGCGGGATGGTCGTTTGGCGATAACCACCTTCGCAGAGAGGTTCCGAATGGACAACCTCCTGAAAGCTCACAGCTAGCTGATATGGAAGGACCAGCCGTCAAGCGATTTGTGACGGCGCCCTCGATCTCTTGGTCGATGTTGACGTCCGAGCATTTCGTGGGCGGGCACGGACGATTTCCCGAGGACGCCGACGCACGGCTGACGATGGAGCGGCTTCGACGACGAATCAGGCTGATATGCGCGGGTTGCTCCGAAGAGTAGAGCCGCATGACACTGCTTCGTCGGGAGCTGCCTCCGTCTAGGGGCGCGAGTCGTCCCGATCCGAAAACCGGGCGTCGCATAGCTAGCGCGAGGACTCTCCAGTCGTGCTCGCACCGCGCCTGGCCGACGTCGCTCGGGAATCTCGGAGTCACTACGCTTGACCTCTCGCCTCGGCCACGATGGTTACGCGGCTGCGCGCCGACTCTCGTGCCGAGTCATGGCGGCCCAGATGAACCCGACAAGTTCGCGTGCGACCGCCGCCACGGCCACCGGCGTTCGCTTGCCGTGACCAACGAGATGGCGGTAGCGGCGATGCAAGCGCTGCTGGGCTCGCCACGCCTGACCGACGATCTCCTCGGGTTGTCCTTGGCTACGGCTTGCCAGCGTGCGGCCGATGGTGGGTCGGTGCCGATAATGCCAGGCGGCCTCGACGAGGACTCGCCGCGCGTGACTGTTACCAGCCTTGGTCAGCGCGCCGCGGCGCTGGGCCTCGCCGGAGGAGTATTCGCTTGGCACGAGCCCGAGGTACGCCATGAGTTCGCGTGGCCGACGGAAGCGCTGGAAGTCCACGATTTCGGCGAGGAGGATGATCGCCGACAGCGTGTCGATTCCGCGGAAGCAGCGGAGCCAGTCCACGGGCTCGCGATAGGGGACGGTGGTCGCCACGGCCTCGAGTTCCTTGTCGAGCTCGGCCTGTCGGGCCAAGGCTTGCTCCAACGCAAACAGGGTGGCCTCGAACGCGCGCTGCAGTGGTGGCAGGTCGAACCGCTGCTCGCGGATCCACCGCCAGTGGGCCTGGCTCCAGTTCTTGCCTGCGAGATAGGCGCGCCCGTGGCGGGCCAGGAGCTTGAGCACGCGATGGCGCCAGCGGAGGACGTCGCGGCGAATGTCGTCGCGACAGCGGACGAGATCGCGCACCGCTTCCTCGCTCTCGTCAGGAACATGGATCGCGGTGAGTTCGCCGGCGCGGAACAGGGCACGAGCTTCGCGGCGTCCCGGCGGTCGGTCTTGATCCGCTGCCCCGGGCGGCGCGGAGTCAGCGCGGGCGCGATGACGTCGCAGGCGACGCCGAGCGCGACGATCTGGCGGCGAAGATCGTAGCCGGACACCCCGGCTTCGTAGAACGCGGCCACCGGCCCCTCGCGCTTGAGCCGCTCGAACAGGCGGCGGATCAGGCGCGGGTCGTTCGCGATCTCGCGAAGCTCGGGTTGCCCGTCGCCGGGCCGCAAGATCCCCGCGACGATCTTCCGCTTGCTGTCATCGAGCGCCACGTAGGTAGTATCCTTTTCCACGACCGGCCTCCTTTTGCATGTGGCTCTGTTCCCACCCGGAACAACCCACGACTCTGCAATAGGTCAGGCCGGTCCTTCCATATTGTCTAGGGCTGCGCCTCCGGGTCGGCCATCGCGCGCTTGAGGTGTGGCAGCACCTCGCGCTCGAAGCCTTCGAGCGTCTGACCGAACGTCGCCGCGAACGCCGCCGCCGAGGATCGCCCGCGCAACCGCCTGAAGTACTGCACGATCTTGTCGAAGCCGTGGCGCTGCACGAGGTAATCCGCCAGCAGGAACGTCAGGTGATAGGTCGCGGTCGAGCCCTCGCGCTGATGCCGCAGCGTGAACTGCCGCGGCGAGCCGAGCGTGGCGAGATCGAGTCGGGATTGCGCCACCGCCGCCTGTCCCCGCGCCCGCCGGAGCGCCAGCTTGCGGTGCCGCTGCAGCGAGCCGACACCCATGCGCTCCAGCACCTGGAACGCGACGTA
>DASTIC010000352.1:0-5288 GCA_035717845.1 Solirubrobacteraceae bacterium
CGCGCGCGCACGTCCCGGGCCCCGTCGAGCGGCAGCGCGCGCTGGACATCGATCGCACAACGCAACGCCACCCGGGCGCTCGGGAAGGCCAGCAGATGCCCGTCGCCGAGTGCCTTGACCAGCGTGCCGCCGTGCTTGCCAATGCTGGCGCTCAACACACGGCGCCGTCGCTACGCGTTACCCGTGCGTCGCTCCGGCTCAGCGGCGATGGGCCGATCGCGCGCGGCGCATCGATGAGGCGAACCATGCCGCCGCGGTTCCCACACTCGAGGACCCTTACGCCGAGCTACGCACGATCGCGGTCGACGAACCGCTCGCGCGCCACGCCGGCGATCTCGCCGCCGAGCACGCCCTACGCGGTTACGACGCCGTCCACCTCGCGTGCGCCCTGCACTCCGAGGCGACGACAGCGTCCGGGCGACGTGGGACAACGCCCTCAACTCCGCCGCCCGCGCGACCGGCCAGCTCATCGCCAACGACACGGCTGAGCAGCGCCGCTCGACACACACACCGCCCCCGGCGAGCTACCGCAGACGTCGCCAAAAAAGTCGCCAGAAAATCAAGTGAGGGCGCTACAGGCCCTGTACAGCGCGTGTTCGTGCATTTGACCTTCGGGGCGATACCGACGTTCAAACCAGCCGAAAACCGTGCAGCTAAGCGCGCCCGAGAGGATTCGAACCTCTGACCTTCGGTTCCGTAGACCGACGGCCAATGTGTCGGCGCCGCCTGAATACTCACCCCTGCGCGCCGGTTGAAAATGCATCCCTGGGCGGTTGGCGCGTCGGTGTCCGGGCGGGCATGGAGCCTGGTCGTCTGTTGCTACGGGCGAGCCAGGAGGAGGTCGTTGGCCGACGTGGAGCAGTGGGCGGAGATCCGGCGCATGCACTTCGTCGGCGGCGTCTCGATCAAGGAGATCGCCCGGCGGACGGGGCGTGATCGCAACACGGTGCGGCGGGCGTTGCGATCGACTCGGCCGCCCCGCTATGTGCGACGGCCTGCGCCGTCGAAGCTGGATCCGTTCAAGGAGGAGATCCACCGGCTGTTGCGCGAGGATCCCAAACTGCCGGGGCAGCGGATCCGGGAGCTGATCGAGCCGCTGGGCTATGCGGGCGGCAAGACGATCGTCGATGACTACCTGCGCGAGGTGCGGCCGCTGTTCCGCCCGCCGCCGAGGACGTTTCAGCGGACGGTCTATCGGCCGGGCGAGGTCTGCCAGTTCGATCTGTGGGAGCCGTCGGTGCCGATCCCGGTTGGACACCTTGAGCAGCGTCGGGGCTGGGTTGTCGTCGCGTGCCTGGGCTACTCGCGCGCCGGCGCCGGTGCACTGATCTTCTCCGAGCAGACGCCCGATCTGCTCTGGGTATTGCCCGCTGTTTGTGGTCGCTTGGCGCCCTGCCGCGGACGTTGGTCTGGGATCGCCAGGCCGGCATCCACGGCCACGGCGGGCGCCCGACGGCAGAGTTCGCCGCGCTCTGCGGCCAGCTGCGGGTCGGGTGGCGGTTCTGCGAGCCGGCCGATCCGCAGGCCAAGGGCGTCGTTGAGCGCCTGCAGGGTTACCTGGAGACCAACTTCGAGCGCGGCCGCTGCTTCGTCAACGAGCGCGACTATCAGCTCCAGCTCGACACCTGGTTCGAGAAGGCCAACGCACGCACGCATAAGACGCTGCGCTGCCGGCCCGTCGACCGGCTGCTCGTCGAGCGCGAGCAGATGGCGCCGCTGCCGGCGTTTCCGGATCTGGATCGCCGCTGGGTGAGCAGGGTGCCGGCCGATCCTTTCCTGCGCTTTGACAGCAACGATTACTCGCTCGACCCGGCGCGAGCGGGCCGACGCGTCGAGATCCGCGTCTCGCAGACCGCGATCACCGCCGTCTGCCTCGACACAGGCGAGCTCGCCGCCCGCCACGCCCGCAGCTTCGCCCGCCATCGCACGATCACCGCGATCGAGCACGCCCGCGCGCTGCGCGAGGGCCGCAGCGAACCCTTCGAGCCGGCCGTCCAGACGCGGCCGCTGGCGGCCTATGACGCGCTGATCGCATGAGCACCAGCAGCGAGCTCACGCATCTGTTCCGGGCGCTGAAGGCGCCAGCCGCCGCGCGGGCGCTGCCCAAGCTGGCCGAGCGCGCCCGGGCGGAGGACTGGAGCTATGAGCGCTTCGCCGAGGCGCTGTTGTCGACCGAGCACTCCTCGCGCGAGGCGCACGGCGGCGAGGGCCGCATCAAGGCCGCCCGATTCCCGGCCAGAAAGACGCTCGAGGAGTCGACTTCACCTTCCAGCGCTCGGTCAAGAAGACGCTGATCCAGCACCTCGGCCAGCTCGACTTCCTGGCCGGCAAGGAGAACGTCGTCCTGCTCGGGTCGCCCGGCACCGGCAAGACGCATTTGTCGATCGCGTTGGGGATCCGCGCCTGTCTGGCCGGCCAGCGCGTCGCGTTCCGCACCGCCACCGAATGGGTCGCCCTGCTCGCCGACGCCCAACGCCAGGGACGCCTGGACGACGAGCTCACCCGGCTGCAGCGGATCGCGCTGCTGATCGTCGACGAGGTCGGCTACATCCCTTTCGACCCCCAGGCCGCCAACCTGATGTTCATGCTCGTCAGCCGCCGCTACGAGCGCGCCTCGCTGATCGTCACCAGCAACAAGCCCTTCAGCGCCTGGGGCGAGATCTTCGGCGACGCAGTCACCGCCGCCGCCATGATCGACCGGCTCGTCCACCACGCCGAGATCCTCGCCCTCAAAGGCGACAGTTATCGCCTCAAAGACCGCGACCTTGCCCGCCCGCCCAAAGACGACTGAACAGAACTCTCAGGTCCCACGGGTCCAGAGCCGGGACCGGCTTTCGCCGACCCGGCATCCCCACACAAGACCAAAAAGAGGTGGTCCACTTTCCACCGGCGCAACTGGCCCACATTTCGACCGGCCTTGACAATCATCGGCGATAACGGGCGATCCCCGAAACGACGAAAGCCCCGCACGTGCAGGGCCTCGAAGGAATGGAGCTAGGGGGACTCGAACCCCCGACCTCCTGGGTGCGATCCAGGCGCTCTCCCAACTGAGCTATAGCCCCGAGGTGCGCGGCGTTGGGCAGGGTCTCTGTCCCATGCCGTGGAAGCTGCGATTGTAGCTGGCACGATGTTGTGCGAGGCCCTATGAGCTTTCGGTCTCTCCTGACCCCGAGTTTCCGCAGCCGGCTGCGGCTCTTCTTCGTCGTGGGCGTGGTCGTACCCATGCTCACGATGGTCGTCGTGCTGTTCATCCTCGTCATCAAGACGGAGGAGAGCAACACCGACGCGCGGCTGTCGACGGCGCTGATCGCCGCCATGCGGGTGATCTCCGAGGAGCGCGAGAGGGCGGAGGACGTCAGCACCACGATCGCCAGGGACCAGGTGCTCGCCGACGCGCGTGCGCGGCGCGACCGGTCCGCCGTGCAGGCGCGGCTGGACCGGCTGGCCGCTCGCGAGGGCGCCCGCTTCGTGGACCTGAAGCTCGATCGCTTCGGCGACTTCCAGGCCGGCGAGCCGTCCGCCCTCGCGCCCGTCGAGCGGGAGCTCCAAGACGAGCAGAAGGAGCGCCGCGGGACGCTGACCGTGTCGACGCTGTCGCCGGAGGAGTACGGCCAGCGGGTGGAGAACTACACCGACGCCAGCGTGGTCATCATCGACGACGGCCAGCGTGTCGCCTCGACGGCCGCCGACGTCCCCGACGACCTCCCCGAGGAGGGCTCGGTCAGCGTCAACGGCGTCGGCAACCGCGTCCAGACCTTCACGGCGAGCGCCGTGGGCGGGGAGGTCGAGATCCGTCTGCTGCTGGCCGAGCAGGACGCGGCCTCGCCGGGCGACACGATCCTCGCCGTCCTCGCCGTCGTCGCCTTCCTCGTCCTCGCCGCGATCTTCGCCGTCGCCATCTCGCGCCGCCTCCAGTCGGAGATCCGGCGGCTGCTGGTCGCCGCGCAGCGCCTCGGCCACGGCGACTACTCGGTCGCCGTGCCCGCCGAGGGGAGCGACGAGTTCGCCGCCCTCGGGCGCGAGTTCAACTCGATGGCCCGCCAGATCGAGGCCCAGATCGAGGAGCTCCAGCGCGAGCGCTCGCGCCTGGAGGAGGCGATCCGGCGGGTCGGCGAGTCGTTCGCGGCCGGCCTCGACCGCGTCGGCGTGATGGAGATCGTCGTGCAGACGGCCGTGGAGGGCATCGGCGCCGCCGCGGGGCGGGCGAGCATGCGGGCGCCGGACAACACCCTCCAGGAGGTCGCGCGCCAGGGCAATCCCGACGAGTTCCAGCGGGCCCTCCACGCCGCCGAGGCCACGGTCATCGACGCCGGGCAGCTCGCCGAGATCCAGGTCGCCGGGGTGAGCGCGCTCGCCGCGCCGCTCGGCTCGCAGGAGGACTCCCAGCAGGTGTACGGCATCGTGTCGGTCGCCCGCGCCGACCGCACCTTCACGCACGGCGAACGCGACCTGTTCGCGTACCTGACCAGCGGCGCCGCCGTGTCGGTCGAGAACGTCGACCTGCACGAGACCGTGCAGCGCCAGGCGGTGACCGACGAGCTCACCGGCCTCTTCAACCACCGGCGCTTCCAGGAGGTCGTCGCCGCCGAGGTCGAGCGCGCCCGCCGCTACGGCCAGGAGATGGGCCTGATCATGCTCGACATCGACAACTTCAAGCAGGTGAACGACACCTACGGCCACATCCAGGGCGACACCGTGCTGCGGGAGGTCGCCCGCGTGCTGCGGCACTCCTCGCGCGAGATCGACGAGCCGGCGCGCTACGGCGGCGAGGAGATGGCGGTCGCGCTGCCGCAGACCGATCTCGACGGTGCGTACCGGTTCGCCGAGCGTGTCCGGCGGCGCATCGAGGCGCTCGAGCTGCCTCTCGCCGGCGGCGGCACGCTGCGGGTCACGGCGTCGTTCGGCGTCGCCTCGCTGCACACGGCGCCCACGGCCGACAAGGACGCGCTGGTGGCCGCGGCCGATGCCGCGCTCTACGAGGCCAAGCGGGCCGGGAAGAACCAGACCGTGCGCGCCACGCCGACCGTCCAGCGGCCGCGGGACGTCCACGGCGTCGCGTCGGCCGAGTAGCCTGTAGGACGAGAGGCATGGGACTGCTCGACGACGCCATCCGAGAGCATTTGGAGCTCAAGAAGGCCCACGGGGCCGACCCGAACGAGGTCGAGCGCCAGGAGCGCGAGGCCCTCGGCGCCACGCAACAGGCCGAGTTCGCGACCCCGTCGGACGCGCCGCCGACCGACGACGTGGTCGCGGTCCAGGCGACCGACGAGGCCGCCCCCGCAGAGGTC
>DASTIC010000353.1:0-29530 GCA_035717845.1 Solirubrobacteraceae bacterium
CATCCTCGTCAGCGCCGCTGTCATCAAGGGCGGCGACGACGGCACGGACCAGTTCATCGCGCGCCAGGCATGGCTGTACGTGTCGATTCTCGGCGGGGCCTACTTCATCTCCCGCGGGCTCGCCAAGTCAGGCACCAGCGAGCCGTACACCGACGACAACGATCGTTAGGCCTCACGCCACGCCGTTCGAACCAGTGCGGGCATGCCCAGCCGGGCCAGGCCTCCGGAGGAAACGCGCGGCCAGATACGAGACGGAATCACGCCGTCACTTCACACAGCAGCTAGGAGCAGCACATGAACCCCACAGACTCAGCCGTGGCCGAATGGCGCGGCAGTGACGCGGTCGATACCGACGGCGAGAAGATCGGCACGATCGAAGAGATCTACCTCGATAGCGAGACCGGCAAGCCCGAGTGGCTTGCCGTCAAGACGGGGATGTTCGGTTCGAAGGTGAGCTTTGTCCCCGTCGCCGAAATCAGCACGGCCGGCGGCGACGTGAGAGTGCCCTACGACCAGCAACAGGTCAAGGACGCTCCCAAGGCCGAGGCAGACGGCGACCTGTCTCAAGAGGAAGAGGCCAGCCTCTACCGCCACTACGGCCTCGAGTACTCGGAGGCCCGCTCGGACTCGGGCCTGCCCGAGGGCAACGGTGGCCAGACGGACGACCGAGACCCCGTCGGCCGCGACACCAGCGGCCCGACCACCGACGACGCGATGACCCGCTCGGAGGAAGAGCTGCGCGTGGGCAAGACCAGCCGCGAGAGCGGCCGCGCTCGGCTACGCAAGTACGTGGTCACCGAGCAGGTCGAGAAGACCGTGCCGGTGCAGCGCGAAGAGGTCCGCGTGGAGCGCGAGCCGATCACCGACGCCAACGTCGGCGACGCCACGTCCGGGCCGGCCATCTCCGAGGAGGAGCACGAGGTCGTGCTCCACGAGGAGGAGCCGGTCGTCGAGAAGCGCGCGGTCCCCAAGGAGCGCGTGCGGCTGGACAAGGACGTCCAGATGGAGGAGCGCCAGGTCTCCGACACGGTCCGCAAGGAGCACATCCAGGCCGAGGGCGACACGCTCGGCCGCGAGTAAGAGCCACGAGCAGGTGGGGCGCGGCCGGTCAGCGCCCCACCACTCGACTCGGCACAGCGAGACCGGTACGCCAAGCGCAGATCCTTGTCCCCGCGAGAATCTCCTGCCGTCTTCCGCCCTCCACCTACGCCGTCTTGCATTCGATGGGGTCCGCTAGCCGATGCGCCCGGCGAGCAGGCAGAGATCGTCGGTCAGGGTGCCGTGTGCGTATTGGGCGACCCGTGCGCGCAGGTCGGCGACCACGTCGCTCGGCGACCGCCTGTGAAGGCCTTCGAGCGCGGCACTCACGCGCTCCAGTCCGAACAGCTCACCGTCGTGCCGTGCCTCGGTCAGCCCGTCGGTGTAGAGCAATAGTCCCGCGCCGGCCGCCGAGCGCAGCGAACCCTCCACGCATCCGCAGTCCGTGTCGAGGCCGAGTGGGATTCCCTGTTCGCGTGCGATGAGCTCGCGACCGTCATCGAGCCAGAGCGCCGGGGGATGGCCCGCGTAGGCCCAGCGCAGGAGCTGCTCGTCCGGGAGGTAGGTCACGCAGGCGGCGGTCACGAAGTCGCTGCTGAGGCCGGCGCGCTCGATCAGGGCGGCGTTTGCCCAACTGAGCAGGCGGGAGGGATCATCAGAGAATGGGGCGGTCGCGGCGAAGGCCGTCCGGACGAACGCGGCACGGCGCCCCGCCTGCAACCCGTGGCCGACGACATCGCCGATGACCAGCACGGTGGAATCCTGCGGCCCCTCGGCCACCAGGTAGAAGTCGCCGCTGACGCGTTCGGCGGCGGCGGGCACGAACGCCGCGGCGAGCTCCAAGCCGGGCCGCTGGGGCAGCTCGGGCGGAGTGAGGGCATCGCGAATCGCGCGCAGGTCCTCCAGTTCATGCTCGGTCGCCGCAAGACGCTCACGCAGCACGGCGAGATCCGCTTCGCGCACCGCGGCTTCTCGGCGCAGGCGCGCGATCAGCGTCTCCTGGCGATGCTCCAGCTCATCCAGATTGTGAATGTCACGCCGTTGGGCCGCCACCTCGGAGCGCAGCCGCTCAAGCTCTCGGTTGTCGTTCCCGGGGAGGTCTTCGCGCATGACGTTCGCGGCACGCTCGTGCGAAGCGCCTCGCGTGCCGGCCACATCGTCTCGCATCGCCGGGCCGACTGTCCATGCAAGGGCGCGCCCACTTCCGCGTCCGCCTGAAGGCGATAGTCGCCGCACATGGGCTGCGACGGCAGCGGCTGGGATGGCTCGCCGGACAACCGCGCGGTGACCGGGTGGAGGGTGCGGCGCTAGTCCCCCTTCGCCGGATACTGCTGCTCGGGCGGAGGGTCGGAGGAGTCAGTGTCCTCGTCGACCGCCCCCGGCACGCTCGGGTCTGACTGCTTCTGCTCCCAGTCCTTGCGCGCGCCCGAGATCTCGTCCTCCAACCGCTCGGAGCGCTCCTCCATGTCGTCGGCCTCGCGCTCGAGCTCGTCCGCCTGGCGCTGGTGCGGGGGTTCCTCGGTCATGGCGACGGCTCTACCCGCCGGCCTCGTCCTCCGAACGGGCTCGCTCGCGCAGCTTGTCCCGCAGGTAGGCCGCCCGCTCGGCGCGGCGCTCGTGGGTCTGCTCGTCGGCCGGCTCGTCCGCCCCCGACGCCTGCTCGCGCTCGGTGCGCTCCCGCTGGAGCTGCTCGAGCTGCATCTCCTCCGTCTTGGGATCGGGCATAGGGCAAGCCTACGCCGCGTGCTCAAGTCGCACCCACCAGCGCCGATCTACGCGGGCAGGCATGTCGGCCACCGTCCCAACGACAAGAGCCCTTAGATGACGCCCAGCACGATCGCCAGCCCGACGAGGGTGCACACGAGCGAGCCGGAGGACGAGCCGGCGGCCTGCGCTCCCGTGCTCTTGGGTCCGAGAGGTCCAGCGGGGTGCGCTCACCGTCCGCTGCGAGGGCGGCGGGTGCGAGCAGCGCCAGGCCAAGGACGGCCGTCCCGACCGAGGAGACGGCAGGGGTGACACGCATTACCGAGGGAGCCTAGATAGGACTCGGCCCCGTCAGCGGCGATCCTTGGTCAGCCTTTGAATCGCGCCCTCGCGGTCGAGGTGCTCGAAGCGCAGCTCGTTGATCACGGCGCCCGCGAGCAGGATGATCGCCAGCGCGTAGAACCACACCAGCGCGATCAGGATGAACACGAGTGTCGTGCCCGCGCGCAGGGTCGAGACGTTCTGGAGATACAGCGGGAACGCGTAGTCGACGAGGCCGATGGCCACGGTGGCGGCGAGCGCGCCCGGCCACACGCAGCGCCACGGGATGAACCCGCGGGGCACGAGCTGGTAGATCATGCACAGCAGCCCGAAGAGCAGGACGACGCCGACCGCGAGCGTGATCCAGTACACGAGGCCGCGCACGTTCGAAAGGCCGAGCGGGAGGTCGCTCGCCCCCGTCGCGATCAGGCTCTGCACGGCCGGCACGGCGACGCTGGCGACGATGAAGAGCAGCACGACGGCGAACATCCCGAGGGCGAACAGCTTCTGGCGCACCCACGAGCGGCACGGCCGGTGGTAGATGCGGCAGAACGCCGTGTCGAGCGCCCCCCAGAACGAGGAGGCGAAGTACACGGCGGCCACCAGCGCGATGATCCCCGTGGTCGTGGACGCCTCCTGGAGGCGGCGGACGACCTCGATCAGCGTCGACTCAGCGGCCGTCGGGAAGATCTGTTCCAGGTCGAGGAGCACGGACTGCTCCAGCTCGGCCGACCGCAGCACACGCCCGGCGATGAACAGCGCGATCAGCGTGATCGGCAGGATCGACAGCAGCAGGTTGTACGCCACCATCGCCGCGAGGCCGGTGACATTGTCCTCGTAGGCCTTGCGCCAGAAGTTGACGAGCGCGGCGCGGACTCGGCCCATGGGCCGATTATCCGTGCCGCGCGGTCGCTACGTCTGCGGGGTGGGCGCCGGGACGGGTGCCGGGATATCCGGCTCGGCGACCGGGGCGGCGGCGTCGGCGGTCTCGCCCGCCACCACCTCGGTGACGCGCAGGCCGGACTCCTCGTCGATCACGACGACCTCGCCGCGTGCGATCGGCTTGCCGTTGACCAGCAGGTCGACAGGCTCCCCGGAGAGGCGGTTGAGGGTTACGATCGACAGGGGCCGAGCGCCAGCGTCTCGCGGATCGTCATGTGGGTACGGCTGATCTCGCGGAGGCCGCGTTCGTCGCCGCGAGCAGCATCGCTTCGCCGCGCATGCGCGTGCGGAGCTCGTTGGCCAGATCCTCCTGGGCGCGCTCCTCCGCGCGCTCGTGGAGCGACTTGACCCGCTCGCGGCGGAACGTGAAGGACGGTGTCTCCACGAACCGGTTGATCGACCACTCGCCCGGAAAGCGGTAGCGGGGTGCGGAGGGCCACACCACAGGACACCAGTCAGCCCTCGACACGACGCGGGCTGGCCCCGCTGCTAGGCGCCGACCCCGGTGCGAAGGTACCGCTATGCCCGACGTCCACACCATGAACTACATCGAGACCGACATCTCCGTCGAGCTCACCCTCGTGGAGTGGCGCCGGTCGCAGCTCCAGCCCAAGCGGCGCCGCCGGATCAGCTTCTTCGCTGCGTTCGCCTGAGCCGACCTTCAGCGCCGACGAACGTCAACGGCGCTGGGTAGGGAGAGCGAGGCAGCCGGCCGCGAACAGGGCGCATTTCGCCCTACTCGCGAATGAGAACCGCGCGAATGGGGACTATGCACGCTCCGTGCACCCCTCAATGCCGGAGTTGACGTCGAACCGTCACCCACCCGCGAGCACGACCTCGTAGCCCTCGGCCCGCAGGACCTCGACGACGACGTCCCGATGATCGCCCTGGAGTTCGATGACGCCGTCCTTGGCCGACCCGCCGACGCCGCAGCGCTTCTTCAGCCTCCCGGCCAGCTCGCGCAGCCCGGCGTCGTCGAGCGGGACGCCTGACACGGTCGTCGCCGCCTTCCCGCGCCGCCCGGCGACCTCGCGCCGGACCTTCACGCGGCGCCCGCCGGCGGGTGGGGACGTGGGGCCCGTGCCGCGACGCCGCTGGTCGCCCGCATCGCTCGACCACACGAGATCGGCCATGCGCCTCAGACTAACCCGGCTCAGGTGGAGAGGTGCAGCGGCGGGATCGCCGCGTACCGAGGTGTGCCGCGCGCAGGCGCGGCCGCCGGAGGCTCGGAGAGGATCGGGTTGGGCTCGGCGGTCGCGGCGGAGAGCAGCGCGAGGTTCGTGAGCGCCGCGTTGGCCCCCTCGACCGTGGAACGGTTGTGCTGGAACTAGCGCAGGAACCCGTCGATCGGGTCGCGTACGTCGATCGCCGCATCGGTCACCGGGTCGCTCCCGCGCTGGTAGGCGCCGATCGCGATCACCGTCGAGGATCGAGCGTACCGCGTCGGCGATCGGCTCGTTCATGTCGTCGCCGTCGACGAGCACCGTGTAGAGGCCGGTGATCGTCCGGCGCCGCGAGGCCGACCTCGCGCGACGTCCTCGAACGGGAAGAGCAGGAGCCGGACCTCCTCGGCGAGATCGCTCCTGCCGGCAGACAAAAAAGGGCGCTCGGTCCCTCCCTGGACCAGCGAGGCCCCGTCTCTGGGGCAGCCCAGCCCCTTGATCGGTCGGCGCTCGGGAGACTTGAGCGTCGCGCGGATCAGGCGGTGCCGTCGACCCAGCGGCGGGATTCGGGCGCCGACGCGGCCGCGTAGCCGGCGACGGCACCCCTGCCCTGGCCGAGGGCTGCGAGCTCTCTGGCGGCCTCGGCGCGGGCGGCGGCGAGGGTCGCGGTGAGCTCCTGCTGGACGACGTTGAGGGCCTCGAGGACGAGGCGGGCTCCGCGGGGCGCGGAGCCGAGGCTGGCGGCGATGCGGAGGCGTTCGGCCGTGGACGCGGCGAGCTCGTCCCAGCGCCCCTCGGCGGCGAGCTGGCGCTCGGCCGTGGCGCGGGCGAGGAGTGCGGTCCAGGGATCCATGGAGCGGTCAGGCGGCGGCGATCTGCGCCCAGGATTCGCGGAGCTCGCCGAACAGCTCGGCGACGGTCTCGATCGCCTCGGCGTCCTGGTCGAGCCGCGCCTTGATCAGCGTCTGCGTCGACCACACGTAGATGCCCTGGAGCCGGCTGGCGATCACGCCGCCCTGCTCGAGATCGAGGGTGGAGAGCAGCTCGTCGACGATCGCCTCGGCGCGCGACAGGCGCTCGCCGGCCTCCCCGGGCCGTTCGGCCCGCATAGCCTGCGCGGCCTGCCCGAGGAACCGCACGCAGCCGTCATAGAGCATCACGACGAGCTGGCCACGAGGGGCGGTGAGGATGCTCTGCTGCTTGTAGGCAGCGGGGCTGCGGGAGGCGGTGTAGGCGGACAACGGCGACCTCGGGACGGATGGACTCAAGACTCAAAGCCTGCCTTCCGGTAGTCGGCTCGTGGCGGCCGCGCTTGAGCACTAGGCGGACGGATTGAGGGTCGCGAGCTGGCCGGTGAGCCACGCCTGCTGCGTCTGCGAGTTCTGGAGCGCGAGCTCCATGGCCGCGAACTGCGCCTTGAGCCGCTGCTCCTTCGCGTCGAGGCGCTTGTTGGTGGCGTCGATCTGCTGCTGGATGCGGGACACGGTGCGCGAGGAACCCTCGAGGCGCGAGTCGATCACGCCGTTGCCGCCCGTCTGCGTCGTGACGAATGCCTCGACCTGGTCGTCGAAGCCGGCGAAGAAGGCCTTGACCTGCGTCCAGTCGCCCTCGAGCACGGCGGTGAGCTTCGTGTCGTCGATGACGAGCCGGCCGGCCTTCGCCGCGTCGCTGGTGGCGCCGCCCGACGCCTTTGGGACCGTGATCCCGAGGTCGGACAGGTCGTTGAGGCCGCTGCCGGCCAGCACCTCGCTGACGCTGCTGCGCAGGCGCGAGAGCATGCTGGTGAGCCCGGCGTCGCCGTGCAGCTGGCCGAGCCCGGCCTGGAACGACGAGGTCGGGCTGCTGACGGGCTTCTCGGTCAGCGCGCTGCGCGTGGTGTCGACGACCGCGTTGTAGGCGTCGACGAAGGCCTTGACCTTGTCCTTGATCGCGGTGCGGTCGAGCGCGGGCTCGGAGACGGTGACCGTCGCCGGCGAGGCGGTCACGCCCTTCAGGGTGATGCGCAGCCCGGCGACGGCGTTCTCGAGCACGTTCGTGTGCGACGGCGGCTGGGCGACGACGTCGATCGAGTACGACGCGTCCAGTAGGGCGGTGTCCGGCGACGTGTGGTCGTCGGCGGTCTTGGCGTTGATGGCGGTCGGCGACGCTCTGGAGCGTCGCGCCCGCGGCCACCGTGACCGGGCGGCGTCGCCCGCGTCGGCAGCCAACTCGAGGTGGATGGTCCCGCCCGTGGCGGCGCTGAAGGTAAAGCCGCGCTGCATCGAGGCGCCGAGCCGGTCGACCCGGACCGTGCGGGCCCAGCTCGCGTCGGCGCCGAGCGCCTTGGCGGCGCTCTGGAGCGCCGACAGCTTGGCGGCGATGTTGGTGAGCCCCGTGCGCTGAGCGGTGACGGCCGCCTGGCGGTACGTCATGCGCGTCGTGGTCTGGCGGTCGAGCGCCATCAGCTGGCTGACGATCGAGGCGGTGTCGACCCCGGAGGCGAGCCCGGAAAGGGCGAGACCGGAGGCCATGGCCTAGAGCGCGGCGCCCGCGAGCACGTCGAGCGCCTCGGACGGCGGGATCGTGCGGATCGTGTGGCCCGCGCGGTCGCGCACCTCGATCACCAAGCGCCCGCTCGTCGAGTCCTTGCTGAAGTGCAGCTCGCGGTTCTCGGTCCACAGCTGGTGCGCGCGGTCGGCCGCGGCGCCGATCTCGTCGAGCACCTCGACCGGCGGCGACGCCGGGATCGACAGCTCGGCCGCGTCCGCATCCCGCGCGGCGGCGGGCGCCGCGGCACGCCCGAGCGAGACCGAGAAGTCCGCGCGCGGGTTCTGAACGGCGCGCCGTGCGGGCGCGCCGGATTGGATGGGCGGCAGCGGGCCGATCTCGAAGCTCATCTTGGCCTCGGTTTTCGGCCGCTCAGGGAGCGGCTTGAAGCGGGTGGACGTTTATCCGACGGCGGAGAAGAGCAGCGCATCCTCGGACAGCTGCTGCTTGAGCGTGCGCTTGAGCTGGGAATGGATCTGGCAGACGCGGCTCTCCGAGACGCCGAGGATGTCGCCGATCTCGCGCAGCGTGAGGTTCTTGACGTAGAGCAGCACGGCGACCTCGCGCTCGCGGCGGGGAAGCCGCTCGAAGGCGCGGCGGAACTTGTCCTTGGCCTCCTCGGCGGCGCTCGCGTGCTCGGGATCGAGCCGCTCATCGCCGGCGGCCAGCGTGTCGATGCGCTCGACCGTGGTCTCGTCGTCGGAGATCACGAGCGTGTTGAGCGACGTGACGTCGGAGACCGAGATGTCGTCCTCGCGGCGGCGCAGGTCCTCGACCGAGATCGCCAGCGAGTCGGCGAGCTCCTCGCGCGAGGGGCGGCGGCCGTGGACGGCGGTGAACTGGTCGCGAGCCTTGGTGATGTCGCGCTCCCAGCGGCGCAGCGAGCGGGGGGCCCAGTCCTGCCGGCGCAGCTCGTCGAGCACAGCGCCGTGGATGCGCGTCCACGCGAACTGCTCGAGCGTGGCGCCCTTGGCCGGGTCGTAGCGGTCGATCGAGGCGATCAGCGCCTCGAGGCCGCACGAGATGAAGTCCTCGACCTCGCAGCGGGCCGGCAGCTCGCGGACCTTCTTGAAGACGATGTACTTCACGAGCGGGGCGAAGGTCATCACGAGGCGGTTGCGGACCTGGACATCGCCGGTGCGCTTGTACTCGCTCCAGAGCGCCAGGGCCTCATCCGCGGAGACACGGCGGCGGCTTGTGGTCGAGGCGGACTTCATGACGAACGGAGGCTCCTTGAGGGAAGGACTGGTCTGACGGACCGAACCTGTATCGGGCCGTGACCCGATTCCCTTGATCACCGATTCGGGGTAATCGAGGAGTCGCCCAACGAATACGCCCAGGGTCGAGCTGTCGGACAGCGACACGGCGAAGCTCGGGGCCGACGAGGCCACCGTGCTCGTCACCGTCCGCGCCGGCGCCGAGCTTGCGGACTTCAGCGCGAACCTCCGCGCGCCGATCTTGATCGCAGAGGGCCGCGGCCACCAGATGATCAACGAGGCGAAGGACGCTCCCGTCCGCGCCCCGCTGTTCGAGATCGCGGAGACGGCGGCCGCGTAGGCCGCCGTCGCCCTGCGGCGAAGCGCGCCGCGCCAGCCACGACTGACGAAGCTTTCCAAGGAGGAATCTTCATGCTCATCATCACCAGACGCCCAGGCGAGAAGATCATGGTCGGCGACGACGTCGTCGTCCACGTGATGGAGATCGTCGGCAACTCGGTGCGCGTCGGCATCGAGGCGCCCCGCTCGGTTCCGGTCTATCGGGAGGAGATCTGGAACGCCGTCCGCGACGAGAACCGCGCCGCGGCGGACGCGGCTCCCGACACGCTCCCGCGCCCGAGCGAGCAGGACGCCTGAACCTCGGCCTGGCGGGTACCGTCAGTTTCATGGCACGAACCAAGCTTCTGCTGCTCGGCGCCGCCGTCCTCGGCGCCGCCGCCTACCTCAAGCGCGACAAGGTGACCGCGCTGCTGCCCTCGCGCACCGAGACGCCGGCGTACACGCCGCCCGCGACCGGGCCGTCCAACTACGACGCTCCCGGGCCGGTGACCAACACCGCCACGGCGGTCCCGGTCCCCGAGGCCCACGAGCCGCCGGCGGTCGACGAGGCCGCCGAGGAGGCGGCCGCCGCCGCCGAGGCCGCCAACATCGGCGGCACGGTCAGCGACTACGCAGGTCCCGCCGACCTTCCCGCCACCGAGGCCGAGCGCCCGCTCGCCGAGGCCGGCGAGGGCGAGGCGGAGGGCCAGGAACAGGCCGAGCTCGACCTCGAGCAGGCCGCCGAGCCGAGCGAGGGCATGTCGCCCAGCCAGCACGCGATCGAGGACGCGATCGAGGACGCGGGCAACCCGCTCGCCGGCGAGCGGCTCGAGGAGCAGCCGACCGAGCCGAGCGGCTGGGAGCCGCCGTCGCCCGACCGGCCGGCCGGCGAGCCGGCGCCGTTCGAGGCCAAGGACTCGGGCGAGAAGGACGACAAGGAGTCGGACGAGAAGGACGACAACGACTCCGAGCGCGAGCCGATCGACTGGAGCACCTGGTCGGGGCGCTCCGTCGAGCCGTAGTTCAAGCGAGATTCCAGAGCTCGCCGCCCGGCACGGCACGGGGCCTGACGCGCCACTCGAGCGCCAGGCCCCACAGCGCCGCGGCGGCACGCGGCCCTGGCAGGTCGCACGCGGCGGCCACCTCGGAGGTGGCCAGGGTTCCGAACCGCCGCAGCGCCGCCTCGGGGTCCGGGCGCTCGGCGAGCGGCTCGGCGCCCGCCGCGACCACCGCCTCGCGTACGCGCGGGTACGGGCCGTACCCCGAGACCGGCGCTGCTCCGTTCCCGACCGCGAAGGCCGGAGTCACGACGCCGCGGCCGCGCTCGAGGTCCGCGCCGAAGCGCTCCACGATCGCGTTCGAGCGCAGGTCGACCTGGAGGCGGTCGAGGTCAAGGCCGCCGGTCTCGCGCGCCGCGTCGAGCAGCGCCGGCGCGCTGTCCATCCGCCGCCCCTCGACGAAGATGGCCTCCCGCAGGCGCCGCAGGTACGGGCCGGGATCGTCCTGCTCCGCCACGGCGTGGAGCGCGAGGCCGGCGGGATGGGTGGACCGCGGCGGGTCGCGAAGGAAGACGCGGGCGTCCGCCGGCATGCCGCTCTCCGCCGCCCCGTCGAGCGTCGCGAGCGCCAACGCGCCCGCATCCGGTGCCTCGATCGTCTGGTGCAGCCCGACGATCACGAAGGTGATCGCCAGGCGTTCGCCGAACTCGACCTGGAGGCGGCGGAGCTGCGGCTCGGCCGCCCATGACCACGGGCAGTAGGGATCGGTGAAGAAGGTGACCGGAACCGGCCGCACATCGGCCACAATAGGACCGACCTAGATGAGCACGCTCGTGGGGATGCAGCTGAGCGGCCGGTACCGGCTGGACGCCCAGATCGGGGCCGGCGGGATGTCGACCGTCTACCTGGCGTTCGACCAGACGCTCGAGCGCCGCGTGGCCATCAAGCTCATGCACCGCGAGATCGCGTCGGACTCCGACCAGCTCGAGCGCTTCCGGCGCGAGGCGCGCGCCGTCGCGCAGTTCTCCCATCCGCACATCGTCGGCGTAATCGACGCGGGCGAGGACGAAAGCCGCCCGTACATCGTCTTCGAGTACGTCGAGGGGGAGACGCTCAAGGAGCGCATCCGCCGCATGGGGCGCCTGCCGATGGACGAGGCGATCGCGTACGCGATCGAGATCGCGCGCGCCCTCGGGTGCGCCCACTCGCACCAGATCGTCCATCGCGACGTCAAGCCGCAGAACGTGCTGATCGACGCCGAGGGGTCGGCCAAGGTGACCGACTTCGGGATCGCCCGTACGCTCGACCAGGACGGGCTGACCGCCGACGGCCGCGTGCTGGGGACGACCGACTACGTATCGCCGGAGCAGGCGCTCGGCCACGACGTCGACGGGCGCACCGACATCTACTCGCTCGGCGTCGTGCTGTTCGAGATGCTGACGGGCGACGTCCCGTTCCACGGCGAGACGCAGGTCTCGGTGGCGATGAAGCATGTGCGCGAGGACCTGCCGGACCTCCAGAGCCGCCGCCCGGAGGCGTCGGCGACGCTCGCCTCGGTCATCGACCGCATGACCGACAAGGACCTCGGCCGCCGCTACCCGAGCGTCCCGGCGCTGGTCGCCGACCTCGAGGAGGCGCTGGCCATCGAGGCCGCCCGCTCGGGCCGCTCGACCGGCGAGGCCACCGCCGTCCTGCGCACGCTTCCCCCGTCGGCCCGGCGGCGGCTGCCGTTCCGGATGCGCCACCCGCTCCCGGTGCTCGGCGTCGTGCTCGCGCTCGCGATCATCGGCGTGGCGGCGGCGTTCCTGTTCAAGGAGGGCGTCGAGCGCGCCCAGCGCGGCACCGGGGCCGGCGACATCAAGGCCCCGGCGGGCGAGAGCGTGGTCTCCCTGGCGCGCGCCTCGGCCAGCGACTACGACCCGCTGGGCGACGACGAGGAGCACGGCGACGAGACCCCGCAGGCGGTCGACCGCGACCCCGGCACGGCATGGACGACCGAGCGCTACAGCTCCGGCCTCGAGGGCTCGAACAAGGCCGGCGTGGGCATCTACCTCGACGCCAAGCCGGGAGTCGAGGCCGTGCGGATGGAGGTCCAGACCCCGGAGCCGGGCTGGCGGGCGGAGATCTACGGCGCCGGCGCCGGCCGCGTGCCGGAGTCGATCGAGTCCGGCTGGACCCGGATCGGCGGCGGGGCCGTGCGGTCGGACAACCAGCGCTTCCGGCTCCAGGCCGGCGAGCGGTACCGGTACTACCTCGTCTGGATCACCGCGCTGCCGCCAAACGAGCAGCGCGTCGAGATCTCCGAGCTCGCGCTGTTCTCTCGCGAAAATAGGTAGCCAGGGCCTTCGTCCGGCCGGCCCCTGATGGCATCGTTCGCCCTCCGTGGCGACCGATGTCAGAAGGCGTGACCGGCCCGCTCGGCCGCGTAGCGCTCGAGCGCGAGCGTGAGCAGGCGGTCGACGAGCGCCGGCCCGTCGAGCCCTGACGCCTCCCACAGCTTCGGGTAGACGCTGGTCTGCGTGAAGCCCGGCATCGTGTTGAGCTCGTTGACGAGCACGTGATCGCCCTCGACGAAGAAGTCGACGCGGGCGAGTCCGGCGCAGCCGACGCGCGCGAACGTATCGACCGCCAGGCGCCGCACCTCCTCGCGCACGTGCTCGGGCACGCGGGCGGGGACGACGAGCTCCATGCCGCCGTCCGTGTACTTCGCCTCGTAGTCGTACCACTCGCCCTTGAGCACGACGATCTCGCCGGGCACCGACGCCTCCGGGTCGTCGAGCCCCAGCACCGAGCACTCGACCTCCATCCCGCTCGAGAAGCCCTCGACGATGACCAGCGGGTCGTGCCCGAAGGCGTCGTCGAGCGCGGCCGTCAGCTCGCTCTCCGACCACACCTTGTGGATCCCGACCGAGGACCCGAGCCGCGCGGGCTTGACGAACACGGGAGTGCCGAGGACGGCGAGCTCGGAGCGCACGGCGGCCGGCTCGGCGCGCCAGCGGTGCTCGCGGACCGCCGCGTAGGCGACCTGCGGCACGCCCCCGGCGGCCAGCACCTCCTTGAACACGACCTTGTCCATGCACAGCGCCGACGCGAGCACGCCGGCCCCCACGTACGGCACGTCGAGCAGCTCGAGCAGCCCCTGGACGGTGCCGTCCTCGCCGAACGGGCCGTGGAGGACCGGGAACGCGGCGTCGGCGCCCAGCAGCCCGCCGCCAGGGGTGAGCGCCAGCTCCTCGCCGGCGCGCGACCAGGCGCCGGAGCGCTCGACGGTCACGGGCAGCACCTCATGCCCGGCCGCCGCCACCGCCTCGCGCACGAAGGCGGCGGACGCCTGCGAGACCTCGTGCTCGGACGAGCGGCCGCCGCCCAGGACGACGACCCTCACGGCGTGGCGGTCGGGGTCGGCGTCGGGGTGGCCGCGGCCTCCAGGCGGCCGACGACGATCGTCACGCGCGAGCCCTGCCGGCGTTCCTCGTCGGCTGCCGGGCTCTGCTCGAGCACGACGCCGTCCTGCTCGGGATCGGTCACCGTCTGCTCGCGGACGCGGACCTCGAAGCCCGCGTCTTCGAGCGTCGTCGTCGCCTCCTCCTCGGTCGCGTCGACGACGTCGGGCACGCGAACCGCGCGCGCGATGACGAGGTCGACGGCCTCGCCGCGCGCGACCTTCCCGCCGCCGGCCGGTGACTGCTCGATCACCGTGCCGGGCTCCTCCTCGGACTCCTCTTCGGTCACCTTGCCAGCCCGCAGCCCGGCTCCCTCGAGCGCGCTGCGCGCATTGTCCTCGCTCTCGCCGACCACGTCCGGCACCTCGACCTGCTCGCGGCCGCGCGAGACATTGAGGATCACGGTGCTGCCGCGCTCGATCGTCGTCCCAGCGGGCGGCGAGGTGTCAATCACCCGGCCGCTCCGGACCGTGTCGGAGAACGACTTTTCCACCCGCGGCTCGAAGCCGGCTTCGCGCAGCTGCTCCTCGGCCTGTTTTTGCGGCAGCCCCGCGAGCGTGGGCACGGGCGCCTCGCCCGGGCCTGTGGACACCGTCAGCTCCACCACCGAGCCCTCCGGCGCCTCGGTGTCGGGGCGCGGGTCCTGCGCCGCCACGCGGTCGCGCTCGACATCGGCGTTGGCGACGTTCACGACCTCGACCCGGAAGCCACGGTCCTTGAGGATCTGCGACGCGGTCGCCGACCGCAGGCCGACGACGCGCGGCACGGTGAGCTGCTCGGGCCGCAACAGGAGGTAGAGCCCGATGCCGATCGCCAGTAGCGCCAGCAGCGCGATCAGCCACAGCCACCAGCGGCGGCCGGGCTCCTCCTCGACGACCTCCGCGATCACCGGCGGGGGCGGGAGGATCTCCATCGGCGCCTTGCGCGCCGACTCGAGGGCGGCGATGAACTCCTCGGCGTCCTGGTAGCGGCGCCCGGGGTCCTTCTCCATCGCCCGCAGCGTCACCGCGTCGAGCGCCGGCGGCACCTCGGGGTTGACCTCCATCGGCGGCAGCGGCGGCTCGGAGACCTGCATCAACGCGACGCTGACCGGCGACTCGGCGTCGAACGGCACGCGGCCGGTCAGCAGCTCGTAGAGCACGATGCCGGTCGAGTAGAGGTCCGAGCGGGCGTCGACCGGCTTGCCCTGGGCCTGCTCCGGCGACAGGTACTGCGCGGTGCCCATGACCGAGCCGGTCTCCGTCATGTCCGACACGCCGGCGCGGGCGATCCCGAAGTCGGCGACGCGCACGCGCCCGTCGTTGTCGATCAGGACGTTGTGGGGCTTGATGTCGCGGTGCACGATGCCGTGCTTGTGGGCGAAGCGGAGGGCGCGCAGGATCTGGAGCGTGATGTCGGCGGCCGCCTCGGGGGGCGCGGCCCCGCGCTCGCGCACGATGTCCTTCAGCGTCCGCCCCTCCACGAACTCCATCGCGATGTAGTAGGTGCCGTCCCACTCGCCGCGGTCGAAGATGCCGACGATGTTGGGGTGCGAGAGCCCCGCGGCGCTCGACGCCTCCCGCCGGAAGCGCTCGACGAACTGCTCGTCGTCGGCGAAGCGCCGGCGCAGGAGCTTGAGCGCCACGCGGCGGCCGAGCTGCTGGTCCTCCGCGCAGTACACCTCCGCCATCCCGCCGGAGCCGATCCGCTTGAGGACGCGGTAGCGCCCGTCGATGATCGTGTCGCGCTCGACGCGGGTGGGGCTCATCTCATTCTCCCAGCGCCTCGAGGACCTGGGCCGCGATCGGCGCGGCGTCGCCACCGCCGGTGCCGCCCGACTGGCGCTCGAGCATGACCGCGACGGCGACCTTGTCGGTGAACCCGATGAACCAGAGGTTGTCGGTGCCGTCGCCGACCTCGGCCGTGCCGGTCTTGCCGGACACGTCGACGCCCTCGAGCTGGGCTGCGGTGCCCGTGCCCTGCTCGACGACGTTGCGCATCATCCCGGCGAGGGCGTCCGCGCTCTCCTCGGACATCACCCGCTCGGCCTCCTCGGGCAGCGGCTCGTCGATCGTGCGGCCGTCCGGATCGACCACCTTCTCGACCAGTCGCGGCTTCATCCGGACCCCGCCGTTGCCCACCGTCTGCGCGACCGTCGCCATCTGGAGCGGCGTCACCAGGAGCTTGTCCTGCCCGATCGCCATGCGGCCGACGTCGATCTGGTCCGAGGTCGGCGCCAGCAGCCGTCCGCGCGGCCCGTACTCGCCGCTCGGCACCATCTGCTCGTCCGGGTAGTCCAGTGGCGGGTCCTCGAAGAACCCGAACTTGCGCATGTATTCGCCCATGGTCTCCTTGCCGAGCGTCTCGGCGACGGAGGCCCACACGGTGTTGACGGAGTTGGTCAGCGCCGTGGTGAGGTCGATCGTGCCGAAGTCCTCGCCACCGAAGTTGTCCAGCGGCGTGCCTGAGATCTCCTTGCCGTTGCTGCCGTCGACCGGGGAGTCGGGCCGGAAGCGCCCCGAGTCGAGCGCGGCCGCCGCCGTCACGACCTTCATCGTCGAGCCCGGCGGGAGCCTGGCCTGGGTGGCGCGGTTGAACGTCTCGGCGCCCTCCGGATCGGCGGGGTCGAACGTGGGCGTGGCGGCCATCACGCGGACGGCCCCCGTCTCGACGTCGAGCGCGACGACGGCGCCCCGGCGGTCGGCCAGCCCGTCGTAGGCCACCTCCTGGGCGCGTGTGGACAGCGTCGTGCGCAGGTCGTCGCCGATCTTCTGCGGGCCGAGCAGGCGCTCGAGCGCGCCGATGGCATCGGTCCGGCGGCCGGTGAGCGGGTCGTTGTAGTACTCCTCGAGCCCGATCCGCCCGCGCTCGAGCGACGTGTAGCCCACCGGGTGGGAGAACAGCTCGCCGGCCGGGTAGCGGCGCTCGAACCGTTCGCCGGGAAGCGATCGGTTGCCGGCGATCACGTCGCCGTCGGCGGTGCGGATCACGCCCCGCTTGATCAGCTGCTCCTGGAAGAGGAGACGGCGGTTGTTCGCGTTGTCGCGCAGCGCCTCGGCCTCGAACACCGTCCAGCGCGACGTGAACGCGACGAGCAGCCCGAAGAGGACGATGACCAGCGCGAAGAGGCGGATGACCGGCGCGTTCACCGCAGTCCCCGCCTTCCGGTACCGCCGCCCGCGGGCCGTCGCGCGCGATCGGAGACGAGCAGCAGCAGCGCGAGCAGCACGAAGTTCGCCAGGATCGACGAGCCGCCGTAGGAGACGAACGGCAGCGTGACGCCGGTGAGCGGGATCACGCGCGTGACGCCGCCGACGATCACGAACACCTGGAGCGCGAACACCGCGCTGAGGCCGGCGGCCAGCAGCTTGGAGAACGAGTCGGAGGCCAGCGTCGCGGTGCGGAAGCCGCGCTCGGCGAGCATCATGTAGACGAGGATCAGCCCGCAGGCGCCGACGAGGCCGAGCTCGCTGGTGATCACCGCGTAGATGAGGTCGGTGTGCGGCGCCGGGATGAGCGACTCCCCGTTGGGCCCGCGCAGCAGAGAGCCGCCGAGGCCGGTGCCGAACAGGCCGCCGTCGGCCTGTGCGAACAGCGACTGCGCGATCTGGTAGCCCTCCTTCTCGACCCACCTGGGGTTGAACGGATCGAGCCAGACGTCGACGCGGTCCTGCACGTGGCTGACCGTCGAGGCCATGAACCAGGCGCCGAGCGCGAACAGCCCCATCCCGACGGTCACGAACGAGAGCCGGTTCGTGGCCACGTAGAGCAGCGCCAGAAAGCCGCCGAAGTACATCAGCGACGACCCGAGGTCGCGGATGAACACGAGCATGAACATCGCCGCGCCCCACACCACCAGCAGCGGCCCGAAGTGCTTGAGCGGCGGGATCGTCACGCCGAGGAAGCGGCGCGAGCCCTGGACCAGCACCTGCCGCGTGTCGCGCAGGTACGACGCCAGGAAGATGATGATCGCGATCTTCCCGAACTCCGCGGGCTGGAACGAGATCGGGCCGATGCCGACGCCCAGGTACGCGCCGTTGACCTGCTGCCCGATGCCCGGGACGCGCGGCAGGAAGAGCAGGACGAGGCCGGCGAGCGCGATCGTGTAGCGGTAGCGCTCGAGCACCCGCAGGTCGCGCAGGAGCAGGATCGTCGCGGCGAAGAGCGCGAGGCCGATCACGAACCACTGCGCCTGCTCGCGGGCCAGCTCCTCGTCGATCCGGTAGATCACGACGAGCCCGAAGCACGCGAGCACGGCGACGAGCGGGAACATGTACGGGTCGGCGTGGGGCAGCATCGCGCGCAGGAAGATGTGACCCGCGAAGCAGAGGCCGAGGAAGATCGCGCCGTAGGTGAGCGAGACGTCGGAGAGCGTCTCGGACGTCTGGATGAAGATCGCCGCGAAGCCGGCGGTGAGGAGCAGCGAGGCGGGAAGGAGTGCCAGCAGCTCGCGGTTGCGAGCACTCACTCGTCTGCTCCGCGTGCCCGTGTCATTTCGACCGCCACGATCGAACCGCTGCCGCGCGTCATTCGATCTGTCCTCTCTCCAGCTGTCTCACGAGGTCCTCGGCGTCGTCCTTGGACCGCAGCTTGTGGTCGGTGAACGTGCCGCGGCGCGCGGTGGGCACCTGGGCGAGGCTGACGCCCGAGGGGTAGTAGCTGCCGTAGAGCTCGATCCCGAACGGCAGCTCGTACGGCAGGCCGCGGTAGATCGTCACGACCTGGCTCTCGTCGTCGACGCCCACGAAGTAGACGGCGCGCGAGGCCGTCCACAGTGCGGCGCCGACGATCGCGACCGCGATGATCAGCGCGATCAGCGCGCCCGGGATGCGGCGGCGGCGGCGCTTGCGGCGCGGCGCGGCGGGCGGCTCCTCGGCGATCGGCTCGGCGGGCCGCTTGCGCGGCGCCTCGGCCTCGCTGACCGCGGGCAGCGTCATCGTCGCCGCGCCCTGGTGCTCGCCGACCGCCTCGACCTTGCTGGTCTCGCCGGCGTCGACCCCCGTGGAGGCGGCGACCTCCTCGAGCCGGAACAGCAGCACGGTGATGTTGTCGCGGCCGCCCGCGTCGTTGGCGGCGGCGATCAGCTCGCGGCCGGCGTCAGCCAGCGTGTCGGACTCCTCGAGGATCTGCTTCACCCGCGCCTCGGGGATCATCGACGTCAGGCCGTCAGAGCACAGCAGGAAGACGTCGCCGCCACGCGCCTGGTAGCCCCGGATGTCGACCTGCACGTCCGGCTCGGGGCCGAGGGCACGCGTGATGACCGAGCGCTGCGGATGCGTCTCGGCCTGTTCCTCGGTCAGCTTGCCGCGTTCGACCAGCTCGCCCACCAGCGAGTGGTCGCGGGTGAGCCGGCTCAGGTCGCCGTCGCGCAGCACGTAGGCGCGCGAGTCGCCCACGTGGGCGATCGTCACCTCGCCCTCGCCGACGTACGCGGCCGTCACCGTGGTGCCCATCCCGGCGCGCTGGGCGTCCGCCTGCGAGCGCTCGTGGATCCGGCGGTTGGCCTCCTCGACGACGTGCGTCAGTCCCTCGGCGGGCGTGCCGTCCGGCAGCCCTCCGTCGAACGACTCGACCGCCATCCGCGACGCCACCTCGCCCGCCTGCGCGCCACCCATGCCGTCGGCGACCACGAACAGCGGCGAGCGGACGAAGTAGCTGTCCTCGTTGCCCTGGCGCTGGCGGCCACGGTCGGATTGGTGCCACTGCTCTGCGATGCGAAGCACGAAGCCCCTACCGCTCGAAGGTGAACTCGGAGTCGCCGATGCGGATGCTGTCTCCCACGTGGAGCGGCTGCGGGCCGCGCAGCGGCTCTCCGTTCAGGTACGTCCCGTTGGTCGATCCCAGATCCTCGATCACCATCACGTCGCCCTGCGGGACCAGCCGGGCGTGCTGTGAGGAGGCGAATGTGTCCTCGAGGCGGATGTCCGCCGACTCCCCTCTCCCCAGCAGGGCGCCGTCCGAGAGATCATAGGCGGACCCGGCGCGAAGACCGGCCGCCGTCGCCACCCGCAGCTTGGGCGTGCCGCCGTCGCTGCCGGGGTTCAGTCCCTCCGTCGCCCGGTGCATGCCGGTGGCGTCCTCGACCGCCGGCTCGACGGCCTGGCCGCGGCGCAGGTCCTTGAGCGCCGAGCGCGCCATCCAGAGCAGGAACAGGTAGAGGACGGCCAGGAAGCCGAACTTCAGCGCGACGGCGACGGGGTCGAGGGCCATGCGGGCTACTCCAGCTCGAAGGTGACGCGGGCGGTGCCCAGCTCGATCACGTCGCCCGGCTTGAGCGACTGCGGGCCTTGGATCCGGCGGCCGTTGACCTTGACGCCGTTGGTCGAGCCGAGGTCGCGCACGATCCACGAGCCGCCGGACGGGCGGACCTCGGCGTGGCGGCGGGAGACGTTCGGGTCCTCGACGATGATGTCCGCCTCGCGCGAGCGGCCGAGCACGGCGCCGCCGGAACCGAGCAGCTCGGCGCGCCCGTCGATCTTGAGGCGCGCGGTGCCGCGGCGGTGGTCGGGCTCGCGCAGCGGCTCGGCCAGGCGGTCGGACACGGTGTAGACCATCGTGTGGCCGTGGTCGCCCTGGCTGGGCTGCTCCTCGGCGCGCTCCGGGGCGCGCACGAGCCGCGCCTGGATGCCGAACTCGCCGAGCCGCAGCGCGTCGTCGGTGCGGAACTCGATCTGCGGGCGGGTGGCGAGCGAGATCCGCTCCCGCCGGGCGTGCTCGAGCAGGTAGCCGGACAGCTCGCGCTTCAGCTCGTCCTCGTAGCCCTCGAACTGCTTGCGGTCGTCGGGCGAGAGCCAGACCGCGTACTCGTTCGGCGCGTAGGTGCGGGAGAGCGACTGCACGCGGTTCTCGTCCATCTCGCGGGCGAGCTTGCGTGCGATCTCCACGGGCCGGACCTCCGACTTGAAGGCACGCGAGAACGTCCCCTCGACGAGGCCGGCGAGCTTCGATTCGAGAGTTCGCAGCACGCTCATGGGCGGCTGGAAGGTCGGAATACCCCGTCAGGCGGCTTCATGTTCCGCGTCCAGAGTATTCGCCCGCCGCGCGCCGACGACCGCCAGCACCCCGGCCAGCACGGCGCCGGCCGCCAGGCCGCGCGGCTCCGGGAGGCCCGCGCGCTCCGCCACGGCGCCGGTGGCGGTGGCGAGCGCCGCGGCCCACGCGCTCGCCAGCACGACGTCGGCGGCCAGCGAGCGCCCGGCCACGAGCCACGGCAGCACGAGGGCGGCGACCGCCCAGACCGGCGCGAGCAGGAGCGCGCCGGAGCTCACCAGCTCCCGCAGCGTCTCCCCCGCCTCCCCGGGCGGCGTGCCGAGCAGCAGCTCGCGCCCCACGAGCGGCTCGGCGAGCAGCAGCCACCACACGCCGGCGGCACCGAGCACGGCCCGCGTCAGCGCCCCGGGGGCGCGGCCGGCGATCGCCGCATAGGCGCCGGCGAGATGGATGAGGCCGAGCGCGGGAGCGACGGCGGGCAGCGACCACGTGAGCCCGCGGCGGCGGAGCAGCAGCGGAGGGACCACGACGGCGAGCGCGACGAGCGCCGCGGCCGACGGCCACGGGTCCGCGAGCGCCGCGATGGCCGCCGCGGCCGCGACCAGCCACCCGGCGCGCGGGAAGAGCGCGACGAGCACGGCCGCCACGAGTGCGCCGGTGAGCGGCGACACGAGCGCCTCCGCCCCGCCCGGCGGATCGGCGCCGCGCGCACCGTCGGCCCATGACGGCGGATCGCCGGCCACGGTCAGCGCGACGGCCGTGAGGGCTCCGGCGGCGAGGCCGGCGGCCACCCGCCCCAGTCGCGGGAGCGAGCGGCGACGTTCGAGCGGGTGCGGAGCGATCGTGCCGCCTTCGTCGCCGACCTCGGGGAGCGCGTCGGCCAGCGCGTCCGCCAGGTCGTCGAGCTCGCCGCGGCCCTCGGGGTCGACCGCCAGCGCGCGGTCGAGCGCGTCGCCCAGCTCCGCCGGCAGGTCGCGGCGCCGGGAACGCAACGCGGGCACCGGGGTCCCGACGAGCCGCGCCGTCGCCGCCGGGGTAGCGGCGCGCACCGGGTTGACGCCCGCGAGCGCCTCGTAGAGCACCAGCGCAAGCGAGTACAGGTCGGCGCGCTCGTCCACCCGCTCGCCCGCCGCCTGCTCGGGGGCCATGTAGGCGAGCGTGCCGACGACGTCGCCGGTGCGGGTCAGCGGCTCGTCGTATGTCAGGTGCGCGATCCCGAAGTCCGTGAGCTTCGCCGCCGACCGCGCGTCGCGCGCCTCGTCGGGCACGATCACGTTCTGCGGCTTGACGTCGCGGTGGATCACCCCGCGCTGGTGCGCGTGCGCGAGCGCCTCGGCGAGCGCCAGGCCGACGCGCAGCACGTCGCGGTCGCTGAGCGCCCCGTCGCGCTCCAGCTCGTCGAGCGTGCGTCCGCGGACGAGCTCGGAGACCAGGTAGCGCCCGTCCGGGCCGTCGCCCGCGTCGTACACGGCCACGATTCCCGGGTGGTGCAGGCGGGCGGCGGCGAGGGCCTCGCGGCGGCCGCGCTCCGGCGCGGGACCGTGCGCCGGGATGACCTTGACCGCGACCGCGCGATCGAGGCGCTCGTCGTGCGCCTCGTACACCGCCCCGAACCCTCCGGAGCCGATCCGGCGGCCGAGCCGGTAGCGGCCCATGACCGCCGGGCGGAGCTCCTCCGTGGCGTCCATCCGGCCCCCCTTCGACGGGGACCGACCGTACCCTGCGCCGCGCTGCCGCCGGGCGGGTTGGTATTACTGGTTCCGTCCACTGGGTCGACTATGCGCGGCGATGATGGCGTCGCGCACCTGAGGAGACGAACTTCCAGCCTTGTCCTTCTTCGACGAGGACGACGAGCCCCGCCGGACCCCGCGCCCCCGACGTGGGCGGCCGGCCGGCGGTGGCACGGCGACGACAACCGACAGCCAGACGCTCCTGATCCGCCGCGCGGTCGCGGTGGTCGGCGGCGTGCTCGTGCTCCTGCTGCTGATCATCGCCGTCAACTCGTGCCGCAACTCGCAGCAGGAGAACGCCCTCAAGGACTACAACCGCGAGCTCTCCACCATCGCCGCGGAGTCGTCGCAGCAGGTCGCGTCGCCGTTCTTCCAGACCCTGACCGAGGGCGGCGGCGGCTCGCCGCAGGATCTCCAGACGCAGATCTCGGCGTTCCGCGTGCAGGCCGAGCAGCAGTACGACCGCGCGGCCGGGCTCGACGTGCCGGGCGAGATGCGCGGTGCCCAGGAGTCGGCGCTGATCGCGCTCGAGTGGCGGCGCGACGGGCTCGACAAGATCGCCCAGGAGATCCGCACCGCGCTGGGCGACGAGAGCGAGGCCGCCGACGCGGCGATCAACTCGATCGCCGGGCAGATGAAGGTGTTCATGGCATCGGACGTCGCGTGGCAGACGCGCGTGATCCCGTTCATCAAGACCGCGCTCGACGACAACGAGATCGGCGGGCAGGAGATCCGGCAGTCCGAGTTCCTGCCCGACGACGACTGGGTGCAGCCCACGACCGTCGCCGACGTGCTCGACCAGCAGCTCACGAGCGGCGGCGGCAACGGCGGCGGGCAGCCGACCGGCCCGGGCCTCCACGGCACCGGGCTCGACTCGACGAACTACGGCGACGTGACGCTCCAGCCGGGCACCACGAACCGGCTCACGTACGACCCCGGCACCGGCTTCGCCGTCAAGTTCACCAACCAGGGCGAGAACGACGAGTTCGACATCAAGGTCACCCTGCGGATCCAGACCGAGGACGGCGACCCGATCTCGCTCTCGGACACGATCCCGCAGCTCGCGCCGCAGGAGAGCGCCACGGCGGAGCTCCCGCTCGAGCAGCAGCCGCCGCTCGACACCGCGGTGGAGGTGCGGGTCAGCGTCGCGAAGGTGCCGGGCGAGGAGAAGCTCGACAACAACCGCTCGACGTACCCCGTGCTGTTCTCGCGCGGATAGGGCGCCCGTCCCGATCACGCTCGTAGACTCTTCGCGTCGTGAACGAGCTGACCGAACCGGCGGGCATCGCCGCGCTGGCGGCCGGGGCGCTGGCGCTCGTGGCGCTGCTGCTCGCGATCGTCCTCGCCGTCAAGCTGCGCCGGCTGCGGGCGGCCCAGGAGGTCGTTCTCGGCCCCGGCGGCCGCGAGGACCTCGTGGCCCACGCGAGCGACCTGCGCAGCGCCTTCGAGGCGCTCCACGGGCGCGTCGAGGAGGTCGCCGAGCGGCTCGACGACCGGATGGGCGCCGCCGAGACGAGGCTCGACGGGGCGATCGCCCACCGCGCGCTGGTGCGCTACGACGCCTACCAGGAGCTGTCCGGCCACCAGTCCACTTCGCTCGCCCTGCTCGACGCCGCCGGCAACGGCGTCGTCCTCTCCTGCCTGGCCGGCCGCGACGCCGCGCGCCTGTACTGCAAGCAGGTCCACGACGGCCGCGGGGAGTACGAGCTCTCCCCGGAGGAGGACGAGGCGATCCGCCTCGCGCTCGCCGAGGGCGCCACGCGGACCGTCACGCTCGACTGATGCGCGTCGCCTACCTGGGGCCGGACGGCACGGTCAGCCACGAGGCGCTGATGGCGGTCCCGGGGGCCGACGACTTCGAGCTCGTCCCGGAGCCGACGCTCCACGACGCGATCGTCGCCGTGCACGACGGCACCGTCGACCGGGCGCTGGTGCCGATCGAGAACGCGCTCGAGGGCTCGGTCAACCCGACGCTGGACGCGATCGCGTTCGAGACCGACGACGTGGTGATCGTCGGGGAGCTGCGCCACCCGGTCCACCTGTGCCTGCTCGCCGGGCGCCCGCTGGCGCTCGACGCGATCGAGACCGTCGTGTCCCACCCGCAGGCCAGCGCCCAGTGCGCCCGCTTCCTGCGCACGGAGCTGGCGGATGCGCAGGTCGTCGCCGCGCCGTCGACGGCCGACGCCGTGCGCCAGGCCACCATCGCCGGCGACGAGACCACGGCGGCCCTCGGCACGCGGCACGCGGCGCGCCTCTACGGCGCGACGGTCCTCGCGCTCGACGTCGAGGACGACGACGCCAACGAGACGCGCTTCGTCTGGATCGCCCGCGCAGGCACGGAGCCGGAGCGCGGCGCGCGGTTCAAGACCGCGCTCGTGTTCTGGGGCGCGGGCTCGGCGGGCCCGGGCTGGCTCGTGCGCTGCCTGCTCGAGTTCGCCACGCGCGGGGTGAACCTCACGCGGATCGAGTCGCGCCCGCGCCGCGAGGGCCTGGGCGAGTACATGTTCTTCCTCGACGTCGACGGCGGGCTGGAGGAGCCGCCGGTGGCCGGGGCGGTCGAGGGGCTACGCGCCCACGCCGATGTCGTGCGTGTTCTCGGCTCGTTTCCTGCCGCGTGAACCGCCCGTTCGGTGGCTAGACTGCCCGTCAATCATGGGATCGAGCACCCCGGTACCACCACTGGGGTCCGTGCCGCACGACGACCACCGGCGGCACGGTCCGAACACCGACGGCACTGGCCGTTGGTCTGGTGGTCGCGTGCTGGTGCTCAACGCGACGTACGAGCCCATCAACGTCTGCACCGTGCGCCGTGCGACCGTGCTCCTGCTCAAGGAGAAGGCGGAGGTCATCGAGATCGGCACGACCGACCTGCACTGGGCGACCGGCTCGCTGCCGAAGCCGGTCGTCATCCGCCTGGTCACGTACGTGCGCGTGCCGCGCGACAGCCACAAGCGCAAGATCACCCGCCGCGCGGTGTTCGCGCGTGACGGCTGGGAGTGCATGTACTGCGGCGCCCGCACGAGCCTGACCGTCGACCACGTGATCCCGCGCTCGAAGGGCGGCGGCTCGGGATGGGACAACATCGTCGCCTCCTGCGCGCCGTGCAACCGCCGCAAGGGCGACCGCCTACCGCACCAGGTCAACATGCACCCGCGGGTCAAGCCGCGCACGCCGGCAGCCCACATCTTCATCCAGCTCGCCTCGCCGACCATCCCGGCGACGTGGAAGCAGTACATGCCGTGGCCTGAAGCCGCCTGAGCCGCTCGGGCGAACGTCAACGGCGGCTGGGTAGGGAGCGCGAGGAGATCGGCCGCGATCAGGGTGCATAACGTCGACATCACGACGGTCGCGCTCGCCGTTGACGTTCGCCGGCGTCGCCGCCAACCAAAGGCCCGGAGAACGACGAAGGCCCCAGGTCGACTCCCGGGGCCTTCATCACCACCTTGCTGGATTATCGAAGCCGCCAGCGGTTGACTAGGCCGGGGGGACCAGCTCCGGCGCCGTCGACGGCGGTGTCACGGTGTGGATTCCGCTCCAGCGGTCCAGCTCCGGCTGTCTAGCGGCCGGACACCTCCAGGGTCCCACAAGAACTGTCACTCAACTTCGGACCACCCCCTTTCTCTGGTCCCGTGAGAGTAGCGAAACTCGCGGCGGAGGAGGGCCGCCGCGCCTAGGCCTCCGGAGGGGCCTCCGGACCGGCGCCGTCGGGCGACGCCGGCGCCCCGTTCGGGCTCTCGGCGGTCCCGTTGTCGGCCTCGGTCTCGACCACCAGCGCGACCGCGGACACCTCGTCGCCCTCGCGCAGGTTCATGACGCGAACGCCCTGGGAGGCGCGGCCGTAGCGGTTGATCCCCCGCACGCCCGTGCGCTGGACCATGCCGTTCTGCGAGATGAACACGAGCTCCTCGTGCTCGCGCACGACGAGCGCCGCGGCCAGCAGGCCCTTGGACTCGGTGAACGTGATCGTCTTGACGCCCTTGGCGCCGCGCGACGTGAGCCGGTACTCCTCCACGTCCGTGCGCTTGCCGTAGCCGGCCTCCGTGATCACGAGCAGGTCCTGCCCGGGCTGGGCCACGTCCATCGCGAGGACGTAGTTGTTCTTGCCGGACACGTCCATGCCGCGCACGCCGCTCGTGTCACGACCCATCGCGCGGGCGTCCTCCTCGCGGAAGCGCACCGTCAGGCCCTCGTGGGAGACCATGAGGATCTCGTCGCCCGGGTCGACCCGCCGCACAGCGACAAGCTCGTCGTCGTCGCGGATCTTGATCGCGATGATCCCGTCCGCCTTGATCGGCGTGTTGTAGGCCTGGAACTCGGTCTTCTTCACGACGCCCTGCCGGGTGGCGAACATCAGGAAGTCGGTCTCCGAGAAGTCGCGCGTGGCGAGCACGGACTGCACCCGCTCGCCCTCGCGCAGCGGCAGCACGTTGCCGAGGTAGCGGCCCTTCGAGGTGCGCGCCGCCTCCGGGAGGTCGTAGACCTTCGAGCGGTAGACCTTGCCGCGGTTCGTGAAGAACAGCAGGTAGTCGTGGGTCGAGGAGACGAAGAGGTGCTCGATGTAGTCGTCTTCCTTGAGGTCCATCCCGATGATGCCCACGCCGCCGCGGCGCTGCTGGCGGTACGTGGCCAGCGGGAGCGACTTGATGTAGCTGGAGTGGGTGATCGAGATGACCATCTGCTGGTCGGCGATCAGGTCCTCGATGTCGAGGTCGTCCTCGCTCGGCGCGATCACCGTGCGGCGCTCGTCGCCGTAGCGCTCGGCGATCTCCTCGAGCTCCTCCTTGATCAGGCTGAGCACCTTGTCCTCGTCGCCCAGCAGCTCGCGCAGCTCCTTGATCCGCTCGACAAGGTCGGCGTGCTCGCGCTTGATCGCGTCGGCCTCCAGCGCGGTCAGCTGCTGGAGGCGGAGGTCGAGGATCGCCTGCGCCTGGATCTGCGTCAGCCCGTAGCGGTCCATCAGGCCCGTCCGCGCGACCTCGCGATCGCGCGACCCGCGGATCAGCGCGATCACCTCGTCGAGGTGGTCGAGCGCGATCAGCAGGCCTTCGAGCCGGTGCACACGAGCCTCGAGCGTCCGCAGCTCGTGCTTGGAGCGGCGGACGATGACCTCGCGCTGGTGCTGGACATAGTTGTGGATGACCGAGCGCAGCGGCAGCGTGCGCGGCACGTTGTCGACCAGCGCGACCATGTTCACGCCGAACGTCGTCTGGAGCTGGGTGTGCTTGTAGAGCTTGTTGAGGACGACCTTCGGGTTCGCCTCGCGCTTGAGCTCGATCACGATCCGCATACCGCGGCGGTCCGAGTGGTCCTCGACGTTCGTGATCTCGGTGAGCTTCTTCTCGGCGTGCAGGTCGGCGATCTTCTTGATCAGCCCGCCGTCGCCGCCCTTCTTGACCATGAAGGGCAGCTCGGTGACCACGATGTGGTCCTTGCCCTGCTTGCCCTCCTCGATGTGCGCCTTGGCGCGCACGCGGACGCGCCCGCGGCCGGTCTCGTAGGCATCGCGGATCCCGCTGAGGCCGAGGATCACGCCGCCGGTCGGGAAGTCGGGGCCCTTGATGTGCTGCATCAGCCCGGGCGTGTCGATGTCCGGGTCGTCGATGTAGGCGATCGTGGCCGCGATCGTCTCCCGCAGGTTGTGCGGCGGGATGTTCGTCGCCATGCCCACGGCGATGCCGCTCGAGCCGTTGACGAGCAGGTTCGGGAAGCGCGCCGGCAGGACGACCGGCTCGTTGTTCTGCCCGTCGTAGTTGGGCTGGAAGTCGACCGTGTCGGCGTCGAGGTCGCGCAGCATCTCGCGCGCGAGCGGCGCCAGCCGCGCCTCCGTGTACCGCATGGCGGCGGCGGGGTCCTCGTCGATCGAGCCGAAGTTGCCCTGACCGTCGACGAGCATGTTGCGCATCGAGAAATCCTGCGCCAGGCGCACGAGCGTGTCGTAGATCGACGCGTCGCCGTGCGGGTGGTACTTGCCCATCACGTCGCCCACGATGCGGGCGGACTTCGCGTATGCGCGGTTCGGCTGGAGGCCGTTCTCGTTCATCGAGAACAGCACGCGGCGGTGCACGGGCTTCAGGCCGTCGCGGACGTCGGGCAGCGCGCGCCCGACGATGACGGACATCGCGTAGTCCAGGTAGGAGGAGCGCATCTCCTCCTCGAGCCCGCGGGGCTCGATGTTGCCGCCAGAGATGGTGTCGATGCCGGCCATCAGACGTCCAGCGTCGCGACGCGGGCGTTCTCCTCGATGAACTCACGCCGCGGTTCGACCTTGTCGCCCATCAGCATCGTGAACAGCCGGTCGGCCACCGCAGCGTCGTCCATCGTGACTTGCATCAGCGTGCGGGTTGTCGGGTCCATTGTCGTCTCGCGCAGCTGCTCGGCGTTCATCTCGCCGAGGCCCTTGAAGCGCTGGAGCTTGATGCCCTTGGCCGCGACCTCCATCACCGAGCGGCGCAGGCCCTCGAACGAGAGCGCGTCGTCGGACTCCTCGCCGAGCTTCACGCTGAACGGCGGCGTGCCGGCCATCCCCACGAGCTCGGCGTGCACGCGCGCGAGCTGGCGGTACTCGTTGGCCTCGAACATCGAGCGGCGGAGGCGGTGGGTGCGGGCCAGGTTGCTGCGCCGCTCGACCGCGCGCACGCGAATCATCCCGTCGTCTGACGCCAGGAGCTCGGTCGTGTACGGCTCGCCCTCCGGATCCTCGCGCTCGAGCAGCTCGAGCAGCGCCTCGGGCGTGGCGACCTGCTCGTCGAGGATCTGCGACTCCTCGAGGAACACCACGACCTCGTGCCCGAAGTCGGCCCGCAGGGCGCTCGCCCAGCCCTCGTACTGCTTGAGCAGGCGCGAGTAGCGCTGCCAGCGCGTGTCCGTGAGCTTGAACTGCCGCCCGCTGTGATCCGTGATCTCGAAGCGCTCGAGCTTGTCGCCGAGCAGGGTCTCCTCGAGCTCGGACTCCTTCTCGATGTAGCGCTCGCGCTTGCCCTGCGTGACCTTGTAGAGCGGCGGCTTGGCGATGTAGACGTAGCCGGCCTCGATCAGCTCCTGCATCTCGCGGAAGAGCAGCGTGAGGATCAGCGTGCGGATGTGCGCGCCGTCCACGTCGGCGTCCGTCATGAGGATGATCTTGTGGTAGCGCGCCTTCTCGAGGTCGAACTCGTCGCGCAC
>DASTIC010000354.1:0-11735 GCA_035717845.1 Solirubrobacteraceae bacterium
CCGGATCGCGAACTACCTCCTGCGGTAGCCGCGACGCGTGCAGCCCGGCGGCCGCCTCGGCGGCCGCCGGGCGGGCCCGCGCTCAGGCCAGCTCGTCAACGCCGGAGGGCCGCGCTGGGCGGCCCATCGCCGCCCCGGTGCGCGCCGTCACCGGCCGTGGTTCCGGCTGAGATTCACCGCTCGACCTTCGAGGCCACGTGGCCGGTTTCGCGGTCGATGGAGGCCACCACGCGGATCCGCGACCCGTCGTACATGAGCGCGACGCACGTCGCGGCGTCGTCGGCGCCGCGCACGCACCGCACATCGCTCACCGGCCCGTCCCGCGTCTGCAGCTCCTCGGCCACCATCCGCTCAACCTCTGCCGTACTCGGACCGGGCAGGGGACGCCGGCCCAACGCCAAGAGCTCAAGGGCGAGCACTACGAGCGCGCAGGCGACGAACGTCCGCTGGCTCATTGCAAGAGCGAATGATCGCCCACCTAAGGGGCGAGAGCTGATGCGTCGACTTCATCCTGTCTTTCGAGGCCGCCAGCCCCCGGCGCATTGGCCGCCCGCGTGCGGCGCTCAGTACCACTTCCCTTTCGCGAAGCCGCCGAATGCGACCAGGCCCACCAGCGCGACGATGAGCCCCACCCAGAAGCTCCAAACGAGCATCAAGACGATGCCGATGATGACGAGGATGCCACCTAAACCAATCCCGCCCGTGTTGCCGCCTGTTCCGCGTGCCATACGACTGCCTCCTCGACGAGGTGATTCCGGCCCGGCACCGCGCGTGCCGGGTCCAAGCATCCCACTCATTCCCTGCAGGAAAGTCTTTCCCTCCTCGACGGCATCCGCATCTCGCCCAGCAGACCGCAATAGCGCGCGCCGAGCGCGGAGCTCGCCCAGGTTCTCGGCGGACGACGGCCTTCCGCCGGCGCTCAAGAGTTGGCGCCGGCCGCGAACCGTCCCGGGCTCCGGCATGAACTCGCCGAGCGGCTCGACGGCGCGCCGGGCTGAACGGCCAGACTGAACCTGTCGACGTATCAAGATCGCCGCGAGCCGCTCTTCACCGGCGTATGCGACGCGTGATGACCGACTGGTCGGAGCTGATCTCGTTCAGCCCCGGCCTGGTCGTCCGCCCGCGCAGCCTGGAGGAGCTCAAGGCGGCTCTCGAGCAGGTCCACGCCCGCCAGGGCCGCGTCCGCGTGCCCGGATCCCTGCACTCGTGCTCGGAGATCGTGGTGGCGGACGCCATCCTCGACACCTCCGGGCTTCCGAAGACGATCGAGTTCGACGACGGCGACGGGGCGGTCGAGGCGTCCGCCAACGTGACGCTGCACGACTTCCTGGCCGCGCTCGGGCGCCGCGGCAAGTCGGTGACCGCGACCGGCGGGACCGACCACCAGACGCTGGCCGGCCTGATCTCCACCGGCACCGCGCCGGCCAGCTCCCGGCACGCGCTGTACGAGCTGCTCGAGTGGGTCGAGCTGGTGACCGTCGACGCGACCACGGGCCGCGCGGTGGACCGCCGCATCGCCCGCGGGGACGACGACTTCCCCGCCGTCGTCTGCTCGCTGGGGCTGCTCGGCGTGCTCACCCGCGTCCGCTTCCGGCTCGTGGACGAGCGCCACTTCGCGGTGGTGATGAAGGTCGTCGACATCGACGACGTGCTGGCCGACCTCGACGCCACGTCGGCCCGGTACGACTTCTGGCGGGTGAACCTGGTGCCCGACAGCACCAAGGCGCTGCTGTGGGCGGCCACCCGCATCCCGCGCGACGAGTCGAAGCCGGACGGCGACTACCCCGAGGATCAGTCCGAGCAGATCCTCAGCGCCGTCTTCAAGGTGCTCGACAAGCTCGGCGGCGAGGGCCCGCTGCTCAGCGGGCCGCTGGAGCTCGTCTACGACGTCATGGCGCGCACCTACGACGAGCGCACGATCACCGGCCCGCTGCGCAACATGCTGCCGGTGGATCGCCGCGCCCCGCTGCGCGTGGCGATGGCCGAGTGGAGCTTCCGCCCGCAGGACCTGGCGCGCGTCCTCGGTGAGTGCGGGCAGTTCTTCGGCGAGCATCGGTGGCCGAACATCCCGACCGAGATCGAGCTGACGAGGGTGGACGGCAGCTTCATGTCGCCGTGGAACTGGGACGGACTGCCCTACATCGCGAAGGTCAACTTCATGTACCTCACCGACGTCTGCAAGGAGCCGGGGGAGAAGGCGGCCATCCTCGCTCACCTGCGTGGGCTCTGGCGGCACCTCCAGCGCGTCGGCATCCCGTTCAAGGCGCACTGGGGGAAGATCAACTTCGTCGACGCCGAGTTCGCGCGCCGCAACCACGACGTCGATCGCTTCCTGCCGCTGGTCTCGCCGATGTTCATGAACCGGTACCTGGAGGAGCGTCTGCCGTGCTGATCGACATCCACGCCCACCCGGCCATGAACGCGTTCCTGTGGGGCCGCGACCTGCGCCGCCACTACTGGTCGGGGCCGGTGCACACGTTCAACCCGCTGGCCAGCCTGAGCGACTTCAAGATGCTCGAGAAGGGCGGGGTCGACGTGCTGTGGTCCTCGTTGCACATCCCCGAGCGACAGTTCCTCGAGTGCGGCGTCATCCGGTTCTTCGCGCGCTTCTTCGCCGGCGGGCGCCGCCTGCTGAACGACAACCCGTGGGAGAACCTGCTCGTGCAGATGGCCGCCATGGAGCGCCAGGTGGCGCGGGCCGAGCGGTTCGAGCTGGCCCGCTCGAACGCCGAGCTGGACGCCGTGCTCGCGGCGGGGAAGACCGCGATCGTCCACACCGTGGAGGGCGGTGACGTCCTCTCCGCCGGTCTGGCCGCAAACGACGTGCCGGGCCGGATCGCCCGCGTCGACCAGCTCGCCGACCGCGGCGTGGCATCGATCACGCTGGCCCACCTCTTCCCGAACGACCTCGCGGGTCACGCGGAGGCCATCCCCGAGGACCAGCGCAAGTTCCCGATCTGCCCGCTCGACACCGGCGTCGACCTCTCACGCGGCCTGACGGCTGCGGGCCGCGCCGTCGTCGAGCGCATGGTCGAGCGCCGCATCGTCCCCGACGTCGCGCACTGCACCCCGGTCGCCCGGCGGGAGATCTACGACCTCGTCGACGACCGCATCCCGATCGTCGCGTCGCACGTCGGCGTGCGGTCGATGCACGACGTCGAGTACAACCTCGACCGGGGCGACGCGGAGGCGGTCGCCGCCTCCGACGGCGTCGTCGGCGTCATCTTCATGCCGTACTGGCTCGACCGGGAGCACCCCGGGCCCGGCCTCGACGCGATCTGGCGCACGATGTCCACGCTGCACGGCTGGACCGGCTCGTGGAGGCACGTCGCGATCGGCACCGACTTCGACGGCTTCACCGACCCGCCGGACGACTGCGCCGGCGCGAGCGAGCTCCCGCTCGTGCGCACGCTGCTGGAGAAGAACGGGCTCGCGCCCGCCGACGTGGAGGCGGTCCTGGGCGGCAACGCCCGGCGCGTGCTGCGCGACGGCTGGCGCTGAGCCCGCCGCGCGTCGCATTGCGATTGTTGACAGGATCGACAAGACCGTGAAGGCGATCGTCCAAGACACGTACGGGTCAGCCGACGTCCTGGAGCTCCGGGACGTCGACGAGCCCGATATCGCAGACGACGAGGTGCTCGTCCAGGTTCACGCGGCCGGCGTGGATCGCGGCGTCTGGCACGTCATGACGGGGTTGCCGTACCCGTTGCGCCTCGCCGGCTACGGGCTCCGAGCGCCCAAGACCCCGGTTCCAGGGTCGGACGTGGCCGGGGTGGTGGAGGCCGTCGGCAAGGACGTCACGCGGTTCCGGCCCGGCGACAAGGTGTTCGGCATCGGCAAGGGGACCTTCGCCGAGTACGCGCGCGCTTCCGAGGACAAGCTGGCGCCCAGGCCGGCGAACCTGACCTTCAAGCAGGCGGCCGTGGTCCCCATCTCCGGCCTGACGGCCCTCCAGGCCCTCCGCGACCACGCGAAGGTCCAGCCCGGACAGAAGGTCCTGATCACCGGCGCATCGGGCGGCGTCGGGAGCTACGCCGTGCAGCTGGCCAAGGGGTTCGGGGCGGAGGTCACGGCCGTGTGCAGCACGGCGAAGGTCGACATGGTGGGTTCCCTGGGGGCCGACCATGTCATCGACTACATGCTCGACGACTTCGCCGACGGGCGGCAGCGCTACGACGTGATCGTCGACATCGGCGGGACCCCGTCGCTGACCCGCCTGCGACGGGCGCTCGCCTCGAAGGGGACGCTCGTCATCACCGGGGGCGAGACCGACGGGCGGTGGCTCGGAGGCGTCGATCGCCAGCTCCGTGCGCTCCTGCTGTCCCCGTTCGTCGGCCAGAAGCTGGCGACGTTCGTCTCGCGGGAGAACCACGAGGACATGATCGTGCTCAAGGAGCTCATCGAGGCAGGGAAGCTCGCGCCGGTCGTCGACCGGACGTATCCGCTGGCCGACGCGCCACAGGCCATCCGGTACCTCGAGCAGGGGCACGCCCGCGGGAAGGTCGTCATCACCCTGCGGTGAGGCGGCACCGGTGAGCACGTCCTTAGCTGACGGCGGCCCGGACTCGATGCGGATAACCCGCCAGTTTCCGGGGAGGCGGCACCAATGTCGTCGGGTCGGGCCGCGGGCAGGCTTCGCCGCCCATGCGACTGACCACAATCCTTTGTCTCGGCGCGGTCGCCTGCGCCGCCGCGGTGGCCTCGCCGGCTTCGGCGCAGGTCCAGCCGGCCGGTACAGGTGAGCCCGCCTACACGAACTCCGCCCAGAACACCCAGTGGTTCGAGTGGCCCGCGACGCCGGGCGCGGACGCCTACAACGTCCGCTTCGACTACCACGAGAACAACGTCCTCAAGACCTCCGCGACCCTCAACCAGGCCAACGGCAACGCCGGCTCGAGCTGGGCCAACTGGAGCGGGGTGGCGACGCTCCAGCACGGGGGCCAGTACGGCATCTGCGCCCAGGGCTCGTACTCGTGGCCGAACGACTCGCTGTTCTTCCCGGACGGCCCGAACTCGTGCTCGATGGGCACGACGCTCGGGCGGCGCGCGTACACGACGATCGACCGCTCGAAGCCGACGGCAGCCCTCCAGCTCGCGGCGGGCGCGGCGTTCGTCAAGGACGCCGCGATCCCGGTACGGGTCGACTTCTCCGACGACGTCGCCGGCCCGTTCCCCGCCAACTTCCTTTGCTTCCAGGTCGGCGGCGGCCCGCAGGGCCTGTGCGACGGGAACGCGGGATACATCTACGGACACAACTCCGCGTGCTCCGTCCCCGGGACGGCCGGCAAGTCGACCACGTTCTCCTGCACGGCCGACTACGGCGCGATCCCGGACGGGAACGTGTGGGCGTGCGTGATCGCGGCCGACGCGTCGATCCCCGACAACCCCAGCAGCTCCAACCAGAGCTCCACGGCGGACAAGGCGAACCTGTCCGATCCGAGCTGCGACGGCATCGTGCTCGACCGCACGCCGCCGGCGGTCTCGATCGGGGTGGCGTCGGCCTCGGTCACGGTCGGCGACCTGGTGTCACTGACCGCCGCCGCCTCCGACGCCACGTCGGGCCTGGCCGGCGCCGCCCAGTGGACATGGGGCGACAACACCGGGGGCGGGACCGGCAGCGCGGTCACGCACACGTACACGCAGCCCGGGACCTACGAGGTGGCGGTGACGGTCACCGACGCGGCGGGCAACCCCGCGACCGCGAAGCGGGCGATCACCGTGAACCCGGCCGCGACGACCCCGCCCGCCGGAGACGGCGGCACGACGGACGTCGGGCCCCTGTCGCTCGACCTCGACGCCCCGCGCAGGGCCCGGGCCCGAGCCAGGCGGATCCGGGTGGAGCTCACGGCGAACGACGCGGGCCGGGTCCAGCTCTCGCTCGCCCGCGGCGCGCGCGTGATCGCCCGCGCCGGCGTGACGCTCGACGACGACGGCACCGCCGCCTACCGCCTGAAGCTCCCCAGGGGCACCAAGGCGGGCCGCTACACGCTGAAGGCGACCTACAAGCGGGCCGGCCGCCGTGGGATCACCGTCTCGCGGAAGATCACGCTCACCGGCAAGCCGTCCGCCCGGCGCGCCACGGCGAGCTCTCGCCCCGGCGTGGCGCTCGGCCGGGGACCCCGCGCGCTTCCCGACGGGCGCTTCCACGGCGATCGCCCCGCCCGCACCTTCAGGGTGCGCTGACGCGTCACGGCGGGCGGGGGCGCCGAGCTCCCGCCCGCGTCCGGTCACACGGGCGCCGATGGATATGGTCCGGCCCGGGCCATGAAGCCGCCTCCGTTCGCCTATCACCGCCCCTCGACCAGAGCGGCGGTCGACCAGCTGCTCGCCGAGCTCGGGGAGGAGGCGAAGGTGCTCGCCGGCGGCCAGAGCCTGATCCCGATCATGAACATGCGGCTGGCGGCCCCTGCCCACCTGATCGACATCAACACGCTGGAGGACGAGCCGACCGAGCCCGCGCTCGAGGACGGCGTGATCCGCTTCGGGCCGCTCGTCCGGCAGGCGGCCGCCGAGCGCTGGCTGGAGCTGGCCGCCCGCGCGCCCGCGCTGAAGGAGGCGCTCGCCTACACGGCGCATCCCGCGATCCGCAGCCGCGGGACCGTGGTCGGCAGCATCGCGCACGCCGACCCGGCGGCCGAGCTCCCCGCGCTCCTGCTGGCGCTCGGCGGCGAGGTCCGGGCGCGCGGCGCCGACGGCTCCCGCACGATCGCGGCGGAGGACTTCTTCCTGGGCGCCCTCGAGACGGCGCTGAAACCGGGCGAGTGGGTCGAGGAGGTCAGCCTGCCCGCAGCTCGCCCGGACAGCGGCTATGCGGTCGAGGAGTTCGCGCAGCGCCACGGCGACTACGCGCTCTGCGGCGTGATCGCGGTCGCCCGCGAAGACCGCGTCACGCTCGTGCACTTCGGGATCGGCCCGCTCGCGGTGCGCACCACGCTGCCCGCCCCGGTCACGGTGGACGACGTCCGCGAGGCGCTTGCCGACGTCGACATGACCGATGACCTGCACGCCTCATCCGCCTACCGCCGGCACCTGGCGGCCGTGCTCGGCGCGCGCGCCGCCTCGAGGGCGCTTGCATGATCGCGATCGCCCTCACCGTCAACGGCGACCGGCACGACATCGAGGTCGAGCCGCGCCGCCTGCTGTCCGACGTCCTCCGCCACGACCTCGGGCTGACCGGGACGCACGTCGGCTGCGAGCACGGCGTGTGCGGCTGCTGCACCGTCCTGCTCGACGACGAGCCGGTGCGGGCGTGCCTCGTGTTCGCCGTCCAGGCAGACGGCCGCGCGGTCAAGACCATCGAAGGCCTCGCGAACGCGGACGGCACGCTGCACCCGCTGCAAGAGGCCTTCCACCGCCACCACGGCCTCCAGTGCGGGTTCTGCACGCCCGGGTTCCTGATGCTCGCGTCGACGGTCTACAAGCAAGCGGCGAGTATGAGCGACGAGGAGATCCGCGTCGCGCTCGGCGGGCAGCTCTGTCGCTGCACGGGCTACGTCGGAATCGTCAGGGCAGTACGAGCGGCGGCGGAGGAGGCATGACGTTCGGCGAGCGCGTGGAGCGCCGGGAGGACCGGCGGCTGCTGACCGGCGACGGCCGCTACACCGACGACTTCGCTCCCCACTCCGCCCACGCGGCGTTCCTGCGCTCCGAGTACGCCCACGCGCGGATCGTCGACGTCGACGTGTCCGGCGCCCTCGACATCGACGGCGTGCACGCCGTCTACACGTACGAGGACCTCGAGGGCCGCTTCGCGGACCCGCTGCCGCTGATCATCCCGCACGAGGCGATCGTCGCCCCCCGCACTCAGTACGCGCTCGCGCGCGAGGAGGTCCGCTACGTGGGCGAGACGATCGCGATGGTGGTCGCCCGCGACCGCTACGTCGCCGAGGACGCGGCGGAGGCCATCCGCGTCGAGTACGAGCCGCTCCCCGTGGCCGCCGACCTGGAGGGCGCCGCCGAGCCGGACGCGCCGCGTGTGCACGGGGACCGCCCCGACAACGTGATCGGCGCGGTCTCGCAGGAGCACGGCGACGTCGACGCCGCGCTCGCCGGCGCCGACCACGTCTTCGACTGGCGCTTCGTGATCGAGCGCAGCGCGTCGATGCCGCTCGAGGGCCGCGCGATCGTCGCCCGCTTCGACGAGGAGGGCGGCCTGCTCGTGTACGACTCGACGCAGGCCCCCACCGGTGTCCGCGCCGGCCTCAGCCTGCTGTTCGGCCTCAGCCTCGAGCAGGTGCAGGTCGTCGCGCCCGACGTCGGCGGCGGCTTCGGGGTCAAGGTCATCCAGTTCTATCCCGAGGAGGTCCTCGTCCCGCTCGCCGCCCACCGGCTCGCGATGCCCGTCAAGTGGACGGAGGACCGGCGGGAGCACTTCATCGGCTCGACCCACGAGCGCCGGCAGATCCACGACGTCACGGTCGGCCTGGACGAGGACGGCCGCATCGTCGCGCTCGAGACGAGCTTCCTGCACGACGGCGGCGCCTACTGCCCGTACGGGCTGATCATCCCGGTCATCACGGCCGCCCAGCTCCCCGGCCCGTACAAGCTCGAGAACTACCGCTTTGACTTCAGGGCGATCTTCACCAACACGGTGCCGACGTCGCCGTACCGCGGCGCCGGGCGCCCGCACGCCGCCTTCGTCATGGAGCGGGTGATGGATCGCGCCGCCGCCGAGCTCGGCCTCGACCGGGCCGAGATCCGGCGCCGCAACCTCATCCAGCCGGACGAGTTCCCGTACGACGTCGGCGTCTCGTTCCAGGACGGCGGCCCGACGGTGTACGACTCCGGCGACTACCCGGGCGGCCTCGAGCTGCTCATGCGCGAGGTCGGCTACGACGGCTTCGCGGCGCAGAAGGAGGCGGCCCGCGCGGAGGGGAGGACGCTCGGGCTCGGGATCGCCTGCTACGTCGAGGGGACGGGGATCGGGCCGTACGAGGGAGCGGCGGTCGACGTGCTGGTCGACGGGTCGGTGACGGTGGCGAGCGGCATGTCGAGCCAGGGCCAGGGCCACGAGACGATCTTCGCCCAGATCGCCGCCGACGACCTCGGGGTGCCGCTCGAGCGCATCCGCGTCACCACGGGGGACACCCGGCGGCTCGGGTGGGGCGTCGGCACGTTCGCCAGCCGCACCGCGGTCGTGGCCGGCAACGCCGTCAAGAAGGCGACGCGCGAAGTCCGCCGGCAGGCGGCGGAGCTGGCCGCCCGCATGCTCGAGGCCGACCCGGAGGACCTCGAGTTCGCCGAGGGGACGGTGCGCGTCAAGGGCTCGCCGGCCAGCGGCATCCCGCTCGGCCAGCTCGCCGCGATGGCCAACCCGCTCCGGTACGCGTTCGGCGAGGAGTCGGCGGTCGCGGCGCTGCTCACCCGCAAGGCCTACGCGTCGCAGGACGTCCCGCTCCCGGACGGGACCACGCCCGGGCTCAACGCGGTCGAGTACTACAGCCCCAAGTCCGGCGTCTTCGGCTACGGGATGCACGCCGCGGTCGTCGAGGTCGACCGCGACCGCTGCGACGTGCGCATCCTGCGCTACGTGGTGGTGCACGACTGCGGGACGATCATCAACCCGACGATCGTCGACGGCCAGGTCTACGGCGGCGTCGCCCAGGGCATCGGCGGCGCGCTGTACGAGCGGATCGCCTACGACGAGGACGGCCAGCTGCTGAACGCGAGCTTCATGGACTTCCTGATGCCGTACGCGACCGAGGTGCCCGAGCCCGAGCTGCACCACACCGAGACGCCGTCGCCCAACAACGAGCTCGGCGTCAAGGGCGTCGGCGAGGCGGGGACGATCCCCGTCGCCGCAGCGATCGCCAACGCGATCTCGGACGCGCTCGGCACGCCGATCGACCGCATGCCGATCTCGCCCTCGCAGCTCCACGAGCTCATGCACTCGTGACGGGCGTCCGCATCGGCATCGACACCGGCGGGACGTTCACCGACGTGGTGGCCGTCGACCCGGCCGGCCACGTCTTCACCACCAAGGTGCCGTCGTCGCCGAGCGACCCCGCGGCCGCGTTCATGCGCGCGATCGAGAAGGTGGGGGCGGAGGAGATCGGCGACGTCGCGCACGGCACGACGGTGGCCACCAACGCGCTGCTGGAGGACGACTTCGGCGGCCTCGGCCTGATCACCACCGAGGGCTTCCGGGCGCTGCTGGAGATCGGCCGCCAGAGCGTCCCCGACAGCTACGGCAACTCGTACTTCTGGGTCAAGCCCGACCGCATCGTCCCGCTCCACCTCGTGCGGGAGGTGCGCGAGCGCGTCGACCAGGCCGGCACGGCGATCACCGAGTTCGACGAGGGCGGCGCCCGCGAGGTCGCGCGCTGGTTCCGCGAGCTGGGCGTGACCTCGGTCGGCGTGTGCTTCCTGCACGCGTACATGAACCCGGTCCACGAGCGGCGGATGCGCGACGTGCTGGCCGAGGAGCACCCCGGCTGCGCGGTCTCGCTCAGCTCCGAGGTGCTGAACGAGTACCGCGAGTACGAGCGCGCGGTGACCACGCTCGTCGATGCGTTCGTCAAGCCGCGCGTGGCCGCCTACGCGCGCTCGATCCACGACCGCCTCGGCCGCGTGCCGTTCTACATCATGAAGAGCAACGGGGGCGTGATCGCGGGCCGCGAGGTGCACCGCCAGCCGATCACGACGATCCTCTCCGGCCCGGCGGCCGGCACGCTCGGCGCGGCGCTCGTGGCGCGCGAGGCCGGGTTCGAGCACGTGATCACGCTCGACGGCGGCGGCACCTCGACCGACGTGGCGGTGATCGCGGGCGGCGAGCCGAGCCTCACCACCGAGGGCGCGGTCGGCCGCTTCGCGGTCAAGGTGCCGATGGTCGACGTCGTCACGGTCGGCACCGGCGGCGGCTCGATCGCCTGGGCGTCGCCGGAGGGGACGCTGAAGGTCGGGCCGCGCTCGGCGGGCGCCAGCCCGGGGCCCGCCTGCTACGCGCAGGGCGGCACGGAGCCGACGGCGACCGACGCCTTCCTGCTCCTCGGCCACATCCCGGAGCACCTGCTCGGCGGCGAGATCCCGCTCGACCGGGAGGCGGCGCGCGCGGCCTACGAGCCGCTCGCGCAGGCCGTCGGCCTCGATGTCGAGGCGTGCGCCGCCGGGGTGCTCGAGATCTCGGCCTGGAACCAGGCGAACGCGATCCGCCAGGTCACCGTCAAGCGCGGGCTCGACGTGCGCGACTTCGACCTCTGCGCGTTCGGCGGGTCCGGGCCGCTCGGCGCCTGCCGCCTGATCGACATCCTGTCGCTGCGCGCGGTGTTCGTCCCGCGCGACCCCGGGAACCTGAGCGCGTTCGGGCTGCTGGCCACCGACCTGCGGACCGACCACGTCCAGACGCTCGTCCGCCGCCACGACCAGCTCGACCGCGACGAGCTCGAGGGCGCGTACGGCCGGCTCGAGGCGGAGGCCCGCGAGGCGCTCGCGCGGCAGGAGCACGATGTCGACGCGCTGGCCCGCACGGCCGACCTCCGGTACTTCGGGCAGGCGTTCGAGATCCGCGTCGCGGCGCCGCCGGGCGGCGACGGCTTCGTCGAGGCCGTCGAGGCCGCCTTCCACGATGCCCACGAGCGCTCCTACGGCTACTGCTACCGCGACGACCCGGGACACGAGGTCGAATGGGTGAACCTGCGGTCAACCGTGGTCGGCGCCATGCCACGCCCGCCGCTGCGGCGGGTGCGGGTGGAGGGCGACGCGCGGCTCGGGACGCGACCGGTGTACTTCGACGGCTG
>DASTIC010000355.1:0-23889 GCA_035717845.1 Solirubrobacteraceae bacterium
CGATCCGAGCCCGGACCATCGCCACCGGCGCGGCCCTGCCCGCAGAACTCCCCCTGCTAGCGTGGCTCGGCCATGGCGTGGAGGATCCTTCTCGTCTGCGGCTTGGCGCTCGCGCTCCTCGCTCCACCGGCGGCGGCGCAGAGCACCCGGATCAAGATCCTGCGCGAGTGCGCGCAGGAAGGGCGCCTGACCGGTGACTACACGGCGCAGCAGATCCGCGACGCCCGCAGCAACATCCCGGACGACATCGACGAGTACACCGACTGTCGTGACGTGCTCACGCGCGCGCTGCTCAGCCGCGCCGGGGGCGATGGGGGCTCCGGTGGCGCCGGCGGCGGCACGGCCGGAGGCGGGACCGGCGGCGGCACCGGGACCGGCGGCGGCGGGAGCGGCGGCGAGATGCTCACGCCGTCCACCGACGCCGACCGCGAGGCGCTCGACACCGCCGGCAAGGCGACCCAGACGCCCGTCGAGGTCTCCGGCGCGCGGGTGACGCCGGGCTCCGCGGGCGAGCTCCGCAACGACCTTCCGACCACCCTGATCGTCCTGCTCGCCCTGCTCGGGGCGGCGGCGCTGGCCGCCACGGCGCCGTACGCGCGCCGGCACGCGGCCACGCCACTCCGAGCCCTCGGGCCCGCGATCCGACGTGTCCTCCCTGGCCGGACCGCTTAGCCGCCCGCAGCCGCGGCGGACCGTCACGATCCCGCTCCCGCACCTCGCGGGGAGCGCGGCCGTGGGGAGCCTCGTCGCGCTCGGCGTCGCCGCCGCGTCGTTCGTGGCGGCCGGCGGCCTCCGCCTCGAGCGCACGACCGACGTCCTGATCGCGATGATGCTCGGCGGCGCCGCGCTCGTCGCGTCCGCGCTCGTCTTCCGCCCCCGCACGCAGGCCCGGCCGCTCCACGGCGGCGCCCCGCTGCTCGCCTTCGGCCTGCTCGCCGCGTTCACCGCCTTGTCGATCATGTGGTCGCTGGCGCCCGCCGACTCCTGGATCGAGGCCAACCGCACGTTCGCGTACCTGGCCGTGCTGGCCGGCGGCATCGCGCTCGCCCGGCTGGCGCCGGAGCGCTGGAGCGCGGTGCTGGTCGGCGTCGGCGCCGGCTGCCTGATTGTCAGCGCGTGGGCGCTGACGACGAAGGTGTTCCCGTCCTCGCTGGCGGGTGACGAGACCTACGCGCGGCTGCGGGAGCCGTTCGCGTACTGGAACTCGGTCGGCCTGATGGCGGCCATCGGGATGCTGCCGATGCTGTGGCTGGCGGCCCGCCGCGCGGGGCACGCGGCGGCCAACGCGCTCGCCTGGCCCGCGATGGGGCTGCTGCTGGTGTGCCTGATGCTTGCCTACTCGCGGGGAGCGCTCGTCGCACTGGCCGCCGGCCTCGCGCTCTGGTTCGTGCTCGTGCCGCTGCGGTTGCGGGCAGCCGTCGCACTCGCCGCCGCCCTGCTCGGCGCCGCGCCCGTCGTGGCGTGGGCGTTCGCGCAGGACGGGCTCACGACGGACAAGGCGCCGATGGCCGCGCGCGTGGACGCCGGCCACGAGTTCGGCGCTCTGCTCCTGCTCATGGCGGCCGTGCTGCTCGTCGCCGGCCTGGTCGTGAACTTCTCGACCGCCCAGCGCCCGCCCACCCCCCGCCAGCGACGGCTGGCGGGCCGCGGCGCGCTGGCCGTCCTCGCGCTCGTGCCGCTCCTGGGGCTGATCGCCCTCGCCGCCGCGCCCGGCGGCGTCGACGGCCAGGTCTCGAAGGCGTGGAACCAGCTCACCGACCCGAAGGCGGAGACGCCGGCCAACACGCCGGACCGCCTCACCGCGACGTCGTCGGTGCGAGCGCGCTACTGGGCCGAGGCGTTCGACATCCACGCGCTGGAGCCGCTCATCGGGACGGGCGCCGGGGCGTACGCGACGGTGCGCACGCGGTTCCGCGACGACACCCTCGCGGTCCGCCACGCCCATGGCTACGTGGTGCAGACGCTGGCGGACCTTGGCTGGGCGGGCCTCGCGCTGTCGCTGCTCGCCGCCCTCGCCTGGCTGCTCGCCGCCGCACGCGCCGTCGGGCTCAGGCGGCGCGACCGCGGGCTGCCGTTCGACGCCGAGCGCATCGGCCTGCTCACGCTGATCGCGGTGGTCGCCGTGTTCACCGTCCACTCGATCGTCGACTGGACGTGGTTCGTGCCCGCCAACGCCGGCGTCGCGCTGCTGTGCGCCGGCTGGGTGGTCGGCCGCGGGCCGCTCCGGGCGCGGCTGGAGGAGGACTCCCCGGTCGCCGCCGTCGCCGCGCCGTGGCCGCACGCGAGCCGCCTGGCCCGGCTGCGCCGGCGTGTCCCGCCGCTGCGCGCGGTCGGCGCCGCGCTCGTCCTCGTGATCGCCCTAGCCGCCGCCTGGACCGCCTTCCAGCCGGTCCGCTCCCTGCACGCGGGCAACGAGGCGTTCGCCGCGCTCGACCAGAGCAACCCGGAGCTCGCGGCCGCCATCGCCCGGATCGCCGTCGAGCGGAACCCGCTGTCCGTCGACCCGCTGTTCGAGCTCTCGGCCATGGAGCAGGCCCGCGGGGACACCGCCGCGGCCGAGGCCGCGCTGGAGCGCGCGGTCCGGCTCCAGCCGGGCGCTGCCGAGCCCTGGCGGCGCCTCGGGCGCTTCCGGCTCGACGTGCTCAACGACGCCCCCGGCGCGCTCACCGCCCTGCGCGCCGCCTACAGCCTCGATCCCGCCTCGCCCACGTCGGTCTCCGACGTGCTCGAGGCCACCCGCGCCACGCAGTCGCCTACGCCCGCCGCGCCGACGCCGTAAGGCCGGTCCGCAGCAGAGGCGGACCGCCCCACGGCTGCACGTCGACCGCCTCGAACCCGGCGTGGTCGAGCGTCGCGGCGAGCGAGCTGCGGGTGTAGAAGCGCAGGTGCTGGCCGAGCGGGTCGAAGTGCGCGTCGAAGCGGGCGAGCGCGATCAGCGCGCCCTTCACGCGGCCGTGGAACGGCACGGTCACGAGCAGGCGGCCGCCGGGCCGGAGCACGCGGCGGGTCTCCAGCAGCAGGCCCGCGGTGTCGCCGACGTGCTCGAGCACCTCCGAGCACCACACCAGGTCGACGCCCCCGTGCTCGAGCGGGAGCGAGCCGTCGGGCTCGAGCAGTCGCAGGTCGGCGCCGGGGACATTGCGGGCGGCCCGGTCGAGCGCCGCCTGCGCGATCTCGACGCCGACGGGCTCGGCCCCGGCGTCGCGCAGCGCGGCGACGAACCGCCCGGCGCCGCAGCCGAGGTCGAGCACGCGCTCACCCGGCCGCACCGCCCCGAGCAGCATCGCCCGCCGCCGCTCCCACGCCCACGGCTCGGGGTCCTGGGGTGCGTCGGCCCAGAAGTCCTCGTAGTAGCGCGCTTGTGTCACCGCGTGCTAGCCCGTGCCGGGAAGTGCCGGGTTTGCAGGGGGAACGGCCATGTCGGGCACCGTAGCGGTGACGCCTGGTGCCGAGGTGTCCGGCATGGTTCGTTAGCGGCGGATGCCCGCTGCTCAGCTGGACACCGTTCACGAGGCTGCTCAATACCACCTAACCACGTAGACGCCTCTTCGCGTTGGCGGACGGCAGTCTCGGTCAGAATCAACGCCAGCGAGCGTCAACCGCGCGAGACGCGGCCCCAAAACTGACACGGCAGCTCCATTGATGTTGACCTCTTGACCGGTGTGGCGTTATGTACGACGAGAGAGACGGCGCGCGCCGTGGCGGAAAGGACTCTCGAGGCGGACCCAGCGCGCGCCGCCTCCCCGCCCGGCCGGCATCGTCGCCCACTCCGGTTGGGTCTGATTTCCAGATCCGGCAAGAAAGGGTCTATGCGGGGTGCAGGGGCTGTTATCGGCCGCTGCTGCTCGACTCTCTCGCGCAGGCCACAGGTGGGCAGAAACCCACCTCGCCGCGTGACCTTCACGGGCCGTTTCGCCCGACGCTCGTCTCGCGGCTTAGCCGCTCGCGGCACTCAGACCCCGGAGCGACCAGCCGGAACGCGACGGTCGTCCGGTGGCGTGGAATCGTTCCTGCTGATGACGCGCACACCAGCACCAAAGATCGCCAGCAGCCCTACGGCGAGCACGATCGCGCCGCCTGCCCCGTCGAGCACCACCAAGCCGATGACCACGAGCACCACGCCGAGGACGAACCACGGCCAGGCACTCGACTTGAGCGCCCTCATCACGAACCTCCTGGGACGGTTGATCCGTGCGAACGATGCTACTCCGCTCCCCTAATGCATTCGGCGGGCGTTTTCGCTAGCCCTCTACGTGTGCGCGCGGTCGTCTGAGGTTCGTGTGCCCGCTGGCCTGCGTGTTGCGTGCCTGGAGGGGGTGCGCTAGCGTCGGCGGCCCGACCCCTCACGGGAGCGATGTCGCGCGTCGGAGTGCTCGTCCTCGTAGTGCTCGTCGTGCTCGCCGGCTGTGGCGGAGACGACGTGCGCGACCGGCGGGCGGAGCCGGCGGCGAAGCGGCTCGCTCGTGCCCTGCAGGCCAAGCTCGACACCAAGCGCGAGGAGTACGACGTCCGCGGGATCACCGCGTCTGTGGTGTTCCCCGACGGCAGCCGCTGGAGCGGCGCGAGCGGGCTCGCCGACACCGACCCCCGCCGGCCGATGCGGCCGGACACACCGATGCCCATCGCCAGCGTCACGAAGCCGCTCACCGCCGCGCTTGCCGTCGCGCTCGCCCGGGAGGGCCGGCTCTCGCTCGACGACCGGCTCAGCCGCTGGGTCCCGCGCTTCCCGAACGCGCGAAACATCACGCTCCGGCAGCTGCTGAACCACACCAGCGGGCTTTTCAACGTCGACGAGGACGACGCCTATGCCGAGGCGGTGACGGGCCACCCCTCGCGGGCCTGGACGCCGGCGATGGTTCTCCGGTACGTGCGCAAGCCCTACGGGCCACCGGGCAGCGTGTGGCACTACTCCGACACGAACTACACGTTGATGGGCCTCGTGCTGCAGCGCGCGAGCGGGACGAGCGTCGCGGAATCGCTGCACCGCCTCGTGCTCGATCAGCACGGCATGCGCGACGCGGCGCTTCAGCCGGAGGAGCCGGCACCGCCCGCCACCGCGCGCGGCTACGACGCGGTCGGGCCGCAGCCTCCGCCGCCGGGGCGCTACGTTCCGTTCCGCTCGGCCGCGTCGTCTGAGTGGACCGCCGCCGGCGTGGTGGCGACCGCGCCGGCCGTCGCAACGTGGGGGCGCGCGCTGTTCGCGGGGCGCGTCGTCGACCGGCGGGGCCTGCGCGAGATCCTGCGCTTCGTCCCTACCGGCGACGACAGCTTCTACGCGACGTACGGGCTCGGCGTCGCGCAGCGCCACATCGTCGAGCGCGACGTTGTCGGGGCCAGCGGGCGCTTCTGGGGCTTCAGCAGCGAGCTGTGGCACGATCCTGCGACGCGCGCCACCGTCGCGGTGCTGTGGAACGACACGGTCCTGCTCCGCAGCCCCGACGTGGCCGACACCCTGCTCGAAGTCGTCCGACTCGGTCGGTGACGGCGATCAGATCGACGCGTGTCGCTGCGGACGGCGACGCGGTGTGCCCCTTGCAGGCCCGTAAGCACAAGTGACCGGAGCGATGACTCACGAAGTTCCGGCCCGCCAATGAGACGATCGGCCCCGGTGCCCCCACCGAGCCCGACACCTACCCGCCCGGCGCGCAGATCGTCTGACGCTAAGCCGCCGTGCACGATTTCCACCCTGCGTAGGATGTCGCCCTCGCCGAGCTCGCCGCCGCGGCCTTCGACTCCCAGGTCTACCCGCACCGGCGCACTCCGGGTTGCGTAGGTCACCGAGTCGCGTGCACCACCTCCGCCATCGATGACGCCCGCGTCGGCGGCCCCGGTTGTGTCGCCGTCGACGATCGCGTCTGTGCCGCTGCCGCCCAGCAATGTGTCGCGGCCCTCGCCGCCATTCAATGTGCTGTGACAGTCGGAAGCAAGAAAGGCCGACGGGTCCGGGCACGCTGCGGAGGCCGCAACCAACTGCATCCCCTGGTCCAGCGTCGGCCACGAGTACGGCTTCGTGAGCGTGCACCCATCGTTCATATCGCCGACCATGACATCGACGGGAACCCTGGAGCGCAGGCCAGACCAACGCAGACGAGTGCGCTAGCGAACAGGCCGCAAACCGTGCGCTAGAGCAGGGGCGGCCTACAAGTCCTCGTAGTGGGCGCGCACGGCACGAGGGTACGCTGCGCCGTCGATGCGCTTCCCCCGCCGGCGCCGCGAGCCGCCCTCGACCAAGCTCCACGTCGGCGCGTTCGACGTCGCCCACGACGGCTGGCTGAACACGGACGTCACGCCCCACATGGCGATCGCCCGCGTGCCCGGGCTGCCCCGGCTCCTGCGCCGTGCCGGACGGCTCTCCGACGAGCGGTGGTCCGCCTACCAGGCCGGCGTCTTCCGGCGCATGCACTACCTCGACCTCACTGGACCGCTGCCGTATCCCGACGATGCATTCGACGCGGTGTTCGGCTCCCACGTCCTCGAGCACCTCACGCCCGGCGAGGCCGAGGCTGCGCTGCGGGAGCTCGGCCGCGTGCTGCGGCCCGGCGGGATCCTCCGCATCGCGGTGCCCGACCTCGACCACGAGGTCGGGCGCTATGACCCCGCGCACCCGGACGAGTTCGTCGAGGGCCTGCTCCAGGGGCGCGAGCGCTCGACCAGCCGCCATCGTCACTGGTGGCTCTACAACGAGCAGTCGCTCCGCGCGCTGCTCGAGCGCACGGGCTTCACCGACGTCCGCCGGACCGCCTACCGGGAGGGGCGCTGCCCGGACGTCGAGCGGATCGACTCGCGCCCGGGCTCGCTCTTCATGGAGGCTCAGCCGCAGGAGGGCGGCCTGCGCCCGACCGGGTCGTAGCAGAGCGCGTCGCCCTGGTTCGAGTTGCCGTCCAGGAACTCGATGCCCCGCACCTCCTCCTCCAGCGCGCCACGGTAGTCGAGCACGTACAGCCCGTTGCGCAGGTCGACGACGTAGATCAGCCCGTCCTGGATGACCGGGTAGCTCCACATCACGACCTTCTCGTTGCGGCCGGTGTCAACGTCGGAGGAGAGCCGCGGATCCTCGAGCATCACCCCGTCGAGCGGCTTCGGGATGAACTCCGCGAGCTGGTACGGCCGGCGCGGGTCCTCGATGCCGACGGCCTGCATCCCGCCCGAGTGCCAGGTGCTGAACGCGATGCGCGGCGTGAGCGTCGGGTTGTGCGCGGAGTACGACGTCCGCGCCGGGTTCCAGTCGGCGCAGCTGTCGGGGTCGTTCTCCGGCAGCCGGTACTCCGCCTCGACCGTCGGCGCCTTCGGGTCGGAGATGTCGACCATGCGTGCCCAGCCCCACGGGCAGCCGTGGCCGGTGCCGGTGGCGGAGCCATAGACCTCGTCGGACACCCACGCCCAGCTGCGGCCCCAGAGCTTGGCCGCACTGTGCGCTCCTGGCCCGGGCCACGTCGGCCGGCCCGCATCGCTGGTGATCGGGCGCGGCAGCGGCACCGCCGCCCCGCGCGCGAAGTCCGAGGTGTCGATGGTCGCGTAGCCGCCCGCGAGCAGCGCGAAGTGGGTCCGGCGGCCGTCGTTGCTCACCGTGAGCGAGTGCAGGCCGCCCGACCCGTAGCCGTGCGGGCCGGTGAACAGCGTCGCCGGGTTCTCGCCGTCCCGCACCTTCGAGATGTCCCAGACCGAGAACGGGCAGCTGGGCGAGCCACCGCGGGTGCCGCAGGTCGAGCTCGCGTTCCCGGCGAAGATGAGCGCGCGCTCGGGATTCTTCGGGTCCTCCCACAGGAAGAACTCGTGGGTGTCGACGTCGAACTGGTTGAGCAGCTTCGGCGCGCTCGCGTTCGCCCCCGCGATGTCGTAGAAGCGCATGTTGCTGATCGACGGCCGGGTGCAGTGGTGCAGCGTGGGTCCGACGCCGCAGTTCGTGTTGAGAACGATGAGGACGTCCTGCGACCGCCAGACGCGCAGCTCGCGCGAGGACTCGCCCGGCTTCGCGTCGAACGGCGGCCCCTGGAGCGTCGGAGCGGACGGGTCGGAGATGTCGACCACCATGATGCCGCCCTGCGGCTGGCCCACATGACCGCCGTCGGTGCGGCTGCCGATGTACGCGTAATCCCCGTGGATCGCGATCGCGGCGTTCATTCCGCGGTTCATGAGCGGCTCGTGCCCCACCTGCTTGAGGCGACCGCGAGGCCGGTTGCCGGGGTCCGCGGCCGTCTGGGCCATCGCCGTCTGCGTTGAGTCGCCGGCGACCGGGGCGCTGTCGTACCGGCAGCCGTCAGTCCAGTCGGCGAACGTCACAGCGGCCGGCGCCGCCGTCACCCCCGTGTTGCAGTCGACAGGATGCGCCGCTGCTGAGCTGAGCGGCATCACCGCCGCGATGGCGATCGCGCCGGCGCACGCGTTGCGGATCCTTCTCGAACCCATATGACCTTCTCCCCCTGCGAGGGGCGCCCTCCCGAGGCGCCCGACTTCGGCTCTTGCTACCCCGGTCGCCGCGCTACGAACGCGAATTGCCCGCAGAACTGGAGCTTCACGGTGTTGCGGTCCTCGACATCCCAGCCCAGGAGGCGGCCGGCGCCGTCGACCAGCGTGTTGAGCGGCGAGCGCCGGGACCAGAAGCGGTTCAGACGGCGTCCACGCACGGCGATCCACGCCAGCAGGGTAAGCGCGTCGATGCCGGGGACGAACTGCTCCGGCTCCAGCCCGGCGTGCAGGAACAGGCGCTGGAGCCCGTAGGGCGTCCAGCTGCCGACGGAGCGCGAGTGGTACGGCTCGAGGTGCGAGGTGGAGCCGGCGAAGCGACCGCCGGGACGAAGAGCGCGGGCCACGTCGGCGACCAGCTCGTGCGGACGCTCCACGTGCTCGAGCACCTGCTTGCAGAACACGAGGTCGACCTCGCCGTCGTCGAACGGCAGGTGGCGGCCGTCGAAGCTGCGGAACTCCGCGTCCTCGCGCGTGCGCTGGGCGACTTCGGCCGAGTGCTCGAGGTCGACCCCGACCCAGCGCACCTGCGGATCGGCCGCGCGGAAGAGGTCCACCGAGTCACCGCGCCCGCACCCCAGGTCGACCACCCGCGCGCCCGGCGGGAGGCTCGCGAGCAGAGCGGGGATGAGGTCGTCCGCCAGCACCTGCGGCGAGCTGCCGACCGGGATCGCGGGGCGCAGCAGCGCCCGGAGGTCGCTCCCTGGGAGGCGGCGATCGGACGTCAGCGAGCCTCGGCGCGCCAGGCGCTGTCCCAGAACGCGATCTCGTGCTCGGTGGACGAGCGGAAGGCCGCGTGCATGCGCCGGCGGCCGGGTCCAGCGACCCCGTCGGCGGCGGCGTCGGCCAGCTCCCGGCACCAGGTCGCGAGCTGACCGAACTCGTCGGAGGCGTACATCGTGATCCACTCGGCGTAGCCCTCGTGGTCCGGCAGGCCGTCGGCCGCCAGGCGGGACCCGATCTCGGCGTAGCTCCACATGCAGGGCAGGAGCGCGCCGACGAGCTCCGGGAAGTCGCCGAGGCTCGCCGTGCGGAGCAGGAAGTTGGTGTATGCGTCGGTGGCGGGGGCGGTGCGCTCGGCCTCGAGCTGCTCGGCCGTGATCCCCCAACTGGCGGCGAACTGCCGGTGCAGGTCCATCTCGGTCTCGAGCACCGACTCGGCGAGGGCGGCGAAGCGGCGCATCCACGCGAGGCGCGGCGCACGAGCAGCCGCGAGCGCCAGCAGGCGGCCGTAGTCGGTGAGGAAGAGGAAGTCCTGGCGGATGTAGAAGCGGAAGCGCTCCTCGGGCAGCGAGCCGTCGCCGATCCCACGCACGAACGGGTGGCGGAGCATCGCCTCCCAGGCGGGGGCGGACGCCTCCCGCAGCTCGGCCGAGAAGCTCACTCGGCGCCCGCCGCGTGCGGAGCCGTCGGGTCGTCGCCGTCCTCGCCGCTGAACTCCCGAGCCATGAAGTTCTCGATCTCCATGGGGTCGTCCTTGGAGCGCTCGACCACGCGCAGGAGGTCGGACATCGTGGCCACCTCCTCGACCTGCTCCTTGATGAACCACTGCATGAACTGCTCGCTCGTATAGTCGCCGGCCTCGCGCGCGACCGCGGCCAGCCCGTTGATCTGCTCGGTGACGCGCCGCTCCTGCTCGAGCGCCAGCGCGACGGGCGCCACGATGTCGCCGAACGTCGGCTGCGGGGCGGCCACGCCGGGGATCACCACGTCGGCGTCGGCGTCGATCAGGTACTGGACCATCATCATCGCGTGCTCGCGCTCCTCGAGCGCCTGCCGGTAGAAGAAGCGCGCGAGCTGTGGCAGCGTCTCGGCGTCGTAGTGCACGGCGATGGCCAGGTACTGCTGGTGGGCGGCGAACTCGTTCCCGATCTGCTCGTTGAGCCGTGTCACAAATGTGTCGGCGGGCATGGCTCGCAGAGTAATCGAGTGCGGCTTACTCGCACTCGCAAGCTCGCGCGAGCGCCTTAGAGACTTAGGGCGGCCTAATGCCGTTGCTACCCTGCAACGCGTTGAAGCGGATCAAGCCGAAGAAGCGCTGCTGCAAGTCGCGCCCGCGGTGCAAGAAGTGTCCCGTGGTTTGCAAGCGGCTGGCGAAGCAGGGCCTGGCGACGAGGCGCCCGGACGGCGCGTATGTCGTTGAGCTCAACATCGGCAAGAAGACGCTGAAGGCCGCCCGGGCTCGATAGCCCGGTATCCTGCGCGCGTCGCGTCGGCTCGGGCGTCACCCAACTCCGCTACCTGAGCCGCCCGGCCGCGTTAGACAACCGGGACTCCGACTTGCCCGACGCCCCCGCTCAGACCCCGCCCCGCCCGCCGCGCACCAGCCAGGCGCCGCCTGTCGTGCTGCCGCCCGTCGACGTGCGGCGCAAGCGGCCGCCGGTGCTCGCGTTCTTCCTGCGGATCGAGACGCTGCGGCGCGCCGTGCGCGTCGTGACGCTGCTCGCGCTCGACTTCGCGGCGCTCTTCGGCGCGCTCTACGTCGCCCTGATGGTCAAGGCGGTGCTGCGCGAGGACACGTGGGCGTGGGGAGCGTCGTTCGGCGAGGCGCGCGACAACGTGGCGTTCGCCTCTCTGGTCACGGTGCTGCTGTTCGCGCGCTCGGGCCTGTACGCCTCGCGCGCCGAGCGCCCCGGGCTCTCCCGCATCGTCTCGTCGCTCTTCCAGGTGACGGTCGTGGCGCTCGTGTTCGCGCTCGTCAACGGCGAGGAGTACTCCAGCTACTACATCTTCTACGGCACCCTGGCCTTCGCGATCTGCTTCGTCGGGTCCGCTCGCTGGGCCTACGAGGCGCTCACCGGCTTCCTGCTGCGCGCCGCCGGCTACCGCCGCCGGGCCGTGCTCGTCGGCTCCGGCCGGCACATCGAGGACGTCGCGCACGCGCTGCTCGAGGAGGTGCACGCGCCGGTCGAGATGGTCGGGTTCATCTCGCTCACCCCGCGGCCGGACAACGGGCTGCGCTCGCTCGGGCAGATCGAGGACCTGCCGAGCGCGCTCGACGCTCACCGCGTGGACGAGGTGATCATCGCCGACCCGGACTTCCCGGAGGAGCAGGCGGTGGAGCTGGTGGACCAGTGTCACCGCCGGGGGGTGACGGTGCGGATCGCGCCGTCGACGATGGAGATCCTGGTCCACCGCGCGGAGTTCGTGCCCGGCGCGTCCGTGCCGCTGTTCGAGCTGCGGCCCCCGGTGTTCGACGGGTTCGACTATGTGCTCAAGCGCAGCTTCGACTTCGTCGTCGCGCTGGTGCTGCTCGTCCTGCTCAGCCCGCTGCTGCTGCTGATCGCCGTCGCCGTGATGGTCTCCTCGCGCGGGCCGGTGCTCTACCGCTCGATGCGGCCCGGGATCGGCGCGGAGACCTTCGCCTGTCTGAAGTTCCGGACGATGCGCTCGGGCGCCGACCAGACGCAGGCCGACCTCGAGTCGCTCAACGAGGCGTCGGGCGCGCTGTTCAAGATCCGCCACGACCCGCGGCTCACGCGCGTCGGCCGGTTCCTGCGCCGGTACTCGCTCGACGAGCTGCCGCAGCTCCTCAACGTCCTGGCCGGGAACATGTCGCTCGTCGGGCCGCGGCCGCTGCCGCAGCGCGACTTCGACCAGCTCGAGGAATGGCACAAGAAACGCTACCTCGTGCTGCCGGGCATCACAGGCCTGTGGCAGGTCTCGGGGCGCTCGGAGCTCGACTTCGACGACCTCGTGCGGCTCGACTTCCTGTATCTCGAGCGCTGGTCGGTCGGCCTCGACCTCGCGATCCTGTTCAAGACCGTGCCGGCCGTGCTGAGCCGGCGCGGGGCCTTCTAGCGACGTGCTCGCGCTCGTCCTGGCCGCGGCGGCCTTCGCCGGGCCGGGCGAGGACGCACGCGCCTTCGCGGCCTTCGTGGCCGGCCAGGGCGCGCGGCCGGCGGCGAGCGTGGCCGAGCGGCGCGCGCACGTGCGGATGCGGCGGCGCTTCCAGCGCGCCGGGCTCGACGTGCGCGTGCAGCGCTTCTCGACGCCGCGCGGGCGCTCGCGCAACGTCATCGGCGTCCGCGCCGGCCGGCGGCGCTGCGTGCGGGTCCTCATGGCCCACGCCGACACCGTGCCGCCGTCGCCCGGCGCCGAGGACAACGCGTCCGGCCTCGGACTGCTCGCCGCGCTGGCCCCGCGGCTCGACCGGGTCGACCCGCCGTGCACGGTCTGGCTGGTCGCCACGGGAGCCGAGGAACGGATCTACACGGGCTCGCCCGACCACCTGGGGGCGCTCGCCCTGCGCCGGATCGTCCCGCGGCGCCGGCTCCGCTACGCGCTGTCGCTGGACGAGGTCGGCCGCGGCTCGTCCTTCCGGCTGCGCTCGCCGGCCGGCGCGCCGCGGCGGCGAGTGGAGCGAGAGCTGCTGGCGGCCGCGGAGCGGGTCGACGTGCGCCTGGACTGGCAACGCGACAGCGGCACCGGGAACTCCGACCACCGCGAGTTCGAGCTCGCCGGGATGCCCGGCGTCAAGCTCGGGGTGCTCGACAACCCGTGCCGTCACTCGGCCTGTGACACCCCCGGCCGCCTCCATCGCTGGGCGTTCGCCCGGGTGCTGCGGGTCGTGGAGGACGCACTCCGGCGATGAATGACGTCGCGTCCGCGGCCATCGCCGCCGTCGCGGGCCACACCGCCGTGCGGGGCGTCGAGCCCGCCGGCTCGCGGTCGCGGGGGACCCATGACGAGCTCTCGGACTGGGACTTTGCGGTCGAGACCGACGACTTCCCGGCCGTGGCGCGGGACATGCCGGCGCTCGTCGCGGCGCTTGATCCGGTCGCCGAGCAGTGGGAGCCGCTGGGCCACTTCCCCGTCTACCAGGTCATGCTCCGGGGGCCGACGAAGGTCGAGTACCTGTTCCTCGACCACTCCCAGGACGCCTTCCCCCCGCTCGTGCCGGGCCCCGACACGCTCGCCGCCATCGACACGCACTTCTGGGATTGGACCTGGTGGCTCGCGACGAAGGAGCACATCGGCCGCGGCGACCTGCTCGCCGAGCACCTGCCGCAGATGCACGGCCACCTGCTGGGGCCGCTCGGCGTGCGCGACGTGCCGGAGAGCATCGATGCGGCGATCACGGCCTTCGTGGCACGCCGGGACGAGCTCGAGCGCCGCTACCGGGTGACGGTGCCGCGGGCGCTCGAGCAGGAGGTCCGCGGCGGCCTCGAGCGCATCCGGCGTTAGGATCGGCGCCGTGGCAGAGCTGCGCACCGTGCGCGTCGCGGCGATCCAGGCGACGCCCGTCATCCTCGACGCCGGCGCGAGCGTCGCCAAGGCCGTGCGGCTGTTCGAGGAGGCGGCCGGCGGCGGCGCCGAGCTGGCGGTGCTGCCCGAGACGTTCGTGCCCCTCTACCCGTCGAACAAGTGGGCGCGGGGCGCCGCGGCGTTCGGCGGCTGGGACGAGCTGTGGGAGCGGCTGCACGCCAACGCGGTCGAGGTGCCGGGGCCGCTGGTCGACGAGCTGGCGGAGGCCTGCACGCGGCTCGGCCTGCACGCGGTGGTGGGCGTCAACGAGCGCTCCGGCGGCTCGCTGTACAACGCGTACCTCGTGTTCGGGCCCGAAGGGCTGCTGCACCGCCACCGAAAGCTGATGCCGACGCAGCACGAGCGGCTGTTCCACGGGATCGGCGCCGGCGACGATCTCGGCGTCGTCGACACGGCGGTCGGCCGGGTCGGCGGGCTGATCTGCTGGGAGAACCGCATGCCGCTCGCGCGCTGGGCCGTCTACCAGGGCTCGCCGCAGATCTGGGTGGCGCCGACGGCCGACGACTCCGACGGCTGGCTCGCGTCGATGCGCCACATCGCGATCGAGTCGGGCGCCTTCGTGGTGTCGGTGCCGCAGTACATCCCGGGCAGCGCGTTCCCCGACGACTTCCCGGTCGAGGTCGATCGCGACGCCGTCTACGGCCGCGGCGGCGCCGCCATCGTCGAGCCGACGTGGGGCGAGGTGATCGCCGGCCCGGTGTACGACGCCGAGACGGTGCTGTTCGCCGACTGCGACCTGCGCGCCGGTCTGCACGCCAAACGCTGGTTCGACGCGGTGGGGCACTACTCGCGCACCGACGTGCTCTCGCCGGGCACGTGAGCGCGACCGGTCGCTAGCCCGGCTTCCGCGCGCTGAAGCAGAACTGGATGATCGCGAAGTAGTACTCGCCGCGCTCGCCGAGCTCGCGCTGCCCGGCGACCCACGCCTCCGCCTCCTCCTCCGTGATCCCCTGGCGACCGGCGACGAAGGCGCCGATGAAGGGCGTCAGGGCCGGCCCGTAGCTGTCGGCGTCGAACTCGGCGGTGGCGAACGGGTGAGCGGTCATCTCGACGTCCTCGAAGCCCGCCGCGCGCAGCCGCAAGGCGAGCGTGCGCGGGAGCGACCGGTGCGCGAGATGCTCGTCCCACGCGCGCAGGACGCGCCCGGTGAGCCCGGTCTCGTCGGACTGGAGCGAGAGGGTCGCCCAGTCGGCGTCGAACACGACGGCCCTTCCCCCGGGCCGCAGCGCCCGCCACAGCTCGGCCACGCCGGCCGTCGCGTCGGGGACGTACTCCTGCACCTGCACAGAGAGGGCGGCATCGAAGCTCGCGTCCTCGACGGGGACGTTCAGGGCGTCGCCCTCCAGCAGCTCGACGTTGGGGTGCGCGGCGCACCGGCGGGCGGCGAGCGCGAGCATCGCCGGGCTGCCGTCGACGCCGACCACCGAGCCCGACGGTCCCACGTCCTCGAGCAGCTCGGCGCAGTAGAAGCCGGGCCCGCAGCCGACGTCGAGGACCCGCTCGCCCGGCGCCGCGCCTAGGGCTCCGCGCACGATCCGGCGACGGCGCACGGCGTCGCCGATGAAGTAGACCGCCTCCAGCTGCCGCGCGGCGTCTTCGTCGAACTCCAGCTGGCTCATGTGGTTCTCCTTCGCAGCTCGCGCGTGTCGCCGCGCCGGATCGTGACGCGCTCGGCGTCGAGGTGCTCGAGGTAGGCCTGGGCGTACTTGCGCGAGGTCTCAAGCTCGTCGCGGGCGGCGGCGAGCGTGATCGAGCCGTCGCGCTCGATCGCGGCGACGAGCCGCTGGGTGACCTCGGCGAGCGCGTCGGCGTGGACGTGCATGGTGCGGCCGAGGCGGACCGCGCGGCCGTGGGCGCGCAGCCTGCCGAGCGCCTCGCGGCCCAGCTCCTGGTCTGGCGGGGGCGTCGCGCCGGCCGCTCGCAGCCTGGCCTCGACGGCGTGATCGGCGTCGGTGAGCGGCGGCGGTGCGGACCGCTGCTCCGCGACGCGCCCTCCCGCCGGCGCCTCGGCAGCGACGGGCTGGTCGCCCCGCTCGAGCGCGGCGAGCCGCGCGAGCAGATCGCGCGAGGGCCCGTGCCGGCGCGGGGTGGCGTCCAGCACCAGGCCGCCGCCGAGCGTGTCCGGCGGGGCGAGCGAGCGGACGACCAGGCGGTCGCCGCGCAGCGCGACGATCGGGTGCTCCAGCCGCAGCTGGAAGAACCGCCCGCCGAGCTCCACGATCCGCGCGGGGCTCTCGCGTGTCCCGTGGTGGACCGCCACGCGGGCGCCGCCGTCGGGCCGCGCGTCGGGCGCCGCCCATGTGAGCGCGACGTCGACGCGGTACGTCGCCGCCGCGGTATCCCCGGGGGCCACGACCACGTCTCCCCTCGCCACCTCGTCGCGCCGGACGCCGGCGAGGTTGAGCGCCACTCGCTGGCCGGCGTCGGCGCGCTCGTGCGGCTCGTCGTGGACCTCGACCGAGCGGATGCGGGCGTGGCGGCCCGCGGGCAGGATCGCGACCTCGTCGCCGCGGGCCGCGGTGCCCGACCACAGCGTGCCGGTGACCACCGTCCCCGCACCGCGGATCGTGAACGCGCGGTCCACGTGGAGGCGCAGCGGCCCGTCGCGGGTGGGCGGCGGCGCGATGGCGCCGGCCGCCCGGTCGAGCGCCTGGCGCAGCGTGTCGAGGCCGCTGCCCGTGCGGGCAGAGACGACGACGGCCGGCGCCTCGGGGAACAGCTCCGCCGCCTCGGCAAGCGCCCGGGCGGGGTCGGCGAGGTCGGCCTTGGTGATCGCCACGACGCCGGCGGTGACCCCCAGCGCGGCGAGCACCGCCGCGTGCTCGCGGGTCTGCGGCATCACGCCGTCATCCGCGGCCACGGTCATCAGGTACAGGTCGATGCCCGTCGCCCCGGCGACCATCGTGCGCACGAAGCGCTCGTGGCCGGGCACGTCCACGAGCGACAGCCGGCGCCCGGACGGTAGCGTGAGCGGCGCGTAGCCGAGCGCGATCGAGATCCCCCGCTCGCGCTCCTCCGGCAGCCGGTCGGTGTCGACACCGGTCAGCGCGCGCACGAGCGCGGTCTTGCCGTGGTCGATGTGGCCGGCCGTGCCGAGCGTCAGCGGCATCGTCACGCGAAGGCGCGCGCGACGAGCGGGATCTCCTCGTCCGTCAGCGTGCGGGGGTCGAGCAGCAGCCGGCCGTCCTCGATCCGGCCGACGACCGGCGGCTCCGCGTCGCGCAGCCGCACGGCGAGGTCGTCGGCCGAGACGCCCGTCACCGACACGGCGACCGCCGGCCCGGTCAGGTCGAGCAGCGGCAGCGCGCCGCCGCCGACGCGCGCGACGGCGGCCACGATCTCCGTCTCCGCCGTTCCCGCGATCGCCGCGGCCAGCCATTGCGCGCGGGCGTGGAGCGTCGCCTCGTCGGCGGCGAGCATCGCCAGCGCCGGGATCTCGCGGCGGGCGAGGTCGGGGTCTCGGTGGAGGCGCAGGGTGGCCTCGAGCGCGGCGAGGCCCAGCTTGTCGAGCCGCAGGGCGCGTGCGAGCGGATGCCGGCGGGCGGCGTCGACGGCCTCGGTGCGACCGGCGAGGATTCCCGCCTGCGGGCCGCCGAGGAGCTTGTCGCCGGAGAAGCAGACGAGCGCCGCGCCGGCGCGAACCGATCGCCGGACGGTCGGCTCGTCGCCGATGTCGCCGGCCAGCACGCCGGACCCCACGTCGTCGATCACCGGCACGCCGAGCTCGCACAGCTCCTCGATCTCGACCTCCTGCACGAAGCCGAGCTGGCGGAAGTTGGAGGGGTGGACGCGGAGGATGGCGCCGGTCGCCGGTCCGATCGCGGCCTCGTAGTCGGCCCGGCGGGTGCGATTGGTCGTGCCGACCTCGACGAGCCGGGCGCCGGCCTGGGCGATCACGTCGGGCACCCGGAACCCGCCGCCGATCTCCACCAGCTGGCCGCGCGAGACGATCACCTCGCGGGCGGGCGGGGACCGATCAACGAGCGCGGCGGCCGCCAGCAGGGTCGCCCCGGCGCAGTTGTTGACCGCCATCGCCGCCTCGGCGCCGGTCAGCTCGCAGACGAGCGCCTCGATGTGGTCGTGCCGCGATCCGCGCGCGCCTGTCGCGAGGTCGAGCTCGAGGTTCGAGTAGCCCTCGGCCACGCGGGCCACGGCCTCGCGCGCCGCCTCGGCGAGGGGCGCGCGGCCGAGGTTGGTGTGGAGGATCACGCCGGTCGCGTTGATCACGCGCCTGAGCCGGGGCCGGTCGGCGCTGTCGATCCAGTCGCGGGCGCGGGCCGCCAGGTCCGCCTCACCGGGCGCGCCGGCGAGCAGCTCCGCACGCCGCTCGGCGAGCACGGCCCGGGCGGCCGCGACCGCCGTCGCGCGGGGCGCTTCGAGCTGCGCGGCCAGCGCGTCGACCGGCGGCAGGTCGCGGAGTGCGTCCATGAAGCGGAGGCTACGGCCTCGCGAACGTCAACGGCGGCATCGAGGGAGGGACGGGAGGCTGCGGTTTGCAACACTCGGCGAGTTCTCGTCGTCGAGTGTTGCGAAACGCGTCCCCCACTTGCGTAACTGCACACTCGATTGCTGGGCGGCGCCGAGTGTTGCGTTATGTATGTGCGCCGCGGCCGATTCCCTCGCTCTCCCTACCCAGCCGCCGTTGACGTTCCCCCAGGGACCGCCAACCCCTCCCGCTCCGAGATCGTGGCCGCGGAGGCCATGTCCATCTCGAGCCCGTACCGCGCCTGGAGCGCCGCGAGCCCCTCGAAGTCCGGCTGCGGGTCCAGCAGCGGCTTCAGCTCGGCGAAGTAGCGCTCGAACCCCGCCGGGGAGATGATCTCGAGCACGCGGGCCGGCTCGTCGGTCCGGTTCCAGAACGCGTGCCAGATCCCGCGCGGTTTGAAGACGAGCTCCCCCGCCTTCGCGTAGCGGATCTCGTCGCCGACCTGGACGCCGAGCTCGCCCTCGAGCACGTACGAGTACTCGTCCTCACGCTCGTGGACGTGCATCGGGGCGGCCAGCGTCCGGGGCGCGATCGGGTGCTCGACGAGCGAGAACCCCTCGCCGGTGGCCATGAACCGGACGCCGAGGCCCCCGAGGTCGACCGACTCGCCGTCGGTCGGGCCGAGGATGGAGATCATGCGCGCATCCTCCCGTAACCTGGGGTCTCATGGCGATCGAGAAGGATGAGTCCGTCGCGCCCGTCGTCGGGCCCGACGACCCTCGCCGGTTCACCGACTCGGGCATCGAGGTCGCCCCGCTCTACACGGAGGACGACCTGCCGGCCGACCTGGACCTCGGCGAGCCGGGCGAGTTCCCGTTCACGCGCGGCATCCACCGCGAGATGCACCGCAAGCGCCTGTGGACGATGCGCCAGTACGCGGGCTACGCCTCCGCCAAGGAGTCGAACGAGCGGTACAAGTACCTCCTCGCCCACGGGTCGACGGGCCTGAGCATGGCCTTCGACCTCCCGACGCAGCTCGGCCTCGACTCCGACGACCCACGCTGCCTCGGCGAGGTCGGCCGCACCGGCGTGGCCATCGACACGATCGACGACATGCGGACCGCGTTCGACGGCATCCCGCTGCACGAGGTGTCGACGTCGATGACGATCAACGCGCCCGCCAGCGTGCTCCTGCTCCTCTACGAGCTGGTCGGCGAGGAGCAGGGCGTGCCCAGCGAGCAGCTCCGCGGGACGGTCCAGAACGACATCCTCAAGGAGTACATCGCCCGCGGGAACTTCATCTACCCGCCCGAGCCGAGCATGCGGCTGACCACCGACCTGTTCGCCTACTGCCGCGAGCGGATCCCGCGCTGGAACACCGTCTCGATCTCCGGCTACCACTTCCGGGAGAAGGGCGCGAGCGCCGTCCAGGAGGTCGCCTTCACGCTGGCCAGCGGGATGGCGTACGTGCAGGCGGCGGTCGACGCGGGCCTCGAGGTCGACGACTTCGCGCCCCGGCTCGCGTTCTTCTTCAACGGCCACAACAACGTCTTCCAGGAAGTGGCCAAGTTCCGCGCCGCCCGCAACATGTGGGCGCACGCGATGAAGGAGCGGTTCGGGGCCCAGGACCCGCGCTCGATGATGCTGCGCTTCCACACGCAGACCGGCGGCGTCACGCTGACCGCGCAGCAGCCGCACAACAACGTGGTGCGCGTCGCGCTCCAGGCCTTCGCGGCGGTCTGCGGCGGCACCCAGTCGCTGCACACGAACGGCTACGACGAGGCGCTCGCGCTCCCCACCGAGCGCGCCGCCAAGATCGCGCTCCGCACCCAGCAGATCATCGCCCACGAGTCGGGCGCCACCGACACCGTCGACCCGTTCGCCGGCTCGTACTACGTCGAGTCGCTGACCGCGGAGATCGAGCGCCGCGCGTGGCGGCTGATCGAGCGGGTCGACGAGCTCGGCGGCTCGGTCGAGGCGATCGCCTTCATCAAGAGCGAGATCGAGGAGTCCGCCTTCGGCTACCACGAGCGCTACCGGACCGAGCAGGACGTCGTGGTCGGCGTCAACCGCTACGCCGAGGAGGACCTCGAGGTCGAGGACACGCTGACCGTCGACCCGGCGATCGAGCGCGCGCAGATCGAGCGGCTGAAGGCCTTCAAGGCCGACCGCGACGGCGAGCTCGCCACCCGCCGCCTCGACGAGCTCCGCGCTGCCGCCCGCGGCACCGGCAACCTCCTGCCGCCGATCCGCGCCGCCCTCAAGGACCGCTGCTCGGTCGGCGAGGTGTGCGGCGCGCTGCGCGACGTCTTCGGCGAGTATCAGCCGGAGATGTGATGCGCCGCAAGAGCCCGGAGACCTACGAGGAGAAGCTCGAGCAGCTCCAGGAGCTGCGCGACGCGATGGTCCACCACGCGTCGGAGAACGCCGTCGAGAAGCAGCACTCGAAGGGCAAGTACACGGCGCGCGAGCGGATCGAGAAGCTGCTCGACCCGGGGTCGTTCCAGGAGCTCGACACCTACGTCCGCCACCGCACCACCGACTTCGAGATGGACCGCAACCGCCCCTACGGCGACGCGGTGGTGACCGGGCACGGGACGATCGACGGCCGCCGCGTGTGCGTCTTCTCGCAGGACTTCACGGTCTTCGGCGGGTCGCTCGGCGAGGTGATGGCCGAGAAGATGTGCAAGATCATGGACCTGGCGGCCAGGATCGGCTGCCCGGTGATCGGGATCAACGACTCGGGCGGGGCGCGGATCCAGGAGGGCGTCGTGTCGCTCGGCGCCTACGGGGACGTGTTCCTGCGCAACGTGCGCAGCTCGGGCGTGATCCCCCAGATCAGCCTCGTCATGGGTCCCTGCGCGGGCGGCGCCGTCTACTCGCCCGCGATCACCGACTTCATCTTCATGGTGAAGGAGACCTCGCACATGTTCATCACCGGCCCCGACGTGATCAAGACGGTCACGGGCGAGGAGGTCGAGTTCGAGGAGCTCGGCGGGGCGATGAGCCACAACACGAAGTCGGGCGTCGCCCACTTCGCCGCCGAGGACGAGGATGCGTGCCTCGAGGACACCCGCTACCTGCTCTCGTTCCTGCCCCAGAACAACCTCGAGACGCCGCCGCGCGTGCTGCCGTCGGACGACCCGCTGCGGATGGACGCCGAGCTCGACTCCGTCGTGCCCGACAACCCGAACAAGCCGTACGACATGCGCGACGTCGTGCGCTACGTGGTCGACGACGGCGAGTTCTTCGAGGTCCACGAGCACCACGCGAAGAACATCGTGTGCGGGTTCAGCCGCATGAACGGGTCCACCGTGGGCGTCGTGGGAAACCAGCCGGCGGCGCTCGCCGGTGTGCTCGACATCGACGCCAGCGCCAAGGCGGCGCGGTTCGTGCGCACGTGCGACGCGTTCAACATCCCGCTGCTCACGTTCGTCGACGTGCCCGGCTTCCTCCCCGGCACCTCGCAGGAGTGGGGCGGCATCATCCGCCACGGGGCGAAGCTGCTCTACGCCTACGCCGAGGCGACCGTCCCGAAGGTCACGGTGATCACGCGCAAGGCGTACGGCGGCGCGTACGACGTCATGGCGTCGAAGCACCTGGCCGCCGACTTCAACTTCGCCTGGCCGACGGCCGAGATCGCGGTCATGGGCCCCGAGGGGGCGGTCAACATCATCCACCGGCGCGACATCGCCGGCTCCCCGACGCCCGACGAGCGGCGCACGAAGCTGATCGAGGACTACAAGGCCCGCTTCGCCAACCCGTACTCGGCGGCCGAGCGCGGCTACGTGGACGACGTGCTGATCCCCCACGAGACGCGGCCCAAGGTCATCACCGCGCTCGAGACGCTCGCGACCAAGCGCGAGCCGGGGCCCAAGCGCAAGCACGGCACCATCCCGCTCTGAGCCGGCGGCCGCCGCGACCGGGCGGTCGCGGCGGCCGGAATCGGGTCTAGCCCGCCGTCCTGTGGAAGACGTCGGTGCGGTTGGCGGTCATCCCGTCGTTGGCCTCGACCCACGTCGGGTGGAACGTCGTGCCGGCGTGGTCCAGGCCGGCGTAGTCGCCGACGAAGTAGCCGCCGGCGTCCGGAGCCGTGCGCATGTCGAACGGGAGGGTCGTCAGCCGATCCTCGTCCGGGAACGTCATCCCTCCGTCATGGGAATGCGCAACCCAGACGTCGGTGGTGAGCACGGCGTCGCCCGAGACGTCGTAGCGGAAGTCGTAGTACGACACCGCGACCCGGCCCGAGGAATCGACGTCGATCATCGGCGTGAACGCGTCGACCCCGCGCGGTGCGCGATCGACCACGACCGGCGCGCCCCACGTGAGGCCGCCGTCGCGTGACCGGGCCAGCAGGACGTCGTTGTGGTCGGCGTCGTTGAAGCGCGTGTCCATCCAGGCCACGTAGACGTTGCCGCGCGTGGCGGCGTTCGTGCCTCGATCGACCGCCCAGTCGGGCAGGATGTCGCCCGTGCGGACGTCGTGGCCGTCGTCGGGATCCGTGACCTCGTCGGACCGCAGCGCGTTGACGCCGATCACGTCAGACCACGTCACGCCCTTGTCGGGGGAGCGCACGAGCGCGACGTTGTACCCGCGCGTCCCCTGGCGGTTCGAGATCCCCTGGATCAGGTTGAACCCGTTGACCAGCGTCCCGTCGGGGAGCACCTCGACCATGTTGCCGATCGTCTGCACGTGCCTGCCGCGCGGTGTCAAGATCGCGCGCGCCGGCTCCCACGACTGGCCGCCGTTGGTCGACCGGGCGAAGTAGGCCTCCGAGTACCAGCTGAACGCGTTCTCGTAGCCCTTCTGCGACGCGCGCTCGCTCGGTGAGACGATCCGCTGCCAGGTGGCATAGACGAGCGAGGAGTTGAGGGGATCCGCCGTCAGCGTCTCCTTGTCGTTGAAGTTGTTGCCCAGCGCGCGCGGGTTGTCGAACTGGACGATCCGCGGCGTGCTCCAGGTGGCGCCGCCGTCGTCCGAGAAGGCGGCGAGCACCGCGTTGCGGGGCGTCGAGTTGTCGAACACCAGCCCGGCCGCGTGCAGGCGGCCGTTCGGGCTGAACGAGACCCACGGGTCCGTCGCCCGCTGGTAGTCGCCGGCGTTCCCGAGGCCGGCGCCGCCGGAGCAGCGCGAGAAGCGCGGCGCGCTGAACGCCCACGTATCCCCTCCGTCGAACGAGTAGCCGGCGCGGTTGCCGTGCGCGCCGCCGTCCGACCAGCGGTCCTGCTGCCAGTACGCGACGACGTTGTCGGGGTTCGTCGGATTCACCGCCACGTGCGTCTCCACCTCGGCGTTCTGGTAGACGACACTCCCGGCACTCGCCTCCCCTGGGCCTCCGCAGCCCGGCGCGAACGGGCTGGGGCCCGACGCGACGCTCGTGAGCCCGAGAGCGAACGGCGCAGCCTGCGCCGGCAGAGCGCACACCGCCGTGCTGAGCATCACGACGCTCAGGACGATGACTCTCCTCATCACAGGACCTCCGATATCCGGGCGCTCCGCGCCCATGTAAGCCACGCCGCGTCTAACGCACGCGGCCCCCGTCCACCCGAGCCTACGCCCAGGACGGGCGAGCCCGCAACCCGCGCGCACATCCACGCTCGTCCGGCAGCTGAGTGCAGTGAGCCGGCGCGATGACCCGCGCCGAGCTTGACGAGCTCCTGCTGACGGTCGCGCGTCCGGTTCATCGTCATCGGCGGGATCGCCGTCGGCGTTCACGGATATGTGCGCGGCAC
>DASTIC010000356.1:0-4791 GCA_035717845.1 Solirubrobacteraceae bacterium
GGCAACGCGCTCTACCTCGATCGCTACTGGCGCGAGGAGCGGCGGGTGGCGGCCGACCTGGAGGCGCTCGCCGACGCCGAGCCAGACGAGGTCCGGCTCGACCGCCTCGCCGACGGGCTCGCGCGGCTGTTCGCCTCCCACGGCGACGACCGGCAGCGCCTGGCGGCGGCCACCGCCGTGCTGCGGCGGTTCGCGGTGGTGGCCGGTGGGCCCGGTACGGGCAAGACGACGACCGTCGCCCGCATCGTCGCCCTGCTCGCGGAGCAGGGCCCGCCCGAGCCGCTCGTGGCGCTGGCCGCCCCGACCGGGAAGGCCGCCGCGCGGCTCGAGGAGGCCGTGCACGCCGAGGCCGCGACGCTCGACATCGACGCCGAGCTCCGCGAGCACCTGCTCGGGCTGCGCGCCCGCACGCTCCACCGCCTGCTTGGCCGCCGCCCCGACAGCCACAGCCGCTTCCGCCATCATCGCGGCAACCGGCTCCCGCACGACGTGGTGATCGTCGACGAGACCTCGATGGTCTCGCTCGGCATGATGGCCAGGCTCGTCGAGGCCGTCCGCCCCGACGCGCGGCTGATCCTGGTCGGCGACCCGGGTCAGCTCACGTCGATCGAAGCGGGCGCGGTGCTCGGCGACCTCGTCGGGCCGGCGGCCACCGGCCCGCGCATGCGCCCCGCCGCCCGCCGCCGGCTCGCCGAGGCGGCCGGCTTCGACATCGAGGCCGCGCCCACGGTCGAGAGCGTCGCCATCGGCGACGGCATCGTCGTGCTCGACCACGACTACCGGTTCGGCAGCGAGATCGCCCGCGTCGCCGAGGCCATTCGGCGCGGCGACGGCGACGCCGTGGTCGCCGCGCTCGAGCAGGGCGCGGGCGTCGAGTGGATCCGCGAGGACGCGGACCGGCTCGTCGAGAGCGCGGCCGCCGCGGCGCGCGCCGTAGTCGCGGCCGCCCGGACAGGCGACCGCGGCGACGCGCTGCGCGCGCTCGGCGCCTTCCGCGTGCTCTGCGCCCACCGCCGGGGGCCCCACGGCGTCGCCGACTGGGCGGCGCGGATCGAGGCGCGCCTGGCCCAGGACGTCGACGGCCTCGAGGGCGAGTGGTACGCCGGCCGCCCGCTGCTCGCGACCGCCAACGACTACGGGATCGGCATCTTCAACGGCGACACCGGCGTCGTCGTCGGCGGCGACAGCCTTGTGGCCGCGTTCGAGCGCGGCGGCCGCGTGCTCGAGATCGCGCCCTCCCGCCTGAGCGCCGTCGAGACGGTGTTCGCGATGACCGTCCACAAGAGCCAGGGCTCGCAGTTCGACACGGCGGCGGTCGTGCTGCCGCCGCCGTCGTCGCGCCTGCTCACCCGCGAGCTGCTGTACACGGCGGTCACACGCGCGCGAACGCGCCTGGTCGTCGCTGGGACCGAGGAGGCCGTGCGCGCTGCCGTGGCCAGGCCGGTCGCCCGCGCCTCGGGGCTGCGCGAGCGGCTGTGGGCGCCCCGGTGAACCGGCGAACGTCAACGGCGGCTGGGTAGGGAGAATGGTCGGCCTCGGGCGTGCACGAAGGGGACAATCGCGTCGTCGGAGGCGGTGGTTGGCCGGTTTTTCACCGCGGGCGTCCAGGAAACGGACACGCGGCTCGATCCAGGTCGCGGTTGTCCCCTTTCTGCACACCGCGTGCTCCCCCTCAATGCCGCCGTTGACGTTCGATTCGCGCCAACGCCCAGCGCCTAGAGTTCAAGAGGCGTGAGCGACGACCGCCGCACGTCCACCGAGCGCCTGCTGCACCAGAGCCTCGAAGACCCGGCCACCGCCGGCCGCCCCTTCACGAGCCGTGCCCGCGAGAGCCGGCGCACACTGGAGAACTACCTCCGCGCCGGCATGCGCCCGCGCTGGATGGAGCGGCTGATCGAGATCGAACGCGACACGCGCCGCGAGCGCGAGCGCCTGCGCGAGGCGCACGACGCGCTGCGCGAGGAGTGCGCCGACGACCGCGCCGCCTTCGCCCGCCGCTGGCGCTCGATCGCGAACGCCTGGAGCTTCGACGAGCTGAACGAGCTGATCCGCACCCACAACGAGTGGTACCCGGTCGAGCGCGACCTGCCGATGGACCTGCACACGCGCGACTACGTGCTCATCAACGGCCGCTCTTACCGCCGCCGCGAGCTCGACGCGGAGTGGATCCTCGAGCTCTTCCCGGCCTGACATCTGGACGCTCGATCATCTGTCTATGCCCCGGCCGGGGCATAGACACGTGTCCGACTTGTCGCCTGGGTTGCCGACCCTACTCTGCCCTCCTCAGGCACAAGCCCGGGTCACGGAGGACCATGTGGTGGGCCTGAACGAGGGAGCACTGGTTGGACTGGGCGCCCGTTCGGCACGAGGCCGGCGGGCGCTCGACACGTGCACTACACTGTGCCTACTCGGCCGATAGTCGCAGCCGTCCACCGCGCCCTTCCCGCCACATACGGGACACCGGGCCGGACGGGGTCCGTGAGCGCCGAGCGCCCCTCACAGGGGTCCGGTACCCCCTGTGCTATCTTGGTGGGTCGCGTCTCGTGAGCTGCCCGGCTCCGAGCGCCGCTCTCTCGTCCTCCCGCTGCAACCCTTGAGGAGTCGCCGTCTTGGCTTCCGTTGACGCTCCCCGCACCCGCCGCAGCTTCGCGCGGCTGGACAAAGTCCTCGACGTCCCCAATCTGATCGATATCCAGAAGCGGTCGTTCGACTGGCTGGTCGACGCCGAAGGCGGCGGCCTGCGCGAGACCATCGACGACATCTCGCCGATCGAGGACTACACCGGCAACCTCGCCGTGCAGTTCGGCGAGTTCCACTTCGACGCCCCGGTCGCCTCGCTCGAGGAGTGCCGGGAGAAGGACCTCACCTACGCGCGGCCGCTGACCGTCACGGTCGGCTTCATCAACCGCGAGACGGGCGAGATCCGCGAGCAGTCCGTGTTCATGGGCGACTTCCCGTGGATGACCGACCGCGGCACCTTCGTGATCAACGGCACGGAGCGCGTGGTCGTCACCCAGCTGGTCCGCTCGCCCGGCGCCTACCTGATGGAGCCGAAGGACCCGGAGAAGCAGGTCTTCGTCGGCAACCTGATGCCGGCCCGCGGCTCGTGGCTGGAGCTGGAGATCGACAAGAAGGGCCGCGTCTACGTCCGCATCGACCGCAAGCGCAAGCTGCCGGTCACCGTGCTCCTGCGCGCGATGGGCTACGCCTCCGACGAAGAGATCCTCAAGCTCTTCGACGAGTCGACCTACATCCGCAACACGATCGAGGCCGACACCGACGCCACCAAGAGCGAAGAGGGCGCGCTGATCGAGCTGTTCAAGAAGCAGCGCCCCGGCGAGCCGCCGAGCGTCGAGAGCGCCCGCTCGCTGCTGCACCAGCTGTTCTTCGACCCCAAGCGCTACGACCTCACGCGCGTCGGCCGCTACAAGCTCAACTCGCGCCTCGGGCTCGACATCGACCTCGACGTGCGGGTCCTCACCCACGACGACATCATCGCCCTCGTCAAGGAGCTCGTCACGCTCCCGCGCGCGCTCGGCATGAGCGAGGAGGAGGGCGCCTACACCGACTACGCGGCCGAGGCCCTCTCCCGCCCGCGCGAGGCCGTCGCCGACCGCCTCGACGAGTACGAGCACTTCGGCAACCGGCGCCTGCGTACGGTCGGGGAGCTGATCCAGGAGGCGTTCCGGATCGGCCTCTACCGCATGGAGCGCGTCGTCCGCGAGCGCCTCACCACCGAGGACGCGGACACGATCACGCCGCAGACGATCATCAACATCCGCCCGGTCGTCGCCGCCCTGAAGGAGTTCTTCGGGTCCAGCCAGCTCAGCCAGTTCATGGACCAGACGAACTCGCTGTCGGGCCTCACGCACCGTCGCCGCCTGAGCGCCCTCGGCGCCGGCGGCCTCACGCGCGAGCGCGCGCCGATCGAGGTGCGCGACGTACACCCCACCCATTACGGCCGCATGTGCCCGATCGAGACGCCGGAGGGCCCGAACATCGGCCTCATCGGCTCGCTGTCGAGCTACGCGACGATCTCCGAGCACGGCTTCGTGACGACGCCGTACCGCGTGGTCAAGAAGGGCAAGGTGACCGACGAGATCGTGCACCTGGACGCGAGCCAGGAGCAGGAGCGCACGATCGCGCAGTCGACCACGCCGCTCGACAAGAACGGCAAGCTGCTCGGCGAGGACGACGGCCTCGTCCTGTGCCGGACGCTCGCCGGCCAGTACGTCAGCGTGGCGCCCGACCAGGTCGACCTGATGGACGTCTCGCCCGAGCAGATCTGGTCCGTGGCCACGGCCATGATCCCGTTCCTCGAGCACGACGACGCCAACCGCGCCCTGATGGGCTCGAACATGCAGCGCCAGGCGGTGCCGCTGCTCAAGACGGACGCCCCGCTCGTCGGCACCGGGATGGAGCGCCGCGCGGCGCTCGACACGGGCGACGTGCTGATCGCCCGCACGAGCGGCACGGTCGACTTCGTGGACGCGGAGCGGGTCGTGATCATCGACGACGACGGCACCCGCGACGAGTACGACCTCCAGAAGTTCATGCGCTCCAACCAGGGCACGCTGATCCACCAGAAGCCCCTGATCAAGAGCGGTCAGAAGGTCGAGGCCGGGGCGGTGCTGGCCGATGGCTCGGCGTCCGACAAGGGCGAGATGGCCCTCGGCAAGAACCTGATGGTCGCCTTCATGTCCTGGGAGGGCTACAACTTCGAGGACGCGATCATCCTCTCCGAGCGCCTGGTCAAGGACGACGAGCTCACCTCGATCCACATCGAGGAGT
>DASTIC010000357.1:0-2271 GCA_035717845.1 Solirubrobacteraceae bacterium
GCCTCGCGCGCCCGACCAATCGCACGCGGCGCGCCGCCGCGTCGGGTATCGGCCACACTGCGGGCATGCCGAGCGATCACCGACTACGGCCGGCGACGCGGGGGGACGAGCCGTTCCTGACGCGGATGCTGGGGCACGCCGCGAACTGGCGTGAAGGGATGAGCAATCCGGTCAAGCTGCACTACGTCGAGGGCTTCGGGCGTCCCGGCGACGTCGGGGTCATCGCCGAGGTCGCCGGCGAGCCGGCCGGTGCCGCGTGGTGTCGGCTGCTCACCGGCTCAGACCGCGGCTACGGTTACGTCGCCGACGATGTTCCCGAGCTCACGATCGCCGTCGTGCCCGAGCACCGCGGCCGCGGACTGGCCACGGCGCTGATCGAGGCGCTGAAGTCCGCCATCGCCGAGGCCGGCTACCGCGCGGTCAGCCTCAGCGTCGAGCCCGATAACCCGGCGCGGCGCATCTACGAGCGGGCCCGGTTCGTCCGCTGCGGCACCGAAGGCGGCTCCTGGACGATGATCGCCGACCTCTAAGACCGCTCCTGCATTCGTGAGACGCAGCGGCGACGCGCGCACGGCTCCTATCCATGCGAGGGAGCTGCGCGCCTCGGGCTGCTCTTCCTCGTCCGTAGCAAGCGCGAGCCAGACGGCGGGCGAGAGATCCCACGCCTACCGGTCGAGATCAGCGACCACTGCCTCGAGAGCGGCGAAGGCGTCGGCGTCCAGCCGGTCCGGTACCTGGAGGCGGATGAGGTCGAGCGCGTCCTCGTCGCCGAGCGCGCGTCGATAGGGGCGGTCGGCGGTGAGCGCCTCGTACACGTCCGCCACCGCCAGCACTCGCATCGTCATCGTCAGATCGTCGGCCGTCAGCCCGCGCGGGTAGCCGCTGCCGTCCAGGCGCTCGTGGTGGGCGGCGGCGACCGGCGCGAGCGCCTCGAAGCAGCTGACGCGCTCGAGCACCCACTGGGTAAACAGCGGATGCTCCTTCACGCGCTCGTACTCGGCGTCGGTGAGCCTGGCGGGCTTGTCGAGGATGCGGTTGGAGACCGTGAGCTTGCCGACGTCGTGGAGCAGCGAGACGTAGCGCAGGTCGTGAAGCTCGTCCGGGTCGAACCCGAGCCTCACGGCGATCTCGACGGCCACGAGGCTCGTGCGGTCCGAGTGGTGGCGCATCCAGGGACATTTCGCGTCGACGATCGCCGCGAACGCGGTGGCGATCTGCAGCAGGCGATCGTCGTCGAGAGCGAGTACCCGGTCCTGCGGCTCCCAGCGTGTGACGTCGGGCTCGGCCAGCGAGGCCCAGAAGCCCTCGTCGCCGCCGATGCCCTCGAGCGCCTGCACCAGGCCAGGGTCGAACCAGCCGCGTGAGCGCCGGGCGGCGACTGCGCACGCCGCCTCGACGCCGCCGTCCGCGTGGAAGATCTCGACTGTCTGCGCCAGGCACAGGATCCGACCGAGCAGCGGGATCTGCTCCCCGGCGAGCCCGCGCGGCTGTCCGCGGCCGTCCCAGTGCTCGTCGAGCGTGCGGATCGCCTCGGCGGTGCCGTGCGACAGGCCGATCATGAGCGCGATCTCGGCACCACGGTCGCACCGCGCCTGCATCAGCGAGCGCGTGACCTCGCCCTCGTCCTTGATGGCGAGCAGGCGGTCCAGCTTGGCCCGCGGCGAGCGGCCCGGCGCGACCGTCCGCACCGACCACACGAACGCCGGGAACGGGCTCGCCCAGTCGATGCGCTTGGCGCTGTGCTTGGCCTGGTGGTCGTCGGCACCGAACAGCGCCGCCATCCGCGCGGCGTTCGCGGTGCAGCCGGCGTCCTTGAGCAGCAACCCGTAGAAGAGATCCGACCGGGTCTCGGCATCGAGCCGCAGCTCCTCGGCGAGCCGCATCCCGATCATGCACGACCGCACGGCGTGGCCGGGCGGCTCTCCCTCCGTGACGTCGAGTGCGTATGACACCGCGCCGATCACCTCCGACAGGAGGATCGCTCCCGGGCGGACGGACATGCAGGGCGCGAGTCTAATCGGCGCCAAATTGCGGAACCCTGCGACTTCGACGAAGCCGCCGTCGACGTCGGCGGGCTCGAGGGTGTCTCGGTCTTCGGCCGCGGCGGCGGCGTCACAGTCTGCGCTGCGCCGGCCGTGCCGCCGCTCGCCCCCGCGTTGACCGCCCCCGCGCCCGGCCCTGTCGGCGGAGCCGTCGTGGCGGCCGGCTGCTGCTGCTGCGCAGCCGCTTTGCCGGCCTTCGAACTCATGGGGGGTGGGCTCGAGGCGCTGC
>DASTIC010000358.1:0-21502 GCA_035717845.1 Solirubrobacteraceae bacterium
GGCCAAGGCCAGCGCCGAGATCCAGCGGGTGCTGGCGATCCCCGCCGACACCCGCCGGGACCGCCGGATCGAACGCGACCGCCTCCAGCGCGAGATTGAGCTGCCGGCGGATGCGACTGCGGTCGGCGAGGACGAGATCACCGGCCACGGCGCCAACTGTCAGTGGTCGCACCGCGCGAGCCGTTTCAGAGGAGTAGGATCTGTTGAAGCTGGCCCTGCGGCCAACATTCACGGCCCGAGAGCGGCTTTACGCCAATATGCGCCCAGCGCGACGAGGCAACGCACCCTTGAGGCAAACGGGATCGACTGTGGGGCCGGTCCCACGTCTGAGCGGGGCGGCGACGCCGCGAGCAGCGGGGCTCGACGTTCGAGATCGAGCAGCGCATCAGCGAGGACAGCCTGGTCAGGGCACCGGGTTCTACTCGACGGATCACCGGAGACCCAAGGCCAAGGAGCAGCCGAAGGATGGTGGCGGCAAGTGAGCGGGACCGCGCGGCGGGTGTATCGTCACGCGCATCGCCATGCCCTGGCTCGCCGATACCGACGTGGGCGGCGCGTACGGAGTCGCACGCTCGATCGTCGGTGCCCGGACGGAGACAGAGCTACGGCGTAGCGCGCTCCAGGCGCTCGCCGAGCTCGTTCCCGCGGACGTCCTGACGTGGGATCGCGTCGAGCTGGCCACGGGCGCCGTCGAGCACGAGTCGACCCCGGTCGGGGCGGAGCCCTCCGGCGCCTTCGAGGCGGTCGTGGGGCACGCGCGCGACCATCCGCTGCTCGCGGCCCACGCGACCCGTCGGCGCCCGGCGCTGCGCCTGTCGGAGGTCGTGGAGCCCGGCGTCCTTAGCCACGGCGCGCTCTACGGCGACCTGCTGCACGCCGCCGGCGTGGAGTACGAGATCGCAATCGGCATGCGCACCGGTCGCGGTGAGGCGGTCGTCGCCGGGCTCGGGCGTACCGAGCGCGAGTTCTCCGAGCGCGACCGCGACGTGCTCGACATCGTCCGCCCGGGGCTCGAGGGCGCGCTGCGGGCCACGCAGGCGCGCGGGCGCCTCATCCGCGCGCTCGCCGACGATCCGCCGCCTGGCACGGCGGTGATGCTGCTCGACCGCGATGGCGAGGTCGAGCTCTCCAGCCCCGAAGCCGGGCGTTGGCTGGCCGAGCACTTCGGCAAGGCGGAGCATCCCGGATGGCTGCCCCGGCCGGTCGCGGAGTGGCTCGCGCTGCCGCCGCGCCCGCCGCTGGTCAGCGAGCGCGACGGCCGGCGCCTCACCGTCTGCCTGATCCCTGGCGATCCGCACGCTCTGCTGCTCGAGGAGGCCGTGGCCGGCTTCCGCCCCGACGCCCTGGACCGACTCGGCCTGACCGCGCGCGAGAGCGAGGTGCTGCGTGCGGCCAGCGTCATCGAGGGCGAGGCCGAACTCGCGTGGGAGCTGTTCCTGAGCCTTCATGCCGTCCGCGAGCGGCTCGCGCGCTTGCAAGCCAAGCTCGGGGTGCGCACGGCCGGCGACGCCGTCGCCCGGGCGCTCCGCGAGAGCCTCTAGAGCTGGTCGAGGAAGACGTCCTCCGCCCAACGACCCGAAGAGTGTGCGCCGTGTCCGATTTCGAGAATCCCTCTCAGGCGACGCCGGCCGCCGAGATCGGTCACACAATCACCGCGAGTGCCGGAGACCACGTGTAGTCGCTTGACGTCGGCGGGGATGCGCTGCGTCGGGGCCTGCAAGCGCGCGGTCGCCTCGACGTTCGCCGCCGGCGCCCGAGCGGTTTGATGGCGTGCACCTGACGGGCGACTACGCTGGAGCGTGAGTGCGCAACCCGCTACGAAACACTTCTCGACCCGGCGTCCCGAAGCTCTTCGGCTTCCGCCGCCAACGGGCGTCAGCGAGACGGCGCCCCCGCGACTCCGCCGCAGCCAGGAACCAGCGCGCGCAGCCACCGCCCGAGGGCATCGCGCCGCCCATCGCACCCACCCGGTCGGCGACGATCTCGCCTCCCGACTTGGACCAGCTCGAGGCCGAGGAGCGCTACCACCGCGAGCGTCTCGCCCTCTACCGGGCTCGCTCCTATGGCTCGAAGCCGACGAGTTCAGCGCGGCTTCGCGAGTTGGGGCGGATATGGGAGGCAGCGAAGGCGCGGCTGACCCACGCCCGATCACAGCGTCGGTGAACTCCGCGCGGCTCCGCCGGCGGCCAAGGCGCCGCATCCCCATGCATCGTGCGGCGCAGGGGCGGCTGTGCGGTCTCGGGCCGCCCGCCCGGACTGCCATGGTGAGGAAGGGGTCGCCGGTCGAGTCCGGCAGAGGGCTTGGGCGTTTGCAGGGCTCGGTGGACAAATGGTCCATTGCCCGCCCTGCGCACCGTGCCGACACCCCGAGTAACGAGGGACAGACTTCGATCGAGGACGACGCGCGTGGACCTGGGACGCACGGATTGCCAAGACGTCGCGGCGGACGATCTCACGAGATCCGTGTCCTAATGACCAGAGCGGAGCTGATCGCGCTCGCCTCGCCGCCCTGCCACGAATGTGGTGCTCCCGTGCAGCGGGTCGAGACTCGGTGGCATCTTGACGAGGACTGCAGGTGGCGTCCCGGCCCGGCGTTCATGGTCTGCGGCAACGAGCATCGCGTCTTGGTGGTGCCGCTGACGTGACGACTCGCGCTGCTCTGAGCACCGCTCGACAGGGCAAGATGTGCTCCATGCGTCGGCTACGGCGCCGAGGTGCCGGGACGTGAGCTCGCTGCATTGGCTGCTGCTCGTCGCGGCGTGCGTCCTACTCGTGTACGCCGGGCTCGTCTCGGCGCTGATCGTCGCCGGGCGCTGGGGAGTCGCGCGCGAGGTTGCCCGCTTCATTCCCGACTGCATCATGCTCGTGAGGGGATTGCTACGCGACCCACGCGTCCCGCGGCAGCACAAGCGGCTGCTGGGAGTACTCGTCGCATACCTCGCACTCCCGTTCGACCTCGTGCCGGACTTCATTCCGGTCGCCGGGCACGTCGACGATGCGTTGGTTGTCGTCCTTGCGCTGCGCGTCGTGCTGCGGGGCAGCGGGAGCGAGCTGCTGCGTGAGCATTGGCGAGGACCGGAAAGCTCTTTTGCGCTCGTGCTCCGCTTCGCGGGCGCGCCCCAGCTCGACGGCGGGCGCGGCTGACGCCGGCGCGCAGGGCCCTTCGAGCGCTATTCGTAGCCCTCGAACGGTTCGGTCAGCAGGCGAGCGTTGTGCGGTCCGTACTCGAAGACGTGGACGACGCGGATCGCGGAATTCGTCCGCTCGACGCGGGTCTCGACCAGTGAGAGCTCTTCGGCGTCGCCGAGCCCGAGCTGGTTGAGCCGCTCGGCCTCGGCCCGGCAGACATCGCCCGGCGTGGGCCGGCTCGCCGGATAGGCGTCCTCGTGGTGCCGGATCAGAGCCTGCCAGTGTTCGTCTCCCGCGCGCTCCACGGCGTCACGGATCTGCGACCGGGTGTACGCCACGTCACGAGAGTGTCCCAGACTCCCTCGCTGCACGTTAGATAGACGACAGCGCTAGCATCGTCGAGAACCCTTAGCCAGATGGCTGTAACAGTCACGCAACTACGAAGCTTCCTCGCCGTCGTGCGCACCGGCTCGGTGACCGGGGCGGCGGAGGAGCTCGTCGTGTCGCAACCGTCCGTGTCGGCCGCCGTCTCCGCGCTCGCTCGCGAGCTGGGGGTCGACCTGACCGAGCGCGTAGGCCGCAACGTGCGCCCGAGCCCCGCGGGCAGGGTGTTCGCCTCGTACGCGGCCGACGTCGTCGGCTTGCTCGATCAGGGCGCACGCGCCGCGCGCGAGGCCGCGGACAGCGCGGTCACCGAGCTGCGGATCGGCGCGGTGACGACTGCCGGCGAGCACATCGCTCCCCAGCTCATGCAGGCGTTCGCCGCGCGCCATCCGGAGGTCACGCTCAGCGTCGACGTGGGCAACCGCGAGCGCGTGTTCGAGCAGCTGCGCACGCATCAGTCGGACATCGCGATCGGGGGCCGACCGCCCGACGACGGCTTCGTGGGCCGGCGCTTTCTCGACAATCCGATCGTCGTGGTCACGGCGCCCGACGACCCGCTTGCGAACCGGCGCCGGGTGCGCGTCGAGGAGCTCGGATCGCGCCCGTGGTTGCTGCGCGAGGAGGGCTCGGGTACGCGCTCGATGACCGAGGAGTTCCTGGCCGGCCACGATCTGCACCCGCCGATGCGCACGCTCGGCTCCAACGGGGCGATCAAGCAGGCGGCCCGGGCGGGGCTCGGGGTCTCGCTGCAGTCGCGGCTGGCGACGCATCTCGAGATCGAGTTGGGATTGCTCGGGACGATCCACGTCGACGTGCCGCTGCCGGGCCGGCATTGGTATGCGATCCGCCCCGCGCGCGGCCCAGAGCGGCCGGCGGTGGAGCGGTTCCTCCGCTTCGTGCACAGCGACGAGGCGAAGGTCGCCGTCGAGCGCGGACTCACGACGCCACGCGCTCGAGCTCCTGGCGACCCAGCGCCACCGCGGCTCGACCCGTGACGAGGTGATAGAGGATGAGCAGCTGCACGAGCGCGAGCGAGTCCGACCGGTGAAGGTCTACCCCGATCGTGTACTCGCCCAGGCGCTGGCTGCGCAGGTGGGCGGCGAAGTGCAGCCGGTGCCAGATCGCCTCCTCGAGCTCGGCCGCGCGCTCGGCCTCGATGTCGCCCGGGATGCGCACATGGCGTTCCGCGCCGCGCTCACTGAGGCTGATGCTGCGCACGCCGTCGCCGATGAAGGGGGAAAGATCCGGATGCGGCAGGCCGTCGCGAAGGATCAGCTCGGCGTCGAGGCGATCCGGATCGCCGCTCTGGCCGGGCATGAACGACACGACGATGTCCGCGCTGCGCTCCTGCGGGCGGATGAAGGCGGCGGAGTCGGGCTCGCGGCGATCAAGCTCGGCCAGCACCTCGTCGGTGGTGTAGCCGCGCCGCGAGCAGTCGCGCTGCACCTTCCACTTGCGCCGTAGGTCCTCTGGGGGTGCGAGGAAGACGCGCACGTCGTAGCAGTCGCGCATCTGGCGCGTGTGGTAGCCCAGCAGGCCCTCGACGATCGCAAAGCCGTGGGGCTCGACGTAGACCGGCGGCGCGAAGGTGCCGTCTGCGTGCCGATACACCGGCTTCAGGATGGCCTCGCCGTTGCGCAGATGGCGCAGATCCTGCGCCATGACGTCGAGGTAGTTGCAGTCCGGATGCAGGGGTGTGATGCCGAGCTCGGCTCGCTGCCTGCGGTCGTAGCGGTGGTAATCGTCGGTGCAGGCGTGGGTCACCGCATGCTCGCCCAGCGCGCGCACAAGACCCCGGGTCATCGTGGTCTTCCCGGCCGCCGAGTCGCCGACGACGCCGAGGATGATCGGTCGCGGCATCGTCAGCCGCTCCCGAAGATGCTGCTGGCGTAGATGTCGTCCGCCTCGATGGTCATCAGCTCGTCGTGCCCTGGGGGCGTGTCGCTGCTGAAGAGGCGGCTGGCGTGGCGCAGCCGGGCGCGGTCGATCGCGTTGCGAGTGCTGCGCCCGTGCGCGAAGCGCGGCCTCTGCATGCGACGCTCGAGGTACTCGCGGAACGCCTGCTCCGCGGCCGGTGACAGGCGGTAGTCCTGACGCTCGACCATGCGCTGCGCGATCTCCATCAGCTCCTCGGGCGTGTAGTCGGGGAAGTCGATGTGGTGCACGACCCGCGAGGCCATGCCCGGATTGGATGCGAAGAACCCGTCCATGCGGTCCTTGTAGCCGGCGAGGATCACGACCAGCCGGTTGCGGTCGCTCTCCATGACCTGTAGGAGGATCTCGATCGCCTCCTGGCCGTAGTCGCGCTCGTTCTCCGGCCGGTGCAGGTAGTACGCCTCGTCGATGAACAGCACGCCGCCGTACGCCCGCTTGAGCACGTCCTTGGTCTTGGGCGCCGTGTGCCCGACGTACTGCCCCACGAGGTCCTCGCGGGTGACCGACACCACGTGCCCCTTCTCGAGGTAGCCGAGTCGGTGCAGGATCTCCGCCATCCGCAGCGCAACGGTCGTCTTGCCCGTGCCCGGGTTCCCCGTGAACGACATGTGCAGCGACGGCCGTCGCGACGTCAGATCCGCCTCGCGCCGCAGCCGGTCGACCACGAGCAGGGCCGCGATCTCGCGGATGCGCGTCTTGACCGGCTGCAGCGCGACGAGCTCGGCGTCGAGCTCGTCGAGCACCGCGTCGACCTCGAATCTCAGCGCGGTCACGCGTACCGCCGCCCTGCCGGACGCTCCGCCGCGTATCCGCGCAGCGCATAGCGCATCGAACGGTCGGCGTTGTCGGTCCGCTCGAGCCGGAAGCCGGGCTCCTCGGACGGCCGGCCGACGATGAACGCCAGCGCCGTGGTCTGGCGCATGTAGGTCGCGTCGTAGGCGATGACCTTGACGTAGTAGTTGGGGAAGCTCTCGCGGCAGGCCTTCACCTCGCGCATCGCGACATCGGCCTGATCGGCCCTGAGGTCGAACAGCGGGAGGTTCCACATCTCCCAGTACGCGTTGCGCGGATGCGGGTCGTCGGTGTACTCGACCGCGATCGCCCAGCCCTTATCGAGCGCGTAGCGGATCTGTGCCTCGATCTGCTCGTCCTCGAGGTCGGGCAGGAACGAGAACGTGCCCTGGGTGACGCGCATGGCGTTCCTCCTCAGGCCGCCGTCGGCGTGACGACGACGTCGGGCGTGTCGGTGGACTGGAAGTCGAACGTGACGTCCTTCCAGACCTGCAGCGCCGCGTCGAGCTCCGGGCAACCGCGGGCGGCGCGGGCGAGGATGTCGGGCCCCTCGTGGAAGTAGTCGCGGCCCTCGTTGCGGGCCTGGATGATGGCCTCGACCGCAACGCGGTTGGCCGTCGCTCCGGCGCCGATCCCCATCGGGTGGCCGATTGTTCCGCCGCCGAACTGCAGGATCGAGTCCTCGCCCAGGTAGCTGAGCAGCTGGTGCATCTGGCCGGCGTGGATCCCGCCTGAGGCGACGGGCATCACGCCGGGGAGCGAGGCCCAGTCCTGATCGAAGTAGATCCCCGTGGTGGGGTCCGCGTCGAGGTGGTTCTCGCGGCAGACGTCGTAGTAGCCCTTCACGCTGCCTGGGTCGCCCTCGAGCTTGCCGACGACCGTCCCCGCGTGGATGTGGTCGACGCCGATAAGGCGGCACCACTTGGCGAGCACGCGGAAGTTGACGCCGTGGCTCTTCTGCCGGGTGTAGGTCGAGTGACCGGCGCGGTGCAGGTGCAGGATGACGCCGTTGCGGCGCGCCCACCGGGACATGGACTGCATCGCGGTGAAGCCGACGGTCAGGTCGATCATGATGATCACGCTGCCGAGCTCCTTGGCGAACTCGGCGCGCTCATACATCTCCTCCATCGTGCCGGCCGTCACGTTGAGGTAGTGGCCCTTGATCTCCGCGCTCTCGGCGATCGCCCGGTTCACCGCCTCGATCGCGTACAGGTAGCGATCACGCCAGCGCATGAAGGGCTGCGAGTTGACGTTCTCGTCGTCTTTGGTGAAGTCGAGGCCGCCGCGGAGCGCCTCGAAGACGACGCGGCCGTAGTTCTTGGCCGACAGGCCGAGCTTCGGCTTGACCGTGGCGCCGAGCAGCGGACGTCCGAACTTGTCCAGGTACTCGCGCTCCATGACGATGCCGTGCGGCGGGCCCTGGAACGTCTTGACATAGTGCGGCGGGATGCGCAGGTCCTCGAGCCGCAGCGCCCTGAGGGCCTTGAAGCCGAACACGTTGCCGATGATCGAGGAGGCCATGTTCGCGATCGAGCCCTCCTCGAACAGGTCGAGGTCGTAGGCGATCTTCGCGATGTACTCGTCGTCGCGGCCGGGCACCGGCTCGACGGCGTACGCCTTGGCCTGGTAGTTCCGATGGTCGGTCAGGCGGTCGGTCCAGACCACGGTCCAGGTGGCCGTCGAGGACTCACCGGCCACCGCCGCCGCGGCCTCGACCGGGTCGACTCCGGCGTGCGGCGTGACCCGGAACGCCGCCAGGATGTCGGAGTCCTTGGGCTCGTAGTCCGGGTTGTAGTAGCCCATCTCCGCGTATGGAGTCACGCCTGCCGCCCAGCGATCCTTCTTCTCGATCATGCGGTGAACCTACGACAGGACAGTTCGCCAAACAAGAAAAGATCACGCCGGGCCCATAGAGCATCGGCTAATTGTCTGTGGCTCGATACGCTCCCGAGTCCATGTCGCGCGTCGGGGTGACGAACGTCGAGAAGGTCACCCGCATCGGCGAGCAGCTCTTCTACGCACGGCTCGATTGCTTCGTCGAGCTCGGGCCGGAGCAGACGGCCGCGCGCTTCGACGAGGTCATCAACGACGTCATCGGCGAGGTGGTGCTCGGCGAGGGCGCCTTCAAGGCCGAGCAGCTCGCCGAGCGCATCGCCGTCGAGGTGCGTGAGCGGCAGCGCGCGCTGCGCGCGGAGGTGACGATCGCCGCCCGCTACCCCGAGTACAAGCCGGCGCCCGTATCCGGGATCACCACGCAGGAGATCTACACGCTGTTCGGCTCGGCGGTCGCCTCCGAGCGCGGCACGCGCCGGCTCATCGGGGTCGCCGCGCAGGGGATGACGACGAGCCCAGATGCGCAGCGCCTGGTTGCCGAGCGTTCGCGCGAGCGGCTGGCCGGCGACGGCTTCACCGATCATCAGATCGCCGGCATCCTCGAAGCGGTGCCGCTCGCGACGCACAACCAGCTCGGTCTGGGCACGCTGCACCTCGGGCTGCCCGAGGAGTGCGAGACGGACGTGGACGCGGCGGACCTGCTGGCGATCGTCGAGGACTCGATGTCCAGCGAGATCTACGAGCTGATGAAACGCTCGGACGAGGGCGCGGTGGTGGAGAAGGCCCACCGTCGCCCACGGTTCGTGGAGGACTGCGTCCGCGAGGCGATACGCGGCACGATCGAGCGCTACGGCGGCTTGCGCGACGACGCCTTCGTGTCGGCGCGCCAGGAGAACCTCGAGTCGATCCACCAGCACAACGTCGTCGCCGAGCGCTTCGGGCTGCTCGGCGATCTGCGCCGCGAGAACGACGCCGGCGAGCGCGTCGCGCATCACACGACAATGCGCGAGTGGCTCGATGCGGGCTGATCAGCGCAGCCGGATGCGATCGGCGCCCTGGACCCTGAGGTGGTCGAGAACGGAGCCGCTCGCGTCGCGCACGCCCAGGCGCTCGACGAGTGCCGCGTAGCGCCCGCCCACCAGGCCGTCGGCGAGCACCGCCGCACCCCGCGCCGCGGCGAGCTCCGTCGCGATCCGCACCGGCGCCACATGCGCAAGCCGCGCGCCGAGCGCGTCGATCATGCCCGGCGCCCGCGCCAGGCGCCCTGCGACGAGGATCTCGCGCGGGGTCGGCGCGCTGGCCGTCAACGCGAGCGCGGCCTTGACCGCGCCCTCCTCCAGGGCGAGCCATCCGTCGCCATGACGCGGGTCGCGGCGCAGGGCCTCCAGTCCTTCCGAGAGGTCGAGGTCTCCCCGCGGGTCGAGCGCGCCGCCGCTGAACACCGTCCGCTTCGACAGGGTTGCGCCGAGGAGGTACGCCGCCTCCGCGTCCAACGCGCCGCACGCCCGCGCGCCGATCGGCCCGGCCGAACCGCCGAGCCCATCGACGATGCGCCCGCCGTCCACCACGAGCGCGGCACTGAACGCCCCACCGAGCTCGAGCATCACGAACGAGGTCTCGGCGAACTCGACGCCGAGCCGGTTCGCCTGGTCGGCGATACACAGCGCGGCGCTTGCGACCTTGTCCGCGGTCCCCAGGTCGATGCGGTTCCACTTGCGGTACGCCGGGATGGTCGGCAGATGGATCGCGCCGGGGCCGAACACGACCGGAAGCCCCGACGCCACGAGCGCACGCACGATCGAGCGCATCCCGCCGACGCCCACGCGGCCGTGCGGTTCGTCCTCGCGCACCAGCAGCATGAGCGCGAGCTCACGCTCGCCTACCTGGTCCACGGGAACGAGCGGAAGCCCGTAACCGGCCGGGCCGAGCACGAGCTCGAACGGGCCGTGGTCCACGAGCGCCTCGACGAGCAGCTCCGGATCGGCGCCCACGTCGCTGGTGCGGAAGCTGCGCTCGAACGTGGCCTCGCCGTCGTCGAGCACGCAGACGCCGAACGAGAGCGTCCCCGGGTCGACGCCCGCCACTCGGGTCAAACCAGTTCCCTGGCGATCGCGTAGACGGCGTCGGTGTCGAGCACCTGGTCGTTGGACTCGAACAGCCGCCGGACGCAGGTCTTGTGCACCTTCATCTTCGGGCCGCCGATCGCCAGGGCCCCGAGCACGAGCTTGCCGTCGTACTCGGCCAGGTCGTCGGTCGCCTCTGTGTCCTCGATGCCCAGAGGCTCTGCCGCGTTGTAGTCGGCCAGCAGCTCGATCGTCGGGTGCTGCGCCCAGAAGTCGCGCCGCAGCACCGGCACGCCGGCGGGCCCGGCGGAGAGGACGACCTGCGCGCCGTCGAGGAGCATTTCGAGCTCTCCGCGGTCGGCCGGCTCACGGACGTCGAGGTCGAGTCGCTGCGCGACCGCGAGGCCGCGCGGGCGGTGATAAGGGCGATCGTCGCCGAACAGGTCGGGCGGGACAGCGGCCAACGTGACCTCGCAGCCCTCGTTCTGCAGCAGCACGGCCGACCGCAGGCCGACGGCCCCCAGGCCGATGACGACGGCGCGGCTGCCGGCCAGGCTGCGCGCCTTCGCGATCCGCGCGATGGTCGTGGCCGCGGTCGTGTTGCAGCCGTTCGAGTCGAGCATCACGGAGACCCGGAAGGGGCCGAAGAACGCTTGCTGCACCTGGGCGAAGACCTCTTCGCCCGCGGCGACGTCCTTGCCGCCGACCCACACCGCCATCGTGTTGAGGTCGTCCACCCCGCGGGTGAAGAACGCGTCCTGTGCGAGCGCGCGCGCGGACTCGGGCTTCACGCCGCTGTGCGAGAGCAGGACGTCCACGCCGGCGTCGTGCGCGACGATCGCGTCGAACGGGCTGGGGTGCTCCTCGGTGTCGAGCTGGAGCAGGACTTTCTTCACGATTCCTCCTCGTCGGATGGCCTATGAATGCTGTCCCGCCCAGCCGTGAGGCGGACGCGTTCGCGGCGCGGCTCGTCGAAGGTCAGATAGCCCCAGTCGAGCGGGGACTCCTGCCGGTAGTTCTTGCCGAGCCCGCGGGCGATGGACGCCTTCATGAGCTCCTTCCCCAGGTAGAAGGCGTGCGTGTGCTCATCGACGCCGAGCTCGTCGAAGATCTGGTTGATGTCGGTGCCCTTGATGAAGCGCTCGGCGTTGAACGCGTAGATCCAGTCGGCATCCGTGAAGATGCGGATGTTGGGATCGGTGACGCTCGCGTGCAGCTCGCGCAGCTCGGCCTCGGTGTAGGGGCGGAAATCCTCGTCCTTGATCGTGAGTAGCCGGCCGTCGACGTGCTTGGGCGGCGTGCCGTCCTGTTCCGCGAAGTGCATGAGCTGGGCAGCCAGGACGGCCTCGCGCACCGCGCCCCGCGCCCAGTGGATCACCTCGGTGGTCAGCACATTGCGGATCCCGAGCTCCTGGCAGAAGCCGAGCAGCACCGCCGTGACCCCGGTCGTGTCGGCCTCGGTGAGCTCGGTCATGTTCCCGATCCCCATCAGCATCTCGGCGTCGGGGTGGCGGCGGCGGGTCTCGAGATAGCGGCCGAGGCTCGCGGCGAAGCCCGACCCGATCGGCTCGATGATCGGGTCGACGAGGAACGGCTTGCCGAGCTCGCGCAGATGGCCGATGCTCACATCGAGGCTGTCGAGGTCGTCGGGCGTGTCGGGGATCAGCACCGGGGTCGCGCGCAGCTGCTGCGCCACGTGGCGGTTGTGCCCGTTGAGGCTGAGCACGTAGTCCACGCCCGCCGCGTCGGCCATGAGGATCTCGTCGGGGTCGAGCGTGTCGATGCTGAGCGTGAAGCCTCGGGACTTGAGCTCACGGATCGTGTCCGGGCCTTCGTCGAGCCAGTTGCGGTCGAGCGAGAGCCCGAGGTCGATGACGTCGGCGCCGGCGTCGCGGTAGTAGCTCGCCGCCTGGACGATCCGCTCGCGGTCGAGATGCGGGACGTTGTTGATCTCGGCGAAGACCCGGACGTCGCGCGCGCCGTAGCGCGAGCGCGCGTCGGCCTGGCCGAAGAACGCCGGCAGGCGTTTGAGGTCGGCGGGGCCCTTCTCGGCCGGGACGTCGAATCGCTCGCTGAGCACCGCGGGGTCGCCCTGACACATGCCCGGGATCATGATCCGCGTGACGTTCGGCGGGACCTCGAGGCGCCGGGCGATCCAGTCGGCGGTCATCAGCGCGGCGACCGTGATCTTCATGACCGCAACGTCGTACTGGAACGGCAGGTCGGCTCGCTCCAGCGTTCCCCGCAGCGCGGGCGCCGCGAGCTTGCCGGTCACGAACAGGTAGCGATCGGCCATCGCGTCGACAGCCGCTCGGCGCGAGGGCCTAGCCGCGGCCCTTGCTGAACACGAACTTGTTCGGGGTTCCCTCCAGTGGGCTGTCGTCGTCGGGCCGCCATAGCACCGTGTCCTCGATCTGCCGCGCCACCGCGAAGTCCTTGTCGGTGATGCCGCCGGCGGCGTGGTTCTGCAGCTTGACCCACAGCTTGCCCCACGTCACCGCGAGGTCGGCGTGGTGGTAGGCCGCCTCGCACACGAAGCCGATGGCGTTGACGACCATGAGCGTCGTCGGCCAGCCGTCGGTGTTGTACTTGCGGCGGATCCAGTCGCCCTCGAGGTACCAGTCGTCGAGGCCGGCCTCCTTGAGCTTGGCCTCCACCTCGTCGGGCCCGTACGTCGTGGGCTTGGCGCTTGCCTCCATGGGATACCTCCTTCGCGGTCTCCGCTGACTACAGCACGCCCGGCGCTACATGACCACGCCGCCGTTGACGCCGATCGCCTGTCCGGTGACGAACGCGGCCTCGGGCGAGGCGAGGTAGAGGGCCGCGCCCGCCACGTCCTCGGGGCGGCCCCAGCGCCCCAGCGGCGTGTCCCGCGCGACCGAGCGGCGAAAGTCGGGATCGGCCTGCTCGCCGAAGCTGGTCTCGATCCAGCCCGGACACAGCACGTTGACGCGCACGTCGGGCGCCAGGCTCCGCGCGAGGCTCTTGCTGAACGCCAGCACGCCGCCCTTCACGGCGGCGAAAAGCTGCGGGTTCTTGCCGGCCATGCCGCTCGTCACGTGGTCCCAGCTCATGTTGACGATCGCGCCCCCGCGTTCCTGGTCGCGCATGATGTCGCCGATGGCATACGAGCACGCGATCGTGCCCTTCAGATCGACCGCGAGCAGGACGTCGAGCTTGTGCTCCCACTCCCACTCCGCCGCCTCGCCGGTGAGTACGTCGGCGCCGGCGTTGTTGACCCACACATCGACCCGGCCGAGTTCGTCGTGCGCCCCGGCGACCAGGCGCTCGCATGCGTCGCGCGTCGCGAGATCGGCCTGGCGGACGAGCGCGCGGCCGCCCCGCGCCGCGATCCCGTCCGCGACCTCGCGCACGCGCTCGGGGGAGGCGCGGTGCGTGAGCAGCACCACGGCTCCTTCGGCGGCATACGTCTCGGCGATGGCACGCCCGATCCCGCTGCTCGCGCCGGTCACGACGGCGTGCAGACCGGCCAACCGGCGCGGGGCCGGTTCAGTCGATGGGTCCGCCGTGGTCGCCTAGCCCTCCACGCCCGCCGCGAACGGATGCCGCGCCGCCTCCGACGAATCGAGGATCGCGCTCACGCTGGGCTCGTTGTTGAGGGCGTGCGCGATCGCCTCCTTCGTGGCCTGGTAGTTGTAATCGAAGATCTTCTTGTCGTCCGTGGCTTCCCAGTGGATGAACACGCCGCAGATGATGCAGAGGTCATCGACGTCGCCCTCGCTGATGACGCCCTCGCGGACCGAGTCGACGACGCCGCGGGCCACGGCCGCCTGGGCGGGCCCGAACATCTGCACCGCTTGGGTCGCGCCCTTGATCGTGACCTTGTTGGAGATGATCGTGTCGGGCTTGGCGGGGAGGTTGGGCGCCACCACCGCGAGGAGGTTCGTGTGACCCTCCTTCTGGTTGACGAGGGCGTTCGCGAACGCTTCGCCGACCGGCCCGCTCTTGGAGCCGATCAGGAGGTCGACATGCGCGACCTCGTTGCCCTCGCCGACAAGCGACTCTCCGACCAGCAACGTGGCGGCCATGACCCGTCCTTCCTATGGTTGTCGGTGTGCCTGAGAAATCAGGGAACGGGTCGGCGACTCTAACCACTGGCGCCGAGAAGGGTCAAGCCGACCCCGTACGTGCGGTGGCCACGACCGTTCGTTCGGCCCACAGCGTCGCCGGTGCCGCCCAGCTGGCCTGCGTGCTCGAGGTCGGCGCGGAGAAGCCCGGCAACATCACGCCGAGCCACGACTTCCACGACACCTCCTACGAGGACATGCTGCGCAGCGCGATCGCCGTCGGCCCCGAGCTGGCGCGGGCGGAGGAGCGCGCGGTGGGTGAGACGGTGCTCGCGGTCGTGCAGGCGTCGCGCCGCGTCGCGCCGGCGAACACGAACCTCGGCATCGCACTGCTGCTCGCGCCGCTGGCGAAGGCCGCGCTCGACGGCGGGCCGCTGCGTACGCGGCTGCGCGCGACGCTGCGCGCGCTCGACGTCGCCGACGCGCGCGACGCGTACGCGGCGATCCGGCTCTCCGGCGCGGGCGGCCTGCGCGAGCGCGTCGAGCACGACGTGCGCTCCGAGCCGGCCGTCGGCCTGCGCGAGGCGATGGCGAGCGCCGCTGAGCGGGACTCGGTCGCCTCGGAGTACGTGACCGACTACGCGTTGACCTTCGACACCGGGATCCCCGCACTCGTCGCCGCGCTCGGCGACGGCCTCTCGGTGCGCGAGGCGATCGTCGAGCTGCACCTGCGGCTGCTGGCGCGGGTTCCCGACACCCTCATCGCGCGCAAGCGCGGCACCGGCGCGGCGGCGCGGGTGTCGGCGGGCGCGCGTGAGGTGCTCGCCGCCGGCGGCGTGCGCACCTCCGCCGGGCGCCGGGCGCTGCGGAGCTTCGACGCCTCGCTGCGCGAGCCCGGCAACGCGCTGAACCCCGGGACGACCGCCGACCTCGTGACGGCGACGCTGTTCGTCGCGCTGGTCGAGCGTATGCTCTGACGCCGTCGCACCGCGTCAGCCACTCCTCCTGATTGCTCTGAGCGCGCGCATGCTCGCGGACCTGGCGAGGCGCGACGGTCAGCGAGTGGTTGCGTTCGATCTGTTCGGCGACATGGACCTGCGGCGGAGCGCGAGTCGCGTCGTGAAGCGCGGCGGCCTGACCGCGCTCGTCGACGCCGCCGTTGCGGAGGCGCCGGGCGCTGTCGTCTACGGCGCGAGCCTCGAGAACCATCCGGCGCTCGTGGCGCGGCTGGCCGAGCGGCACGCGCTGCTGGGCAACCCGTCGAGCACGGTGCGCGCCGTGCGCGATCCCGCGCAGCTCGGGGCGGCGCTGGGCGATCTCCCGTACCCGCGGACGACCGTCACGGCCCCGTCCTCCGGCCGCTGGCTGCGCAAGCCGCTGCGCGGCGGCGGCGGGATCCGCGTGCGGGCGTGGCGCGGCGGCGCGGTACCGGCAGGGACCTTCCTGCAGGAGCGCATCGACGGGATCGCGTGCTCGGCGGCGGCGGTGGGCGACGGGAAGGACGCCGTCGTGCTCGGGCTCACCGAGCAGCTCGTCGGGCGGCGCGCGTTCGGCGTCCGCGGCCATCGCTGGTGCGGGAACCTCGTACCGCCACGAATGCCGGCCGGCGAGCTGCTGGCACAGGCGAGCGCGATCTGCTCCTGCCTGGCGAGCGCTTTCGCGTTGCGGGGGTTGTTCGGCGTCGACTTCATGTGGGACGGAGAGCGCGCGTGGACGGTCGAGGTCAACCCGCGCCCGACGGCGTCGCTCGAGGCGATCGACGCGGCGCACGGAGTGGGTGTGTTCGACGCGCACCTGCGCGGCTGCGCCGGCGAGTTGCCTCGCGTCGACGCCGAGCGTTCGGGCGCAGCCGGCAAGGCGGTCCTCTTCGCGACCGAAGACGTGGTCGTCGGCGACAGCGTGCACTGGCTGGAGCGCGGCGTGCGCGACGTCCCGCACCCCGGCGAGCGCATCGCCGCGGGCCGTCCCATCTGCACGGTCGTGACGACCGCCGCTACGCCGGAGGATGCCCTGGCGGGGCTCGAGGAGCAGGCCGCGTGGTTGCGCGCGGAGCTCGAGGCGCGCGTGGAGGTGGCGACAGGTGGCTGACGCGACGTGTGCGGGGTGTGGCTGCGTCTGCGATGACATCGAGGTGACCGTTGCGGACGGCCGGCTTGCGGGGCTGACGCGGACGTGCCCACTCGGCGACTCCTGGTTCGCCGAGCGGGGGGGCGACAGGCCGCCGGTCGCCCGCCTCGACGGCCGCACGGTGAGCCTCGACGAGGCCGTAGAGGCCGCGGCCGCGATCTTGAATCAAGCGCGCGTCCCGCTCGTCTACGGTCTCGGCCAGACGAGCTGTGAGGCGCAGCGCAGGGCGGTGGCGCTCGCCGAGGCGATCGGGGCCATGGTCGATCCTGCAGGCAGCGGCGCGGCGCAGGCGGCCTACCAGGCGATCGGCTCGAGCACGGCGACGTTCGGCGAGATCCGTGACCGGGCGGAGCCGGTCGTCGTCTGGCGGGCCGACCCGGTGCTCACCCACCCGCGCCTGTTGGGTCGGCTGCGCCTGGATCGCGCCGGTCGCGGCTCACGAGCGCTCGTCGTCATCGACGCCGAGCGCACCGCCACTGCCGACGAGGCCGACGCCTTCGTCGCGCTCGACGCGACCCACGACTTCGAGGCGCTGTGGGCGCTGCGCGCGCTGATCGGTGGCGCGCCGCTCGATCGCGATCGGAGCGGCGAGTTGCCGCTCGACGGCCTCGACGACCTTGCGGAGCGCCTGGTCGGCGCACGCCACGCCGCGATCCTCTACGGCGCCGTCGACGAGCTCAGCGCGCTGGCGCTATTCGCGCTCGTGCGCGACCTCAGTCGTGACCGCCACGCGGTCACGCTGGGACTGCGCGGCGACGGCAACGCGCGCGGCGCCGAAGACGTGCTCGCCTGGCAGACCGGCTTCGCCTCCGCGGTGAGCTTCGCCCGCGGCTACCCGCGCGCCAACCCCGGCGAGCTCGGTGCCGCCGCGCTGCTCGAGCGCGGCGAGGTCGACGCCGCGCTGGTCGTGGCCTCCGACCCCCTCGAGCACCTTCCGCCCGCCGCCGCCGAGCGCCTGCGCGGACTGCCCACCGTGGCGGTCGATGCGCGGGCCACTGCGACGTCGCGGGCCGCGCGCGTCGCATTCGCCACCGCGGCCGACGGCATCGAGGTGCCGGGTACGGTCCACCGGATGGACGGCGTCCCGCTCCCCCTGCGCGCACCGCTGGCCGCAGAGCGCCCGGGTGTCGAGGACGTGCTGGCCGCGATCGCGGATCGCTTGTGATGCTCCGGATCGGCGCCGGCCGCATCTACGACCCCGCCAACGGCATCGCCGGCGAGGTGCGCGACGTGTGTGTGCAGGACGGCAAGATCGTCGCCGACGTGCCGGCGCACGCCCGCCGCATCGATGCGCGTGGGATGGTCGTCATGCCCGGCGGGGTCGACATCCACGCCCACATCGCCGGGCCGAAGGTCAACGCCGCGCGGAAGCTCGCGCCCGAGGAGCCCTACGGCGGGCTCGTCCCCTCCACGTTCGCCACCGGCCACCGCTACGCGTTGCTGGGCTACACGACCGTCGTCGAGGCCGCGACGCCACCGCTCGCGGCCCGCCACACACTCTCGGAGCTTCGCGACACGCCGATCATCGACGCCGCCTTTCTCGTCTTGATGGGCAACAACCTGCCGTTGTTCGAGCTCATCCGCTCCGAGCCGGCCCGCGTGCGCGAGGCGATCGCCTGGTGGCTTCAGGCCACGGGGGGGTACGGCGTCAAGCTCGTCAATCCCGGTGGCGTGGAGATGTGGAAGCGCAGCAACGGCAACGTGACCTCGCTCGACGACGAGGGCCCCGGGGTCACGCCACGGCAAGTCATCGAGACCATCGCCACCGCGGTGCACGAGCTCGGGCTGCCGCACCCCGTGCACGTCCACTGCAACAACCTCGGCGTCTCCGGCAACTGGCGCACGACGCGCGACACGCTCCGCACGCTCGAGGGCCGCCGCGCCCACCTCGCCCACCTGCAGTTCCACGCGTACGGCGGACGGTCCGGCGGGCGGCCGCACTCGCGGGCGCCGGAGCTCGCCGAGCACATCAACGCGCACCCGGAGCTGAGCGCTGACGTCGGGCAGGTGATGTTCGGCCCGGCGATGACCATGACCGCCGACGCGCCGGTCTCCGCCGTCCTGCGCGAGATCACCCACGGCAAGTGGGTCAACGCCGACACCGAGGCCGAGACCGGCTGCGGGATCGTCCCGTTCACGTACCGCGAGCGCAACTACGTGCATGCGCTGCAGTGGGGGATCGGCCTCGAGCTGTTCCTGCTCAGCCGCGACCCGTGGCGGATCGTGCTGTCCACCGACCACCCGAACGGCGGCTCGTTCCTCAGCTATCCGCGCCTGATCCGCCTGCTGATGGATCGCGAATTCCGCAACGAGGAGATCCGGCGGGTGAACGGGCAGGCGATGAAGCGGACCGTCCTGCTCGACGACGTCGATCGCGAGTACACGCTGGAGGAGATCGCGATCATCACGCGCGCCGGGCCGGCGCGGCTGCTCGGGCTGCGCGACAAGGGTCACCTCGGCGTGGGCGCCGACGCCGACATCACGATCTACGACGACCGCGACGACCGCGAGGCGATGTTCGCCGCCCCGCGCTACGTCCTCAAGGACGGGCACCCGGTCGTCGAGGACGGCGAGCTGCGCGAGGCCGGCCCGGGCCGCCTGCTGCGCGTCGGCGCGGCGTACGACCCGAGCGTCGAGTCCACCCTGGAAAAGCTCTTCGAGGACCGCTACAGCGTGTAGTTCGCGAGCTATCCGGTGCGGGAGCCGTGGCTGCTCGAGCCCGCGCGTACCGTCGCCGCGGAGCCGCGATGAAGCTGCACGGGGCCGAGATCGTCGACACCTTCGCGGAGGCGTTCCCGATGTGGGGCGCGCGCGTTGTGATCACCGCGGCGACGCCGGAGTGGGCGCTCGAGGCGGGGCGCTCGATGACAGGCTTCGCCACCTCGGTGATCGGGTGCAAGTGCGAGGCGAGCATCGAGCGCGAGCTCGCTCCCGACGAGACCCCTGACGGACGGCCGGGCGTCAGCACGCTGCTGTTCGCGATGGACCGAGAGGGCGTGGGCAAACGGCTGGTCGAGCGCGTCGGGCAGTGCGTGCTGACGTCACCGACGGCGGCCTGCTTCAACGGCGTGGATGCCGCGGACACGGTGGACGTCGGGGGCCAGCTGCGCTTCTTCGGCGACGGCTACCAGGCCAGCAAGGTGCTCGACGGGCAGCGGTACTGGCGCGTGCCGGTGATGGAGGGCGAGTTCCTGGTGCAGGAGCGCTTCGGCGTTGTCGAGGGCGTGGCCGGCGGCAACATCATCATGCTGGGGCGCGACGCCGAATCGGCGCTACGGGCAGCCGAGGCCGCGGCGAGCGCGATGCGGTCCGTCGAGGGCGTGATCACGCCGTTTCCCGGCGGGATCGCGCGCAGCGGCAGCAAGGTCGGCTCGCGCTACAGCGCGCTACCGGCGTCGACGAACGACGTGCTGTGCCCGACGCTGCGCGGCCAGGTCGAGCACACTGACGTGCCGCCCGACGTCGAGGCCGTCTTCGAGATCGTCATCGACGGGCTCGCGCTGGAGCCGGTGCGTGAGGCGATGCGCCGCGGGCTCGTGGCCGCCGCCGAGGCGGGCGCCAGCCACGTGACCGCCGGCAACTACGGCGGCAACCTCGGCCCACACCACATCCATCTCCGCGAGCTGATGCCGTGACGCTCACGCTCACGCTGCGCGAGGAACCGGTCGTGCCGCTCGAAGGCGATGTGCTGTGCCCGGACCGGCTGGCCGGCGCAAGCCGTGACGAGATCGAGGCGTTGCCCGTCCGGTACGGCAACGAGCGTGCGCGCGTGGGTGAGTTCTTCGCGGTCTCCGGCTCCGGTGACGACGTGCGCCTCGAGGGCGACCTGTCGCGCGTCAAGCTTGTGGGCGCGGGGATGACCGCGGGGCGACTCACGGTCGCCGGCGACGTCGGCATGCACGCCGGTACCGGCATGCGCGGGGGCGAGCTGCACGTCGAGGGCGACGCCGGCGACTGGGCCGGCGCGGGGATGCGCGGCGGCCGGCTCGTGGTGCGGGGCTCGGCCGGGCGGCAGCTCGGCGGCGTCTACGCAGGCGAGCGAGCGGGCATGCGCGGCGGCGAGATCGTCGTCCACGGCGACGCCGGCGCGCAGGCCGGTGCCGGCCTGCGGCGCGGTCTCATCGCGGTGGCCGGGCGCGTCGGCGGTGCCGCGGGCCTCCGGATGCTGGCCGGGACGATCGTCGCGCTCGGCGGGCTCGGGCCCCGGGCGGGGGCCGGCATGCGGCGTGGCTCGATCGTGACGATGGCGCCGGCGACGCCGCTTGCGACGTTCGTGTTCTCCTGCACCTACCGTCCGCCGTTCCTGCGCCTGTACCTGCGCCGGCTGCGCGCCCTCGGGCTGGCCGTCTCCGGCGACCAGATCGACGGTCGCTACGCGCGCTGGTGCGGCGACGGGCTCGAGCTGCGGCGCGGCGAGATCCTGATCCTGGAGGCAGACGCTTGACGCTTTCGCTCAACGACCGCGCAGCGGAGCTCGCCGACCGGCTGGCCGCCGATGCCGAGGCGGCGCGCGTGGCGGTCAGCACGCTGCCGAACGGCACGCGGGTCATCGACTGCGGCGCGCAGGCCGCGGGCGGCTTCGAGGCGGGGCGCGCTTTCGCCGAGGTCTGCATGGCGGGCCTGGGACGAGTCGAGTACGCGCCGCTGGTCCTCGCCGGCCGCTGGTTCCCCGGGGTCGCCGTGACCACGGATCGACCCGCGGTCGCCTGCCTGGCCGCGCAGTACGCCGGCTGGCGGCTCGATCGCGACGGCTACTTCGCCATGGGCAGCGGGCCCGGGCGCGCGCTGATCCGCGCCGAGGAGCTCTACGACGACCTCGACTGGGACGAGCGCGCGAGCGCGGCCGTCCTCTGCCTGGAGACGCGCGAGCCGCCGCCGGCCGAGGTCGCCGACTTCGTGGCCGAGCGGGCCGGCGTGCCGCCCGCGGCGCTGACGCTGCTGATCGCCCCGACGGCGAGCGTGGCCGGCAGCGTGCAGATCGCGGCGCGGGTCGTCGAGACCGCGCTGCACAAGCTCCACGAGCTCGACTTCGACGTGCGGCGGGTCGTCGCGGGCTTCGGCAGCTGCCCGCTGCCGCCGGTGGCCGACGACGACATGGCCGCGCTCGGGCGCACGAACGACGCGGTGCTCTACGGCGGTCAGGTCCACCTCACGGTGGTGGCCGAGGACGACGACGAGCTGCGCGACCTGGTCGAGCGCCTTCCCGCCTCG
>DASTIC010000359.1:0-4195 GCA_035717845.1 Solirubrobacteraceae bacterium
GGGCGGACCTCGTAGGCGGTGTCGACGAGCTTCCAGCCGCCGCGCCCCAGCAGCTCGCTCACGAACCGCTCGCCGGCCACGTACGCGAACAGCAGCTGCGCCTGGAGGAAGGGCGGCAGGTCGCCGGTGTCCTGGAAGGCCGACGAGAGCAGCCCGCCGAGCGTCTCCCCCGCCGTGAAGTGCTCGTCGACGTAGGCGTACATGAGCGCGGTCGCGGACCCCTCGTGCAGTGCGGCGCGGGCCAGCGTGCGATCGTCGGTGGCGGGGTCGGTCGGGAGCTCGAAGCGCTGGTCCTCGAGCGCGTGGGTGAGCTCGTGGGCGAGCACCATCTCCTCCAGCACGCGGGTCCCGGTGCCGGCGCCCTCGACCACCCGCAGGCGCCCGTCCCGCGGGTCGTAGTAGCCCGCCACCCCCTCGCCGAACAGCGAGCGGCTGAGCTCCCGAAGGTCGTCGCCGGGCTCGAGGAGCCCGAGCAGGGTGTAGATCTCCTCGTCGGCGCGGCGCTTCGCGGCCGGGTACCCACGGTCGAGATCGGCGAGCCCTTCCCGCGCCGCCTCCCGCGGCCCGACCGTCACCGGCTCCGGCAGCCGGGTGAAGCGCAGCGAGCGCAGGGCCTCCACGCGGCGGGCGATCACGTCGACCGGCGCGGCGGCGGGCGCGGCCGCGCCGTCCTCGCCGTCGGTCAGCGCCCACAGCCCGAGGAGCCCCGCGATCAGCGCGGCGATGATCGTCAGCGGGGTGCGCACGCCTGATTGGATAGCGGGTCACCCCACCGAAAGGACGCCAGCTCCCATGCCAGACCGCGCCGCGCTCGTCACCGGAGCCTCCAGCGGCATCGGCCTCGCCATCGCCCACGCGCTGGGCGAGGAGGGCCATGGCCTCACCGTCGCCGCCCGCCGGCCCGAGAAGCTCGCGGCGGCGGCCGAGGACCTGCGCGCCGCGGGCCACGACGTCGAGGAGGCCGCCGCCAACCTCACCGAGGAGGACGAGATCCGGCGCGTCGTCGCCGCCCACCGCGACCGCTACGGGCGCCTCGACGTGCTCGTCAACAGCGCCGGCGTCGGCTTCGGCGCCCCCGCCGACGGGCACCAAACGAAGCGCGTGGACATGCAGATGGACCTCAATCTGCGGGCGATCGTCCTCTTCTACCGCGAGTGCGCCGACCTGCTGAAGGCGGCCGGCGCCGAGCATCGCAACGCGCTGGTCGTGAACCTCGCCTCCAACGCCGGCAAGGCCGGCCAGCCGTGGCTGTCGGTCTACTCGGCGACCAAGGCCGCGGTGATCGGCTACACGCAGGCGATGAACCGCGAGCTGGCCGGCGAGGGCGTCAAGTCGGTCGCCCTGTGCCCGGGCTTCGTCGACACGCCGATGAGCGACTTCATCAAGGAGCAGATCACCCCGGACCAGATGATCACCACCGAGGACGTCGCGCAGTCGGTGCGTTTCCTGCTCCGCCTCACCCCCAACTGCATCGTCCCGGAGATCGCGTTCGAACGACCCGGTCAGATGCTGTAGAAAGTTTGCGCAAGTCCACCGGCCCCTGAGCGTTGTGGCTGTCGGTACCGTGGACATCACGGTGGCAGTGCGTGTAACCGCCATGGACGAAGACACCCTGCTGCAGGCTCGACTCGACCGCACGGAGCGGGAGGCCAACGCGCGCCAACAGCAGCTCGAGCGCTACGCCGCCGACCTGCGCGAGGTGTTCAAGCAGGAGCGCAGCCGCGCGCTCGAGCTCCGGCGCTCCTACAAGGCCACCGTGCAGGCGCTCTCGAACGCCGTCGAGGCCCGCGACGCCTACACCGGCAAGCACGCCGAGCGCGTCACCGCCTACGGGATCGCGCTGGCCGAGGCCGTCGGGCTCGACACCGTCGGTGCGCCGGGTCTGGAGTTCGGCTTCCTGCTCCACGACGTCGGCAAGCTGGCGGTGCCCGACGCGATCCTCTTCAAGCCCGAGAAGCTCACCGCGGAGGAGTTCTCGCTCGTCGCCCGGCACCCCGTGGTCGGCTCGGAGATCCTGAGCGGCGTGGACTTCCTCGGCGAGGGCAAGCTCGTCGTGCGTCACCACCACGAGCGCTGGGACGGCGACGGCTATCCCGACCGTCTGGCCGGCGAGGCGATCCCGCTCCCCGCCCGCGTGTTCGCGGTCGCCGACGCGCTCGACGCGCTGACCACCGACCGCCCGTACCGCCGCGCCACCCGCTTCTCACGCGCGCGGGAGGAGATCCGCGCCCACTCCGGCTCGCAGTTCGACCCCGAGGTGATCGCCGCCTTCGACACGATCCCCGACTCGTCGCTGGCCAGGATCAGGGACGCCGTGGCATGAACCGGACGATCCTCATCGTCGACGACGACGCCGCCGTCCGCCGCCTGATCGCCACGACGCTCGAGGACGTCTCCGGCTACCGCCTGGAGGAGGCCAGCAACGGCGCCGAGGCGGTCGAGCAGGCCGTGGACTCACGCCCCGAGATCGTCTTCCTCGACGTCGAGATGCCGCGGCTGAACGGGATCGAGGCGTGCCGGCGGCTGCGCTCGGACCCGGCGACGGCCGGCGCCACCATCGTCATGCTCACCGGCGCGTCGGGCCCGCAGGCCGAGAGCGGCGCCATGGCGGCCGGCGCCGACCTCTTCCTCACCAAGCCCTTCTCACCGCTGCACCTGCTGCGCCTGGTGGACCGGATCGGCGCGACCGGCTGATAGCGTCGCGCGGCCCGTGAAGCTCGGCCTGCACATCGGATATTGGGGGCTCGGCCTCACGGCGGACGAGCAGCTGCGGCTGGTCCAGGAGGCCGAGCGGCTCGGGTACGACTCGGTGTGGAGCGCGGAGGCCTACGGGTCGGATGCGGCGACGATCCTCGGCTGGCTCGCCCAGGCGACGACGACGATCCGGCTCGGCTCGGCGATCTTCCAGATGCCAGGGCGCTCGGCGGCGATGACGGCGATGACCGCCGCCACGCTCGACCAGCTCTCGGGCGGGCGGATGATCCTCGGGATCGGGTCCTCCGGCCCGCAGGTGGCCGAGGGGTGGCACGGCCAGCGCTTCGGCCGCCAGCTCCAGCGGACGCGCGAGTACGTCGAGGTGGTGCGGATCGCGCTCTCCCGGCAGCGCCTCGAGTACCGGGGCGAGACGCTCGAGCTGCCGCTGCCCGACGGCCCCGGCCGGGCGCTGAAGCTCACGATCGCGCCGGTGCAGGAGCGCATCCCGGTCTTCCTGGCCGCGATCGGGCCCAAGAACACGACGCTGGCGGCCGAGATCGCCGACGGCTGGATCCCCACCCTGTTCTCCCCCGAGCACGTCGCCGAGTTCCGCCCGCTGCTGGAGGAGGGCTTCGCTCGCGCGGCTAGCGCCGGCGAAGCCGGCTGCGGCGACGAGCGCGAAGCGCGAGGCAGAGGCAAGGGGTTCGACGACTTCGAGATCGCGCCGACCGTGAACGTCATGGTGAGCGATGACGCGGCGGGCGCCCGGGACGCGATGCGGCCGTACGTCGCGCTGTACGTGGGCGGCATGGGCTCGCGCGACAAGAACTTCTACAACGCGCTCGTGCGCCGCTACGGGTTCGAGGACGCCGCCCAGCGCGTGCAGGACCTCTACCTGGAGGGCAAGCGCGACGAGGCGGCGGCCGCCCTGCCCGAGGCGCTGATCGACACCGTCTCGCTCTGCGGGCCGCCCGACCGTGTGCGCGAGCGGCTCGCCGTGTACCGCGACGCCGGCGTCGGGACGCTGATGGTCGCCCCGATGGCGTGGACATTCGACGACCGTCTCCAGCAGCTCCGGCAGGTCGCCGAGCTGGCCGCTTGAAGGTCTTCCTCGGCGCGTTCGGCGACCCGGGTCACGCGTTCCCGATGCTCGCCCTCGGCGAGGCGCTGACGGCCCGCGGGCATGCGGTGACGCTCCAGACGTGGCGGCGCTGGGAGCAGCCCGTCACCGCGGCCGGGATCGCATTCGCCGCCGCGCCCGAGTACCAGGTCTTCCCCATCCGCGAGCGGCCGCTGAAGCCGTACGAGGCGGCCGTGCGCGCGGCGCGCGAGACCCAGCCGCAGGTGCGCGCGGCGGCGCCCGACGTCGCGGTGTCGGACATCCTCACCCCCGCCCCGGCGCTGGCGGCCGAGCTCGAGGGCGTCCCGGTGGCGACGCTCGTCCCCCACATCCATCCGGACCTCCCGCCCGGCTTCCCGCCGTACTCGATCGGCGCCCGGC
>DASTIC010000360.1:0-7977 GCA_035717845.1 Solirubrobacteraceae bacterium
CGACCCGCGGTCGCCTGCCTGGCCGCGCAGTACGCCGGCTGGCGGCTCGATCGCGACGGCTACTTCGCCATGGGCAGCGGGCCCGGGCGCGCGCTGATCCGCGCCGAGGAGCTCTACGACGACCTCGACTGGGACGAGCACGCGAGCGCGGCCGTCCTCTGCCTGGAGACGCGCGAGCCCCCGCCGGCCGAGGTCGCCGACTTCGTGGCCGAGCGGGCCGGCGTGCCGCCCGCGGCGCTGACGCTGCTGATCGCCCCGACGGCGAGCGTGGCCGGCGGCGTGCAGATCGCGGCGCGGGTCGTCGAGACCGCGCTGCACAAGCTCCATGAGGTCGACTTCGACGTGCGGCGGGTCGTCGCGGGCTTCGGCAGCTGCCCGCTGCCGCCGGTGGCAGGCGATGACATGGCGGCGCTCGGACGCACCAATGACGCGATGCTGTACGGCGGCCAGGTCCACCTCACGGTTGAGGGCGACGACGACGACGCGCTGCGCGAGCTCGTCGAGCGGCTTCCCGCCTCGGCGTCCTCGGACTACGGCGAGCCGTTCGGCAAGGTGCTGAAGGCCGCGAACTTCGATTTCTACGCGATCGACCCGCTGCTATTCAGCCCGGCGCAGATCCGGCTCACGAGCGTCGGCAGCGGCCGCAGCTTCGAGGCGGGCCGGGTGAACCTCGAGGTGCTGGAGCGTTCGTTCTGGGGCTAACCGTCGCGATCCTGGGATCGAGCGGCGGGTGGCACGCGAGACAGCTGACCGTCGCACTCGCGGCTCGGGGTCACGAGCATCGGCTCGTGGCCGTGACGCGCATGGTCGGGCAAATCGACGGCGACGTCGCGGTGCGCAGCGTCGAGGAATGCGACGCCGTGATCGTCCGCGGCATCCCACGCGGCTCGCTCGAGCAGGTGATCTTCCGCGTCGACGCGCTGCACGCGCTCGTCGCGCGCGGTGTGACGTGCGTCAACGGCCCGCGGGCGATCGAGCGAAGCATCGACAAGTTCCTCGCCTCGGCGCTGCTGGCGCGTGCCGGCCTGCCGACGCCGCGGACGATCGCCTGCGAGCGCCCCGAGGATGCGCTCGATGCCTTCGAGGAGCTCGGCGGCGACGTGATCGTCAAGCCGCTATTCGGCTCGATGGGCGCCGGGATGACGCGCGTGGACGACGTCGACGTCGCGTACCGCGTCTTCCAGGCGCTGGTGCTCGAGCGCGCGGTCTACTACTTGCAGGAGGCGCTGCCGCACGACGGCCGTGACCTACGTGCGTTCGTCGTCGGCGGGCGAGTGCTCGCGGCGATCGAACGTGTCGGCTCGGGGTGGCGGGTCAACCTCGCGCGCGGCGCCCGCGCGCGGGCGACGGACCTGAGCGCCGAACAGGAGCGCCTGTGCGTGGAGGCCGCCGACGTGGTGGGCGCCGACTACGCCGGCGTCGACCTGTTGCGCGCCGCCGACGGACGCGAGTATGTCCTCGAGCTCAACACGATCCCCGGCTGGCGCGGGCTGCAGGAGGCGACCGGCGCCGACGTGGCCGCCGCGCTCGTCGCGCATCTGGAGGGGGTCGTCAGCGAAGCTGGCGCCGCCCGATGACGCCGCGATGCAGCGCCGTGGCGACGAGCGCGCCGGCCGCCCCGGCGTCGCCGAGTGCGCGCAGGTCGCCGGCGTCGCGCCCACCGCCGTGCCGTCCTTCAGATCGATGACGGGTCCCACGCGCATGTCGGCGACGCTAGCGATGGACATCGGCGGCGCGAACACGAAGGCCGCCCGGCTGCACGGAGACTCGCTGCGGACGGTCTCGCGCCCCTTCGAGGTCTGGCGCGACCGCGAGGCGCTCACCGGGGTGCTGCGCGAGGTCGCCGCCGAGGCCGGTGAGGCAGACGCCGTGGCGATCACGATGACCGCCGAGCTTTCTGACGCGTTCCGGACCAAGCGCGAGGGGGTGGGGTTCGTGCTCGACGCGGCCGAGGACGCGCTCGGCGACCGGTCGCTGAGCGTGCTGACGACAGCCGGCGAGCTGGTGTCCGTGGAGGCGGCGCGCGCGCGGCCGTGGGACGTCGCCGCCGCCAACTGGATGGCGACGGCGCTCGCAGTGGCCGACGCGCATCCCGACGCGTTGCTCATCGACGTCGGCAGCACGACCGCCGACATCGTCCCGATCACCGCCGGGCGCGTCGCTGCGAGCGGACACGACGACCTCGAGCGCCTGCTGGCCGGCGAGCTCGTCTACACCGGCGTGCTCCGCACGAACCTGGCCGCGATCGCGCTGCGCGTGCCGGTCCGTGGCGAGTGGTGCCCCGTGGCGTCGGAGTACTTCGCGATCAGCGCCGACGTCCACCTCGTTCTCGGCCATCTGGCACAGGAGGCGTACGACTGCCCCACGCCCGACGGCCGCCCGGCCACGATGCCGTTCGCGCGCGAGCGCATCGCACGGCTCGTGTGCGCCGACGTCGACCAGCTCGCCGGGGACGAGATCGACGCGATCGCCGCCTTTCTCCACGGCGAGCAGCTGCGCCAGATCGAGCATTCGGCCCGCCGGGTGGAGCGTCCGCTGCCGCCCGAGGCGCCAGTCGTCGCGGTCGGCTCCGGCGCCTTCCTGGGGCGCGAGGTCGCCGCGCGCCTAGGACGAGCCGTCGCCGGAGGCCTTGCGCCGTGGGGCACGAACGGCGGCGAGCTGGGGCCGGCCGCGGCGCTGGCTGCGCTGCTGGCGGCACGCCTGCGCGGGCCGTGCTGACCGTCCTCAAGATCGGCGGCGGTCTCGGCGACGACGCGCTGCCGGCGTTGTGCAACACGTTGGGCGAGCTCGGTGCGCGCCATCCGCTGCTCGTCGTGCCCGGCGGCGCGGGCTTCGCCGACGCCGTGCGCGAAGCCGATCGCCGCTTCGGACTGCGCGCGGCGGCCTCGCACCGTATGGCGATCCTCGGCATGGAGCAGTTCGGCTGGTTGCTGAGCGAACTGATCCCGGGCGCCGAGCGCTGCACCGACCTCGCGCGCGTCGGTGCCGGACGAACGACTGTGCTCTTGCCCGCCGCGCTGCCCCTCGATCCGCTGCCTGCGTCCTGGGAGGTGACGTCCGACTCGATCGCCGCGTGGGTCGCCGATCAGGCCGGCGCCGGACGCCTCGTGCTGGTGAAGGAGGTCGACGGCTTGTACGCGGACTGGCCCCCGCGCGGCGAGCCGCTCGCGCGATTGACCGTAGCCGAGCTGGCGGCGCGACGGACCGGCGGCGTCGACGAGTACCTGCCCACGATGCTCGAGGGCGCGCACTTCGAGACGTGGGTGATCGGCGGGCGTGACCCCGCGCGCGTGGTCGAGCTGCTCGAACGGGGCATGACCGTTGGCACGCGGATCGCCCCAGCGCGCTTGCTACCTTGCCGCCATGGGTGACGAGCAGCTCCGCGACCGCATGGTTGCCACCCTGGCTGACCCCCAGCTCCGGGACTACAGGGTCGTGGGCGGGCTCGACACCTTCGCAAACCGCAGCTTCTGGCCCAACTTCTTCTCCAAGCTCGTGGCCCGCCTGCAGTGGGATGCCTCGGCCATCGACCTCACTCCCGATGCCCGCGAATGGCCACGGCTCCCGGACGAGCGCCGCCGCCGCCTGAAGACGCTCCTCGCCGGCTTCCGCGTCGGTGACGCCCTCGTCGCCGAGCACATTGCGCCGTTCGCCGATGCAGCCCGGCAGGGAACGCTGACGTCCCAAGAGAGCTTGATGGCCTGGGTGTTCTTCCTCCAGCGTCGCGACGAGCAGCGCCATGCGGTGCTGTTCGACCGCATCGCCGCCGAGGTGCTGGGACTGCCGGGAGCCACCCCCGCCGAGCGGCTTGCCGCGGCCCGCACCGAAGCCCCGCCCGCGATGCTCGAGCTCTTCGAGGAGAGGCTGCCCGCGATGGCCGCCGAGATCGCCGCGGGTCGCAAGGGACTGAGCGAGGGCGTGAGCCTCTACCACATGCTGCTCGAGGGGGTCGTCTTCGACGCCGGGCAGCACACGCTTCTCGACGACCTGGCCGACGGCGCGCTGCCGGGGGTGTACGAGGGCGTGCGGCGCGTCGAGCTCGACGAGCGCTGGCACATCGGCTTCGGCCTGCGCTGCCTGATCGAGACGCAGCCCTCGCGAGAGCTGCTCGAGGACCTGCTGGCGCGGGCCGAGGAGGTCGCCGAAGCTTGGGGGGACGCCGTCCCGGCGGCCATGCGGCGGGAATGCGCGCAGAAGGTCGCCCACCGGCTCCACGTCTCGGGGCTCATCGAGATGCCCGCAGCGGCGGCGTAGCCACGCACGCAGCCCGCAGGGCACGGACGCGCGCCGCTTCGAGCGGCCCGGAGCGCCTGTCGTCGCCGCAGGCGGCCGAGCGGACACCGGCGATGTCGGCCGCGGTGTCGCGGACTACCGGCAGATCCTCTGCGCGCAGGGCGCCGGCCAGCGCCACCTGCAAACCCGTGGCATGGGCCTCGGCCACCAGCGCCGCGAGCGCGTCGGGCGAGAGCCAGTCCAGCAGACCGCGGCCGTCCTTGACCGCGGTGTCGAGCAGGCAGGTCCCCACGCCTGCCGCGAGCGCGACGCGCGGCAGCAGCTCCGGCGCGAGCGGCGCGTGTGCCACGCGCCGGGCGTCCGCGTAGGCCGCGGCCACCACCGCCGCGCCTGGCACGTTCGCGACGCCGTCCCGGACCGCGCGCAGCAGATCGACCGCCTCGTCCTCAGTCGAGACGCCCCACAAGCCGACCTTCACGAACGTCGCGCCACTACGCGCCGCTCCCAGGGCGGCAAGCGCTGCCGTGCCGGGCAGGTTGGGCATGTCGCCGATCGCGGCGCTGACCGGCAGCTCGGCGGGCACGGCCGCGCGCACGCCCGCGATCACCGCCGGGGACGGCGCGCCCAGCGAGCCCTCGGCAGGGTTCTTGACGTCGACGATCTCGGCCCCCGCCGCGGCGGCGGCGCGCCCCTCGCCGGCGTCCACGACGCTCACGAGCAGCTTCATGACCGCCCGAGGCGGGCGCCGCGGTTGTCGAACGCCACGAGGTCCACGCTGTCTTCGCCGGCCACATCCTCCATGCGGCGGGCGAGCTCGCGTCCGGCCCCCTCGCTGCCGACGACGCCGTAGACCGTCGGTCCCCACGAGCTCTGGCCGGCGCCCGCCGCACCGAAGCCCAGCAGCGCCTCGACGAGCGGGCCTGCGCGCGGATGGAAGCGCCCGCCTTGCGCCGCCGCGAACGAGTCGCCGACGAGCTGCTGGATGCGGGTGAGCGCGGCGCCGAACTCGTCGAGCTCGCGTTCGACGAGCGCCGGCAGCAGCGAGGTCAAGGCCAGTTGGGCGACGACGGCCGACCGCTCGGGCGCCGGCACCAGCCGCCCGAAGGCCTCTTCCTCGGCGCCGCCCGACAACCCGGGCGCGGCCGCCGGCACGACGAGCACCGCCCGCCACTCCTCGGGCATCGGGTGGTGCGCCAGCAACGGCGCCGGGCGCTCGACGCCCGGCCGATGCCCTCCCTCGACCACGAGGCCACCGAGCGCGAACGTCCACATGCCCACCGCCGACCGTGCGGCCCGTCCCGCCGCCTCGGCGAGTCCGGGTGCGTCGATGTCGCGCCCCTCCAGCGCCGCCAGCGCCTGGGCGACGGCAAGCGCCAGTTTCGTGCCTGAGCCGAGCCCTACGTGCTCCGGGATCGCCTCGACGACGCGCAGATGCGCGCCGCCCGCGAGCCCGAGCGCGTCGCGGCAGCGGCGCGCGAACGTCAACGCGCGCTCCGCGTCGGCGCCCTCGGCGGACAGCTCGTCGGCGGGCTCCGCCTCGAGCACGACCGCCGGGCGGCTGACCGACACTCCGAGCCCGCCGAAGCGCCGCACGCCGTCGCCGGCGACCGCGAGCATCCCCATGTGCAGGCGTGCGGGCGCCTCGACGCGTACCCCGCGCATCAGTCTCCGATCACCGCGCGCACATGAGATCGCGTGCGGCTTACTCGCATTCGCAAGCTCATGCGAGCGCCTTGACGACGTATTCCATCGCCTCGCGCTCGCGCGACCCGCCCGTCTTGTCCACGAGCACCTGCAGCCGGCGCAGCTCGGCGCGGATGTCCTCGGCTTCGAGCATGCGCGCTCGCGAGGCGAGGATCGATGCCTCGAGGACCGCGTGGCGAGCCCGGTTGAGGCCGAGGAACTCGCGACCGGTGCCTCCGTCGACGACAACCGTGCTGACCCGGGCACGCTGCGCGCTGTCGTCGATCGCCTCCACGCGTACCTCGCGCCATGAGCAGGCATCGTCCAGCACCGCGCCCTCGACGCTCGCCGCCGGATGGGTCGGCGGGTGCGGGTCGCCGAGCGCCGCCTGGCTGAACAGCAGGATGTCGTCGGTCAAGTTCACGACGGCCGTTCCGGTTGCACGCAGGTTGCGCAGCGTCCGCGTACCCCGGTACGGCTTGATCACGATCCGCGTCGCGCCCCACTCGACGCCCATCGCGCCGCAGTTGACGCTGCCATCCGGGTTGAGCGTCGTGACCACGGTCTCGATAATGGGCGTAGCCCGGCCGGCGCCGCCCACCTACAGCGCCTCCAGGTAGCGCTCGGTCTCCCAGTCGGTGACGGCGGCGGCCTGCGCGGCGACCTCGCTGCGGCGCATCGCCACGCAGTGGTCGACGACGTCGTCGCCGAGCCAGTCCCGGGCGAGCGCGCTGCGCTCGAGCAGGTCGGTGGCCTCGCCTAGCGTCGCGGGCAGCGCCGGGACCGTGCCGGAGGCCAGTGCGTACACGTCGCCGTCGACCGCGGGCGGCGGCTCGCACCTGCGCCGCACCCCGTCCAGGCCGGCGGCGAGCGCCGACGCGGCGGCCAGGTACGGGTTGGCATCTGCGCCCGCATGCCGATGCTCGACCCGGGTGATGCCGTCACCGCCGCCAATCGCGCGCACGCCTGCGGAGCGGTTGTCGACGCCCCACGTCGCGGTCGTGGCCGCCCAGGAGTACGGAGCGAATCGCCGGTAGGAGTTCGGTGTCGGGGCGAACATCGCGGTCAGCTCGGCCATCCCTTCCAGCAGCCCGCCGATGAAGTGCCGCATGGTGGCCGGCGTGCCTGCGCGCAGGCTGAGATGCAGATGGCACGAGCTGCCCGGCCAGTCCGAGCGCGGCTTGGCCATGAACGTCGCCAGCAGTCCCTGGCGCGCCGCGATCTCCTTGACCGCGCTCTTGAGCAAGAACGCCTCGTCGGCGGCCCGGAGCGCCGGTGCCGCGCGCAGATTGATCTCGAACTGCCCGGGCCCCGACTCGAGGTTGCACGCCTCGACCGCGAGCCCGTATTCGCGCAGCGTGTCGCGCACGGCGCCCGCGAATGGCTCGCTCCGCGAGGCCGCGACGACGCCGTACGCGCTCGGGCGCTCGTCCACGGCCACGAGCTGTGCCGGGCGCTTGCCGGCCACCGACTGAGGCGTCTCGCGCAGCAGGTAGAACTCGAGCTCGACGCCGACGACCGGCTCGATGCCCATCGACTCCGCGCGTGCCACCACCGAGCGCAGCACAGCGCGCGGCGACACCGGCACGGCGCCGCCGTCGCGATCCACGAAGTCGCAGAGCAGGAGCGCGGTGCGGTCGTGCCAGGGGAGGATCCGCGCGGTCTCGAGGTCGGGCACGGCGAGCATGTCGGGATAGCCGTCGCGGGGGAAGTAGCCGGCGTGGCCCGGTGGCCGCTGCACCGGCTCACGCTCGTCGACCGGCAATGCCCAGATCACCTCGCACAGCGCGACCCCGTGCTCTGCGGCCCTGGGCAGCTCGGCGATCGGCAGGCGCTTCCCGCGCATGATCCCGTGCGTGTCGGCGCCTGCGAGGATGACCGTCTCGACGCCGCGCCGGCGCAACAAACGGATGCGCTCAGGTGCCAAGGTCGGCAGAGTGTAGATGCGGCGATGCGCACGCTCCTGATCGACAACTACGACTCGTTCACCTTCAACCTCTTCCACTTGCTGGGCGAGGTCAACGGTGAAGAGCCGATCGTCGTGCGCAACGACGAGCTGTC
>DASTIC010000361.1:0-16105 GCA_035717845.1 Solirubrobacteraceae bacterium
TAGGGAGGGCCAGGGAAACGACCGCGGCGCACATGCGTAACGCAACACTCGACGCCGCCCAGCCACCGAGTGTGCAGTTGCGCATCCCTGACATGCGATTCGCAACACTCGAACCCGAGAAGTCGCCGAGTGCTGCAAACCGCAGCCTCCCGTCCCTCCCCTCAATGCCGCCGTTGACGTTCGCCCGCGCCGCGAAATCCGTCAGGCTGCCGCAGCATGGTCGAGCCTGACCGGGTCATCGCCCTTCTGCGCGAGCTCGCGTGGCGGACCTCGGACGAGCGGGGTGCGCAGCGGGTGGCGTGGACGGGCATGTGGGAGGTCGCGCGGCGCTGGCTGCGCGAGCAGCTCGACGCGATCCCGGGGGTCACGGTGGAGACCGACCCCGCGGGGAACCTCTGGGCCACCGCGCCCGGCGACCACGACCGCTTCGTGATCGTCGGCAGCCACCTCGACTCCGTGCCCAGCGGCGGCTGGCTGGACGGCGCGCTCGGTGTCGTCGCCGGCCTCGAGGTCCTGCGCACGCTGGCGGGCGAGCCGCGGCCGCTCGGGCTCAAGCTCGTCGACTGGGCCGACGAGGAGGGTGCGCGCTTCGGGCGCAGCCTGCTCGGCTCGAGCGCGGCGGCGGGCACCTTCGACCCCGAGGCCGTGCGGTATCTCGTCGACCGGACCGGCGTCGGGCTCGAAGAGGCGCTCGCCGCGCACGGCGTCGACGTCGAGCGCGCGGGCGAGGCGCGCGCCCAGCTCGACGGCGCGGTCGCCTACCTCGAGCTGCACATCGAGCAGGGCCCGGTGCTCGAAAGCCTCGGCGAGCCGCTCGGCGTCGTGCTCGGCACCTTCGGCGTCGAGCGCCACCGGGTCGGCTTCACCGGTGCGCACGCGCACGCGGGCTCGACGCCGATGGAGGTCCGCCGCGACGCGTTCATGGCCGCCGCGCGCAGCGCGCTCGCCTTCCGCGAGGATGCCGCGCGCCGCCCCGACGCGCGGGCCACCACCGGCGAGGTCGCGGTCGCGCCGGGCATCCCGACCGCCTTCAACGGCCACTGCGAGATCACGCTCGACCAGCGGGCGCTCGATCCCGACGTGCTCGCGGACCTGGTCGGCGCGGCGAGGACGGCCTCGGCGGCGATCGCGGCCGAGGAGGGCTGCGAGGTCGAGTGGGAGCCGATCTGGTCGATCGAGCCGATCCTCTTCGAGCGCGACCTGATCGAGAGCGCGGCGAGCGTCGTCGCCGAGCTCACGGGCTCGGCGCCCCGGCTCCCCAGCGGCCCGCTGCACGACGCGAGCGAGATGGCGCGCGTGCTCCCGACCGCGATGCTGTTCGCGCGCAGCCGCGGCGGCGTGAGCCACACGAGCGCCGAGGACACGCCCGAGGCCGACATCGCGCTCGCCGTCCGCGCGCTCGAGGCACTGACGCGCCGCGTGCTCGTCCGTCAGCCCACGGCGTAAGGCTCGAGGGCGGCGGCGACGAGCGCGAGCTGCGCCTCGATCGCCACGTTGGACGCCGCGTCGGTCGGGGTGCCCGACGCGTGCGTGAAGTAGCGCCCCTCGCCGGCATGGCGGAGCTCGACGCTGGCCAGCGGCGGGGCGGCGGCCGCCGCGACGAGGTCGTCGATCGCCGCGGCCGGCAGCGGTCCGACGACGCCGTCGTCCGCGAGCCGCGCGACCGGCTCCTCCGGCTCCATGTGCAGGTGGCCGAGCGCCGACGGCGGCACCATCGAGAACGTGTCGAGCTCGGCGCGGAGCTCACGCAGCGGCTCCAGCAGCGCGGCGCCCTCCGCCTCACGGCCCAGGTGGGCCGCCTCGACGAGCACGAACGCCCGCCCGCGCACCATCTCGGCAACCTCGTGGCCGGTCCCGAAGCGCATGATCCGCGCGACCGAGGTGATCTCGGGCGGCGCCGTCGCCGTCCACTCCAGCCAGGCCTGGAGCACCTCGGCGGCGCGGTCCGGGGAGAAGAACAGCGCACCCGCGTACAGGTCCTCGGCTGGGTGGAGGTCGATCTCGAGGGCCGTGATCACGCCGTCCCGGGGCAGCTCGTCACAACGCTCGAGCTCGCCGTCGGTCGTCACGAACTCGACCGTGCGCACGCCGGCCGCCGCCAAGCCGTGCCGACGGGCGAGCCAGCCCATGCCGTCGCCCATCACGGTGCCGACGATGCTCGCGCCGCTCGCGAAGCCCGCGGCCGGCGCGAGGCCGAGGAAGGACGCGGGCCCGGTGACGTCGGCCCAGCGGGCGCCGGCGCGGACGCGGGCGCGGTGGGAGCGCGCGTCGATCTCGACGCCGATCAGCTGCGGCGTGCGCACGAGGAGCGCGTCCTCGAGCGACCCGAGCCGCGCCGCCGCCCGGCCGCCGCACTGGGCGACGACGCGGAGGCCCCGCCGGCCGGCCTCGCGCACGGCCTCGGCCACCTGGCGCTCGTGGCTGGGGAGGGCGATGAGGGCAGGACGCTGGTCGACGGCGAGGTCGAACGGCCGGCGGGCGGCGTCCCAGCCCGGCGCACCGGGCTCGAGGAGGGCACCCGCGGCGTCCGTGGCGAGGGGCTCCATGCACGAGATCATGGGCGCAAGCATCGCGGTGCCGTGAACCCCCGGCATCGAGGGCACCCCCAAACCCGCACCCCCAACTTCGTCGGCGCCGGCCCTTGGGGTGCGGCCAGCCGTACCCCGACGATGCTCTTAGAGATGGGCGATAGGGTCCCGGGATGCGATCACACATGATTCGCGCGGGGGCGGCCGCGCTCACTATCGCGGTGCTCGCGGTAGCGCCGGCCGCAGCGCGTCACGCGTCGCCCGGCTCGGACGGCCTCGGCGATCCGTTCTTCCCCCAGGCGGGCAACGGGGGCTACGACGTCAAGCACTACTCGCTCGACCTCGAGTACGTGCGGGCGACGAACCAGCTCGACGGCGAGGCGAAGCTCTACGCCCGGGCCACGCAGAGCCTGTCGAGCTTCAACCTCGACCTGCGGGCCTTCATGGTCGTCAGCGAGGTGGAGGTCAACGGCCGCGACGCGACCTTCAGCCACGACGGCGGCCAGGAGCTGACCGTGACGCCGCGTCACGCGCTCAAGCGGGGCCACAAGTTCTCCGTGGAGGTCGTGTATGGCGGCCAGCCGCAGGATGTCGTCGATCCCGACGACTCGATCGAGGGCTGGACGCTCACGCCCGACGGCGCGTTCGTCGTCAACGAGCCGCAGGGCTCGCCCGGCTGGTATCCGGCGAACGACAACCCGCAGGACAAGGCCACGTTCGACATCGCGGTCACCGTGCCCGAGGGCATCACCGCCATCGCGAACGGCCGCCTGATCAAGAAGCGCACCAGCGCCGGCATGACGACCTGGCACTGGTACGAGGACTCGCCGATGGCGCCCTACCTCGCCACGGCGACCAACGGCGTGTTCGACATGACCGTCACCCTGGCCGGGCGGATCCCGCTTTACCAGGCAATCGACCCGCTGGTCAAGAACCCGGCGCTCGCGAAGGAGCGGATCGGGCTCGAGGCGCAGATCATCGGGCTCTTCTCCGACCTCTACGGCCGCTATCCGTTCTCGAGCGGCGGCGGGGTCGTGGACATCGCGCGGGCGAACTACAACCTCGAGTCGCAGACCAAGTCGATGTACGACCCCAGCCAGGCGGCCAGCGCCTCGGGCGCGCCCGCCGAGTCCACCGTCGTCCACGAGGTCGCCCACCAGTGGTTCGGCAACGCCGTGACCCTCTCGATCTGGCCCGACATCTGGCTCAACGAGGGCTTCGCCACGTGGTCGGAGTGGATCTGGGACGAGAAGCAGGGCCGAGCGACCGCCGCCGAGACGTTCGACGACATGTACGCGACGTTCACCGAGTGGGACCCCGCGCCGGCCGCGATCCCGGGGCCCGCGCAGATGTTCCACTCGCCGCCGTACGACCGAGGCGCGATGACGCTCCAGGCGCTGCGCGAGAAGATCGGCGACCAGGACTTCTTCAAGCTCCTACGCCGCTGGTACAAGCGCAACCGCTACGGCAACGTGACGACCGCACAGTTCATCGCGGCGGCCGAGCGCGTCAGCGGGCAGGAGCTCGACGCGTTCTTCGACGTCTGGCTCTACCAGCCCGTCAAGCCGACGAGCTGGTAGTCGCCCAACCCGCCCGGGGATCGGGGAGCGGCGTCAGCCGCTTCTCGATCTCCGCGCGGTGCGGCTCGAACCGCGGCGGGAGGATCACGACGGAGCCCAGCTGGTCGAGCGGGACGTCGACCGTGAAGCCCGGGCCGTCGTCGGCCAGCTCGAAGAGCACGCCGCTGGGCTCGCGGAAGTAGATCGAGTGGAAGTAGTGGCGGTCGACGATGCCGCTGTTGGGGATGCCCAGCAGCTGCACGCGCTCGTGCCACTTCGGATGGTCGGCCTGTGAGGTCCCCCACGCCACGTGGTGCACCGTGCCGGCGCTCTGGCGGCCCGGCTCGGCCGGCGCCGGATCGTACGTGATCGTGCCGCCGCGGCGCTCGCCGCGCAGCTCCCAGGTCGCGTCGCCCACCGGCTTGGCGTCGAGCACCTGCTCGAGCAGCGCCCGCGAGCGCTGCGGGTCGCTGCTGTAGGCCCGTACGGCGTCGAAGCCCTGGAGCGCGTGCTCGAGCGGGATCTCGGGGTGCTCCGCCGACAGCGGCTCGTCGACGCCCGGACGGACGGCGAGCTCGTGGCGCAGGCCCTCCGGATCCTCGAACCGCAGCGCGTCGTCGCCGACCCTCTCGGTCGCGACGCCCTCGGCGCCCAGGCGCCGCTCCCAGAAGTCGAGCGCTTCGGGCGACCCGACGCGCGACACGATGGTGTGGATCATGCCGGCGCCCGGGCGGCCCGGGATCGCGCCGGGGTACTCGAAGAAGGTCAGCTCAGCGCCCGGCCGCCCCTGCTCGTCGGCGTAGAACAGGTGGTAGACGCTGGGATCGTCCTGGTTGACCGTCTTGGCGGCCAGCCGGAGTCCGAGCACGCGCGTGTAGAAGTCGAGGTTCTGCTGCGCGTCGCCGGTGATGGCGGTGATGTGATGGAGGCCCTGGAGTCGCATAGTTGTATGAGCAACTATAGCGGATCGTGCGTCCATCGGCAACCGCTCACCGGTGGGCGTACCCCCTCGACGCAACGGTCAACCGGGCGAAACGGCCCCTGCTTTCTCATCGTGCATCTAGGGGCGCCGCTCGCGCAAGAGCGTATTGTCAGCGGGACTGCCCCTCGCATGCGCGCGCGAGCGTGCGGGCGTATGGTTCGGGGCAGAGTCCACTAGATGGCGGGGGAGGAGGAAGGTATGAGGGTTCGCCTTGCGCTCTTGACGTCGGTGGTCTTGGCACTCGCTGTGCCGGTAGGGGCATCCGCCCATCCGGTGACCGTCAACACCATGGCGCAGACACTGGGGAACGCGACCACGGCGTTGACCCAACCGCCCGCGAATGACGGCGGCGCGAGTTTCTCGACCACCCGCAACATGCGGCTCCTGGGCTTCTCGGAGCGTCGCGTCGCCCCGAACGACTTCGGGCAGTTCAATTCGGACATCGCGTTCTGGCGCGACCGCGCGTACCAGGGCACCTGGTCGGGCTTCCGGATCATCGACATCGACGATCCGCGCAACCCGAAGCAGCTGATCGACTACCGCGACTGCGCTCACCCGTCGGGTCAGGGCGACATGGTCATCTGGGGCTCGATCCTCGTGCGGACGTGGGACGCCAACAACGTCAACCCGGCGGCTGGGCCCCCGCGGACGTGCGACGGCGAGGCGGTCCCGTCCGGGCCGGCCGGCGGTCCTCCTGGGACGGGCGGCTTCGAGGGTCTGCACGTGTTCGACGTCAGCGATCCCGGCAACCCGGACCTCGTGGCGTCCGTCGACCTGACCTGCGGCTCGCACACGGCGACCGGTGTGCCGGATCTGCGCAACCGCCGGCTGCTCGTCTACAGCACGCCATCGAGCGCCGCATGCGAGGGCATCGACATCGTCGAGGTCCCGCTGAGCCGGCCCGAGGAGTCCGAGTTCCTGCACTTCGAGTTCGCCGATCGCGCGGCGGGCGCGGACAACAACTTCGCCTGCCACGACACGGCGGTCATCCTCGGCCGGGCGAACAAGGCGGCCTGCGCCGGCGGCGTGGGCTACGCGCTGTGGAGCCTGGGCGGCAAGGACGGCGGCTCACGCGACAACCCGCGGTTCCTCTACAGCCGCGTGGTGCCCGAGATCGCCGGGACCGCGCCCAACGTCGACAACCCGACCGGGCACTCGGCCGCGTTCACGTGGGACGGGGAGACGGTCATCTTCGGCCACGAGCCGGGCGGCGGCGTCCAGCCGCGCTGTCAGGCGGTCGGCGCGCCGGTCACCGGCTCGGCGCCTCCGGGCTCCCCTCCGGGGACCCCGCCCAGGACGGGCTTCCAGACGGCCGACATGAAGTCGTTCTTCTTCTACGAGACCGACTCCGGGGCGGCGAAGGGCAAGTGGGCCCTGACGCGTGCGCAGACGGCGCAGGAGAACTGCACGATCCACAACTACAACCTGATCCCGACGAAGACGGACGACGTCCTCGTCCATGGCTCGTACCAGTCGGGCATCGGGGTGCTGGACATGAGCAACACCGCAAGCGCGCGCGAGGTCGCATATGCCGACCCGGCTCCGCTCGTGCCGACCCAGGCCGGCGGCGACTGGTCCTCGCACTTCTACAACGGCTACATCTACGAGTCCGACATCACGCGCGGGCTCTTCGTGTGGAAGTTCAAGGACCGCGACGCCAAGGCCGCGGTGCGCCTGCGGCACCTCAACCCGCAGACGCAGGAGTTCACGATCGGGGCCAAGAAGGACCACGATCGCTGGAACAAGGACGACAAGTGGCACGACAACCGGCAGAAGGGGGGTGACGACCCCCGCTGACGCCGGCGGCCACCGCGCGGCATCGAGGGGCGGCCTACGGGCCGCCCCTCGTCGTTTCCTAGCTGGCGAGCGCCTCGCGCAACTGCGCCTTCAGGCGTAGCTGGCCGGCGATCCTCTCCATGTCGCGCGTGTTCTCGCGGCCGAAGAACGTCACGCCGACGCCGGTGCGGCCGGCGCGGCCGGTGCGCCCGACGCGGTGGACGTAGCCCTCGCGGTCGGCCGGCGGGTCGAAGTTGATGACGTGCGAGATGTCGTTCACGTCGATGCCGCGGGCGGCGACGTCGGTCGCCACCAGCGTGGCGACGCGGCCGGCCTCGAACGAGGCGAGCGCCTTCTCGCGCTGACGCTGCGACTTGTCGCCGTGCATGGCGACGGCGTCGACGCCCTCGCGCGACAGCCGCTTCACCAGCCGGTCGGCGCCGCGCTTGGTGCGCACGAAGACGAGCGAGCGGTCGGCGGCGTCGAGCTCGTCGACCAGCGCGTCGAGCCGGTCGTCGCGCTCGACCGCGAGGAAGCGGTGCTCGATGTCGGCGTGCCGCTGCTCTGGCGGGGTGTGCTCGTGGCGCCGGGCGTCGTGGGTGTAAGCGGCGGCGATGCGCCCCGCCTCACCGTCGAGCGTGGCCGAGAAGAACAGCGTCTGGCGGTCGGCGGGGCAGCGGGCGACGATCCGGTCGACGGCCGGGCGGAACCCCATGTCGAGCATGCGGTCGGCCTCGTCGAGCACGAGCGTGCGCACGTGCTCGAGCGTGAAGGCGCGGCGCTGGAGCAGGTCCTCGAGGCGGCCGGGGGTCGCCACGAGGATCTGGGCGCGCTGGGCGTCGCGGGTCTGCTTCTCGAAGCCGACGCCGCCGTACACGGCGGCGACGGAGACGTTGCGGACGCGGGCGAGCGGGCGCAGCTCCTCGACGATCTGGCTCGCCAGCTCGCGGGTGGGGGCGAGGACGAGCGCGGCCGGGCGGCGCGCGGTGGGGTCCACGCGGTCGACGAGCGGGACGCCGAACGCGAGCGTCTTGCCCGACCCGGTCGGCGACTTGGCGAGCACGTCGTGCCCGGCGAGCACGTCGGCGATGACGAGCTCCTGGATCGGGAACGGCTTGTGGATGCCGCGCTCGGTGAGCGCGCGCACCAAGGCGCGCGACACGCCGAGATCGGCGAAGGACGGCTGTGACATGAAAGAACTCCTGCGGCGATGGGCCGCGAACGATTCGGGAGGCGACTGCTGACCCGAACCGCTGTGAGCGGGACCCAAGCAAGCGAACTGCCTCGCAGCCGGCGAACTGCCGGCCACCGCAATCCAGTCTAGCGTGGGCCGGGCTTCACGCAGCGGACCTGGTAGATCGACGTGAAGCCGGTGCGGAAGCCGTTGCGGGCCGCGCGCAGGTACAGGCGCCACACGCGCAGGCGCTCCGGACCGGCCAGGCGCTCCGCCTCCACGGCGTGCTCGTCGAGCCGCCGCATCCAGTGGGTGAGCGTCTCCGCGTAGTCCTCGCGGAAGCCCTCGACGTGGTTGGTCTCGAGCCCCGCGCGCTCGAGCGCGATCTGGATGCGGGACAAGTGCAGCGGCGCGGCGTCGGGGAACACGTAGCGCTCCGAGAACGGGCCGGCCTCCGGCTCGCCGATCCGCAGGCGCGAGATGCCGTGGTTGAGCAGTCGGCCGCCCGGCCGTAGCAGCCGCGCCAGCGTCGCCGCGTACTCGTCGATGCGGTTGGAGCCGACGTGCTCGACCATGCCGATCGAGGCGATCGCGTCGTACGGCTCGTCCGCGAGCTCGCGGTAGTCCATGACCCGGATCTCCACCCGGTCGGCCACGCCGGCCTCCTCGGCCCGCCGGCGCGCGAGCTCCGCCTGCGGCTCCGACAGCGTGATGCCGGTGACCGACACGCCGTGCTCGCGCGCGGCGTGGATTGCGAAGCTGCCCCAGCCGCAGCCGACGTCGAGAACCCGCTCGCCCTCGCGCATGGCGAGCTTCGCGGACGTGAGCTCGAGCTTGGCCGTCTGCGCCGCCTCGAGGCTCGAGCCGTCGCGCGAGAAGAACGCGCAGCTGTACGTCATCGACTCGTCGAGGAAGAGCGCGAAGAAGTCGTTGGAGACGTCGTAGTGGTGGCGGACCGAGCGCTTGTCGCGCTCCGGGCTGTGGCGCTCCCCACGCGGGCGCAGCTCAATCTCCGGCACGGGCGGCGGCCGCATCGGCCCGACCGCGCGCGCGGCGGCGAGCGCCAGGCGCAGCTGGGCGCCGCGGTCGATCGGTCGCGGCCGGTAGCGGTCGAGCATCTCGAGCACGGCCTCGAGGTCGTCGACCTCCAGCTCGCCGCTCACGTAGGCGCGCCCGAGGCCGAGCTGGCCGGGTGCCCGCAGCGCGTGGGCGAGCGCGGCGGGGGAGCGCAGGTGCAGTGTCGGCGCCGGCCCGCCGTTGCTCGGCGGCACCTCGGTGCCGTCCCAGAACGTCAGCCGGAAGGGCCGGTCGGGGACGGCCGCCTGAAGCTCCCGCCTCAGGGGCCCGGTGGTGCGCAGGGCGGCCACGCGCTACGTCCCGACGGCCTTGCGCTGCTGGCGCTCCGGGCTGATGCGCACGACATCCCACGCCAGGCCGAGTTTCTCGAGCATCCAGATGACGGCCGCCGAGATGTCGAGCTGCCACACCCGCAGGCCGTGCCGGTAGGAGGTCGGGAAGGCGTGGTGGTTGTTGTGCCAGGACTCGCCGAACGTGAACGGCGCGAGCCACATCAGGTTGCGCGACTCGTCGCCGGTCTTGAAGTCCCGGCGCCCGAAGAAGTGGCACAGCGAGTTGATGCTGTACGTGACGTGGTGGACGACGAGCATGCGCACGAGGCCGCCCCACAGGAGGCCGGTGAGCGCAGTGTGCAGCGAGCCGCCGATGAGGTACCCGAGCCCGAAGGGGACGAGCAGCCCGACGGTCACCCACAGCACGAACGTGCGGTCGATGAAGCGAATCATCGGGTCGGCGAGCAGGTCGGGCGCGTAGCGCTCCCGGTTGCCGCGGTGGGTGTGGATGAAGAGCCAGCCGACGTGCGCGTGCCAGAGGCCCTTGAGCGCGCCGGTCCAGCCGCCCCCGTGGCCGACGTGAGGGCTGTGCGGATCGCCCTCCTCATCTGAGAACGCGTGGTGCTTGCGGTGGTCGGCGACCCACGAGATGATGTTGCCTTCGATCGCGGCCGAGCCGAAGATGGCCAGCGTGCCGCGCACCCAGCGCCGGCACTTGAAGGCCCGATGAGTGAAGTGGCGGTGGAAGCCGACCGTGATGGCGAGCGCGGTCGATACGTAGGCGAACAGGAAGATGGCCACGTCGCTCCAGCCAAGGGCGTCGTTCCAGAGTTGCCAGGCCACGACGCCGAGCGCCAGGACGGGGAGCACCGTGACGGTGCCGGTGATGATCCGGTCGCGGGTCTCGTTGGCGACGGGCTGGACGTCGTCGGCAGTCGGAGCGAGGGCCATGCGGCCGGAAACCCTACCCATTCTGAAGAAGTTGCTACCTTGTCGCACGTTCGACCGGGTCAAAGAGGCCCGGATAAGCAGTGCGCGCCCGCAGTTGTTTGCTTGTTTGCATCCTCGGCGTTGGCAGCACAGACGCCGTGGAGGTAAAGACATGGCGACCGGCACCGTGAAGTGGTTCAGCGACGACAAGGGCTTCGGGTTCATCACTCCCGACGAGCCCGGCAAGGACCTCTTCGTCCATTTCTCCGGCATCTCGGGCGACGGCTTCCGCACGCTCGCCGAGGGTGCGCGGGTCTCGTACGAGGCCGAGCAGGGTCCCAAGGGCCCGGCTGCGGTCAACGTCACGACGATCTAGGAGAACGCCTGATGGGGCGCGGCCCGCTCACCGAGGTCGGTGCGGCGGGCCGTGTGCTCATTCCCCGCCGCTTCAACGGCCCTCCGGCCAGCGCGAACGGCGGCTACACCTGCGGGCTGATCGCCCGCCACATCCGGGGGCCGGCCGAGATCTCGCTGCGCTCGCCGCCGCCGCTCGACACCGCGCTCGCGCTGACGCGCGAGCCCGACGGCCACCTGCGGCTCTATCACCACGAGGCCCTCGTGGCCGAGGGAGCCCCGGCCGCCGCGCTCGACGTCGAGCCGCCCGTCCGGCCTACCGTCGCCGAGGCCCGCGAGGCTCTCCGCCGCCACCCGTGGCACGGCACCCGCCACGCGTTCACCCAGTGCTACATCTGCGGCTGCGCGCGCCAGGACGGGCTCGGCCTGCACTTCGGCGACCTCCCGCGCGACACCTCGATGACCGCGGCGCTGCTCGTTGCCGACGCGACGATCCCGCACGACGAGCACGGCCTGATGCCCGAGATCGTGTGGGGAGCGCTGGACTGCCCGAGTTACGTGCCCGCGATGTGGGACGCCGACGTGCCGAGCCTGCTCGCCCGCATGCACGCCGAGCTGCTCGCGCCGATCCCGCTCGGCGAGCCGATCGTCGCCGTCGGATGGATGCTGGCCTCCGAGGGGCGCAAGACGGAGACGGCGTCGGCGCTGCTCTCCGCCGACGGGCGCACGCTGGCGCGCGCCCGTCACCTGTGGGTCCAGCCGCGCGCGGCCGCGGGCTGATCAGGCGAGCGCGGCCATCGCGGTCGCGCGGTCCGGGTGGACGGCGATGACCTCGGCGGCGCCCACGACGCCGAGCAGCCGCGCCACCCCGCCTCCCGGCTCGCACACGAGCGCGAAGCGGCCCCCGTGGGCGCGGATCTCGGACGCCGCACCGAGCAGCGCGCGCAGGCCGGTCGAGTCGCAGAACTCGACCGCGCTGAGGTCGACGAGCAGGCGAGGGCTGCGACCGGCGCGGGTCGCGTCGAGGCGCGCGCAGAGCGCCGGGGCGGTCGCGATGTCGAGCTCGCCGGCGACGGCGATCACCTTCACGCCCGCCTCGTCGTCCTCCTCGACCGAGAAGTCGACGGGAACGGTCATCGGGACACCCTGCCGCGTTCTGTCGGTTCCGTCAACACGTCCTCTCGCTCGCGTGGCGCCGGCTTCTTCGCCTTCGGCTTCTTCGGCTTTGGACGCGGAAGGCGAACGGCGATGCGGCGCCCCGCGACGCCGACCGGCCCGCTCGGCCCCTGCGCCCGGATGCGCAGCCGGAAGCGCCCGCGGGCGGGCGGCGTCCACGCGATCTGGTGGGCGCCGTAGGCGAGCCGGAGGTCGCGGCTGAAGGTGACGCCGCGGCGGTCGAGCACCCGCACCGTGACCGCCGACATCTTCGAGATCGAGAACCGCACGGTGGTCGCGTGCCGGGCGCGCAGGCCCTTGAGCGGAGCGATGCCGATCCGCGTCGGCTCGCGCACGTAGCGGCTGAAGCGCGCGCGGGCGGCGCAGTACACGCGCAGCGTGGTGCGGTCGCACATGTCGCCGAGGAAGCGGGCGATCAGCTGGTGGTAGCTCAGCGTCGCCTCGCGGCCGGCCCACGAGTACAGCGACCAGGCGCCGGTGTCGGCCGCCGCCACCATCGCCCGGGCCGTCGGCTCGCCGCGCCGGAACAGCCGCCGCGCGCGCCGGTCGCGCGCGAGCTGCGCGACCTCGCCGAGCCCGTTCACGGCCTGGAGCTCGCCGTTGAAGACGCGCAGCGACGGCGCGAACGAATACATGAGGAAGTGGTCCCCGCCGTCCACGCCCAGCGGCGGCGGCGACTCGAACGCGCCGAGCGCCCGATGGGCGATCCGGTACCAGCGCGGCTCGTGCAGCGCCCGCCCGGCGCGGGCCAGCGCCGACACGGCGGTCGCCTGCGTCATGCCGCTGATCCAGGGAGCTGTGCCGCCGCCCCATGCGAAGTAGTGCTCCCACGCGAGGAAGGGCCCGCGCTGGGCGGCCAGGCCGGCGAGCCGGTCCACCTCACGCCGCAGCCGCCTCACCGGGCAGCGGCCCTCCAGGCACGTGCCGGCCAGCCAGTTGACCGTGCCCCAGCTCGCCAGTGGCTGGAGCTGGATCCCGCGGCCGGGGTAGTACTGGAACACCGCGGGGTCGCGGCCGAAGGTCCGCCGCTCGCCGGGCGCGGGCATCGGCGCGCGCGTCCACACCTCGCGGTTGCGGCGCAGCACGAGGAACACGGGCTCGAGCCGGTCGTGGCTGAGCAGGCGCTGGGCGGCGAGCTGGTCGACGGTCGCCAGCACCGAGCCGAGCTCCGCCGCCCGCGCTCCGGTCAGCCGCCCGAGCGCCGCGCGCGCGAGCCGGAGCTCGCGGGTCAGGCGTACGTGCGCTGCGGGGGTCAGCCGCCGGGTGAGCCGCGCGAGCCGGAGCGCGCCGGTCACCGTCGTCGACCGCCGCGCCCGCCGGATCGCGGCCTGCCGGCGCGCCTCCCGCGCCGCCGCGCGCGCTGCCGCGGCCCGCCACGTCGCCGCCTTGACCGCGCCGCTGTTCTCGGCGATCACCACCTCGGCGGGCGGCTCCGGAGGCTCGGGCCCGGGGTCGGCGCCACACCCCACGACGAGCGAGGCGAGCAGGACGAGGGCGAGCCGGCGGCCGGCCATGAGACAGCATCGGCCGGCCGGCGCCCGACCAACACCCCCGCGCGACCAGGCATGGCCGTACGCTAGGTTTGCGGGTCGTGGCCGTCCCCCGTTTGCGCGTCCCCACTGCTCTTCCGGGCGGCTCCCTGCGACAGGCCGCGGGCCTCGTGTCGGACGAGGTCGAGCTCTACCACCGCACGTACACGACGCTGCTGCGGTCGTCGGGCGAGACGCTGCTGCGCGTGCTCGAGCCGTCGCACCGCTCGATGAACTCGAGCCTGCACCCGCTCGCCTCGACCAACGAGGTCGACCTCGGCGCGTTCCTGTACGCGATGCGCCGCCTGCCGGCCGGCGTGTGGGAGAGCGCGGTGATCGTGATGGGGCAGGAGGCGCAGGTCTTCGAGCGTGCCGGGGTGGGCCGGATCGAGGAGTGGGAGCCGGTCGAGGCCCCGGCTCGCCGCCGCCGCTGGTTCGACAGCCACCAGGGGACGATGGCCGTCCTGCTGGCGTCGACGTCCGACCTCGACGACGTGATCCCGACGCTCGTCGCCTACCAGGTCGAGTGGAGCAAGCTCCACGCGATCCTGCGCTCGACCGACCGGCCCGAGGGCGAGGAACTCGACCCGGCGGCGTGCGCCGAGACCTACGGCGGCAACGAGGACGACTGGATCCGCATCCGCGAGGCGTGGGGCGACCTGTCGACGTTCCTCGACGAGGTGCGCGGCCGCAAGCTCAACCTGCGGATCCGCATGCTGGGCGGCTCTCAGGCCGGCTACGCGCGCATGACGCGCCGCTGGTGGCGGCCGGTGCGCACGGCGATGGAGGAGCAGGGCCTCGGCGAGCGGCCGGTCTACTTCGTCTCCTCGAACCCGCATTCGATGGTCAACCTCGTCACCCCGACGGCGCGCTCCGGCGAGGCCGAGGTCGTGCGGTTCATCGAGGAGCACGGCCCGCAGTACCTGCGCGAGGAGCTCGAGCGCTTCCGCGAGGGCCGCGCCGAGGGCTCGTGGGAGAACCTCCTCTACTTCGGGGCGCGGCTGCTGTGGGAGTCGCTGCCCGAGGACGGCGAGCAGTGGCGCCGCCGCCAGGAGGCCGAGCGCGCGCTCGGCGTCACGCACATCTCCAGCAAGGCGGCCCTGCGCATCTCGTCGCAGATCATGGCGCTCGACCGGCTCGACCCCGCCGGCCTCGACCCGCGGCTCGGCCCGGTGGACGGCGACCGGCTCGCGCGCTCGAACGCCGTGGTCGTCAACGTCGAGTACCCGCTCGGCCTCGCCGCCTACAACATCCTGCGCGAGCTCACCGTGTCAACCGACGTGGTCCGCGGCGTGTACGTGCTCGGCAAGGCGGCGACCCTCAACGCCGACGTCGGCGACGTGCTGATCTCGAGCGTCATCCACGACGAGCACTCGGGCTCGACCTACTGGCTCGACAACGCGTTCTCGTTCGACGACATCGCGCCCTTCCTGCGCTTCGGCTCCGGCCTCGACAACCAGCGCGCGGTGACGGTCAAGAGCACGTTCCTCCAGAACCGCGAGTACCTCGACTTCTACTACCGCGAGGCGTACACGGTGGTCGAGATGGAGGCCGGGCCGTTCTGCAACGCGGTGTACGAGATCGCCGACGCCGATCGCTATCCGGTGGGCGAGGCGGTCAACTTCTCCAAGCTCCCGATCGACTTCGGGATCATCCACTACGCGTCTGACACGCCGTACACGCAGGCCCGCACGCTGGGCGCCCGCGGCCTCTCCTACTACGGCATGGACTCGACGTACGCGAGCTCGCTCGCGATCCTGCGCCGGATCTTCACGCTCGAGGGGATCCTCGAGTCGCCTCCCGGTCGCTTCGAAGCTCCAGGATGACGATCTCGGGCGGCCGGAAGAGGCGCAGCGGGAGGCCGCTGGTGCCCAGGCCCGAGCTCACGTACAGGTGGCGGCCCTCCTCGACGATGTGCCCGCGCGCGAACCGCTCGCCGTAGCGCGAGGGGATCGCCGGGACGCGCAGCACCGGGATCGCGACCTGGCCGCCGTGGAGGTGGCCGGAGAGCGTGAGCGGCACGCGGTGGGGCACGAACGGGAACACATCCGGGTCGTGGGCGAGCAGGATCACCGGCGCGTCGGGCGGGACGTCGTCGAGGGCGCCCGGTAGGTCCGGGCGGCGTGACCGCAGGTCGGCGAGCCCGGCGATGTAGACGTCGCCGGCCTTGACGGCCCGGTTCTCGAGCACCTCGATGCCCGCGTCGCGCAGCGCGTGCCAGATCTCGAATCCCGCCCGCTTCCAGTCGTGGTTGCCGAGCACGGCGAAGGTGCCGAGCGGCGAGCGCAGCCCGGAGAGCTCGGCGGCGATCTCCGCGGGCGGGACGCGGCCGCCCCAGACCGGGTGGGCGTCGGTGAAGTCGCCGAGCAGGAGCATGGCATCCGGCGCCTCGGCGTTGAGGCGGTCGACCGCGCGCGCGATCGCCTTGCGCCCGGCGTGCGGGGCACCAGTGTGCAGGTCGGAGAGCACGCCGACCCGCAGGCCGTCGACGGCGGCCGGCCAGCGCGGCAGGTGCAGCGTGCGGCGCACGGTGACGAGCCGCCGCGGCTCGACGAGCCCGGCCCAGGCGAGCGTCACGCCGCCCAGCGCGGCGATCGCCCTCAGAGCGATGCCAGCACCTCGTCGCGGCGCGGCATGCCCGTGCGGGCGCCGGCCGCGGTGGTGGAGAGCGCGGCAGCGGCGAGCGCGAAGCGCACGGCCTCGCCGAGCGGCCGGCCGGCTGCCAGCTCGGCGGCGAGCGCGCCGTTG
>DASTIC010000362.1:0-8805 GCA_035717845.1 Solirubrobacteraceae bacterium
CACGGCGTGAACATCTCCTCCGCGGCGGTCGGGCGCCAGCCCCCGGGGCGGGACGGGAGCGACCTCGCGGTGATGGCGGTGACCACCGAGGGGCCGGTGCCCGCCGAGGTGATCGACGAGATCGTGGCCTCCGACGGCTTCATCGCCGGACGGGCCGTCGCGCTCGGCGACTAGCGGGTGACCGCGGCCTCGAGCGCGCCGAGCGCCCGGGCGGTGCCGCGCAGGCCGACGTAGAGGACGAGCAGGCTGCTCGAGAGCAGGACTTCGTTCATGACGGTCACGGTAGGCGACCTCCGTGTGGGGCTCTACGGGTGCGCGGTCCAGGATGCCCTGATCACGGGTGGACCGTGTGTCGATCCCGTGAGTCCGGCGATCCAGGACGGCGCGTCGCCCGCGGGCGCGGTGACGCATTCGAGCGCCTCGACGACCGCCGGGTCGTAAGCCGCGTTCTCTTCGTGCAGCAGCGCGAGCGCTCGCTCGGGCGTCCAGGCCGCGCGGTACACGCGGTCGGAGACCAGCGCGTCGTAGACGTCGCAGACGGCGAGGATCCGCGTCTCGATCGGCAGGTCGGCGCCGCGCAGGCCGCGCGGATACCCGGTCCCGTCGAGCCGCTCGTGGTGGTCGGAGACCAGCCTGCGGACGGCCTCGGGGAAGCCGCCGAGCTCCTCGAGCAGGCGGCGGCCGGCGGCCGGGTGGCGGCGGATCTCGGCGAACTCGTCGTCGTCGAGCGGCCCCGGCTTGCGCAGGATCGCGAGCGGCACCGAGAGCTTGCCGACGTCGTGCAGCAGGCCGCCGACGGCGAGGTGGCGCCGCGAGGACGCCGGCAGGCGCATCTCCTCCCCGACGCGCGCCGCCAGCAGCGCGACCCGCCGGGTGTGCTCCTCGGTCGAGGTGTCGCGGTCGGCGAGGCGCAGGAGCAGCGCCCGCACGCGAGGGCCGAGGAAGGCCTCCTCGGCGGCGACGAGGTCGCAGGCGCCGAGGTCTCCCACGAGCGGCCGCGAGGCGCCGCTGCGCATGAGATCGAGCACGGTCGGGATCCCGATCAGGCCGACGCCGCCCAGCTCGAGCGCGTGGCCCGTGTAGAACGCGGCGCTGCCGGGCCCGAGCGCGAGCTGCGTGTAGAGCGAGATCAGCAGCCAGCCGCAGCCGGAGACGACGAGCAGGTCGGTCGGCCGGTGGGTCAGCGCGTGGGTACGCAGGGCGCGGTGGGCGAGCACGACCAGGCACGCCACGCCGAAGACGAGCAGCGCGATGGCGGGCCGGCTGCCGGCCTTCGGGACGGCCGGGACGAGAGTCGGGAAGGCGAGCGCGAGCGCGGCCAGCCCGAAGATGGCGACGGCGAGGACGGCCTGGAGCACCAGCAGCGGCGCGATCCGCCGTGGCCGCCGCAGAGCGGGAAGGGCGGTGAGCGCCAGCAGCCCGGTGCCGACGGGCAGCGACGCGCCGCCGGCGAGCGCGATGACGCCGTTGGGCCCGGCGAGGACGCCCGGGGTCGCCATGCCGTGCACCGCGAGCAGCGCGGTGGTCGTCGAGAACGCCGTGCCGAGCAGGATCGCCCGGCCGTCACGGGCGCGGACCCCGGCGACCGTCACCCCGGCGGCGACGGTGGCCGTCGTGCCCGCCGCGAGCAGGACGGGCCAGAAGTGGGCGTACGGGGTGAGCTGGACCGGGCTCGACCCCGTGAGCGCGACCACGGCGACCGGCAGCAGGACGAGCGCCGCGGCGCACGCGAGATGAAGACGGGGGGTTCCGAGCCGGGCCATCCCCGCTCGTATCGGCCGCTGGAGCGCGCCGGTTGAGCGCCTATGCGACGAGTTGCTTGCGGGCGTCGCGCCGCGCGAGGCGCCGCTGGAGCAGCACGTTGAGCGTCATCAGCACGAGCACGATCAACAGCAGCCCGGTGGCGAGCACGTTGACCTCCGGCGGGACGCCCTGCCGGGTGGCGCCGAAGATGAACAGCGGGAACGTGATCGTCTGGCCCGCGTGGAAGCTCGTGATCACGTAGTCGGCGACCGAGATCGCGGCGGCGAGCAGCGCGGCGGCCGCGACGCCGGGGGCGATCATCGGCAGCGTGACCTTGCGGAACGTCGTCCACTCGGTTGCCCCGAGGTCCATCGCCGCCTCCTCGATGTGGCGGTCCATGCCCTCAAGGCGCGCCTTCACGGTCACAACCACGAACGAGACGGTGAACATCACGTGGGCGATCACGATCGTCGCGAAGCCGGTGTTGACCGCCGCCGTGAGGAACAGCGCGAGCAGCGCGGCGCCGATCACGACCTCCGGCGTCGACAGCGGGAGGAAGACGAAGAAGTCGACCAGCGAGCGCCCGCGGAAGCCGTAGCGGACGAGCGCCATTGCCATGAAGGTGCCGAGCGCGGTCGCGATCGCCGTCGAGATCAGGGCGATCAGCAGCGAGTTCTTCATCGCCGTCGCGAGGTCCGGGTTCTCGAACGGGTCGGTCCAGTGGTCGAGCGTGAAGCCCTCCCACGTGAAGTTGAAGCGCCCGGCAGGGTCGTTGAACGAGAAGACCACGATCACGAAGATCGGGATGAAGAGGTAGAGCAGCGCGAGCACCGACCACGCCCCCAGCGCCCAGCTGCGCGCGCCCCCGCGCACCTAGATCGCCGCCTCGGTCAGGTTGCGGGCGCCGAGCACGCGCGCGTAGAGGAAGATCCCGACGAGGATGAAGGTCATGAGGATGAAGGAGAGTGCCGCCGCCTCGGGGTAGTCCTGGATCACCAGGTACTTGCTCTGGATCACGTTGCCGATCATGAACTGGCGCGGCGTGCCGAGCAGCGCGGCGTTGATGAAGTCGCCACACGCCGGGATGAACGTGAGCAGCGAGCCCGCGAAGATGCCGGGGAGGGCGAGCGGCAGCGTGACCTTGCGGAACGCGGTCGCCCGGCTCGCGTAGAGGTCGGTGGCCGCCTCGATCAGCCGCTTGTCGATCTTCTCGAGCGACACGTAGAGCGGCAGCGCCATGAAGGGCAGGAAGTTGTAGGTGATGCCCGCGATGACCGCCGTGCGGGTGGCCAGCAGGCGCCCGTCGTCGCCCACGAGCCCGACGGTCTTGAGGGTGTCGACCACGAAGCCGTCGTCGGCGAGGATCAGCTGCCAGCTCACCGTCCGCAGCACGTACGAGACGAAGAACGGCAGGATGATGAGGCCGAGCATGAAGTTCTTCCAGCGCCCCGCCTTGAAGGCGATGAAGTACGCGAGCGGGAACGCGATCACCAGGCACAGCACCGTCGCCGTCGCCGCGTAGCCGATCGAGCGGATGAACTGGTCGCCGTACTCGCTGACCGCGTCGGCATAGGTCCCGAACGCCCACGTGAACGTGTAGCCCGTCTCCGGGTCGCCGGTCTGGAGCGAGACGTTGAGCTGGTTGACCAGCGGGATCGCGAAGAACACGATCAGCCACGCCAGCCCCGGCCCCAGGAAGAGCCAGGGCGTCAGCGACCGCCGGCGATGCAGCGACAGGCGCAGCATGCCCGTCAGGCGCCGGTGACCCTCGCCATGGCCTCCTGCATCGTGCGCTCGTCGGCGGGGGAGAGCGACGGGTACGGGTGGAGCTTGGCCTGGACTTCTTCCGGCGGGAAGATCAGCTCGTTGTTGGCGATATCCGGGTCGGTCTTCTCGAGCTCCTCCTTGGCCCCCTTGACCGGCGAGATGTAGTTCACGTACGCCGCCAGCTTGGCCGCCACGACCGGGTCGAAGAGGTAGTTGAACATCGTCTCGGCCGCGTACGGGTGCTCGACCTTGGCCGGCATCATGAGGTTGTCGTTGAACGCGATGTTCCCCTCCTCGAAGTACGAGAAGCGCAGATCCGGGTTGTCGCTCTGGAGCTGCACGAGGTCGCCGGAGTACGCAAGCGCGACCCAGATGTTGCCCTTGGCCAGGTCGGCCGCGTAGTCGTTGCCCGTGAAGCGGCGGAACTGGCCCGCCTTGTTGGCCTCGTCGATCTTGTCGATCGCGCCCTGGATCTCGTCGATCGACGCCGCCGAGGCGTCGATGCCGTCGCCGAGCAGCACCGTGCAGGCCGAGTCGTAGGGCTCGGAGAACATCGTCACGCGGCCCTTGAACTTCGGGTCGAAGAGATCCTTGACCGACTTCAGCTCCCGCCCGGTCTTCTTGATGTTGTAGCCGGCGCCGATCGCGCCCGACTGGTACGGCAGCGTGTAGGCGCGGTCCTTGTCGTAGTTGATCGTCGCGAGGTTGTCGACGACGTTCTTGGCGTTGGGGACGTTCTTCTTGTCGATCGGCTCGGCCCAGCCGTTGCGCACCCAGCGCCCGGCCATGTAGTCGGTCAGCACGACGATGTCGCGGCCGATCGACTCTCCCTGCTCGAGCTGCTGGCGGACCTTCCCGAAGAACTCGTAGTTGTCGTTGATGTCCTCGAGGTAGCGGACCTTGCCGCCGTACTCCTTGTCGAACGCCCGCAGGAGCTTCTTGTCCATGTACAGCGGCCAGTTCGAGAACGTCCAGTTGCCGATCTCCGTCTTCGGATGGCTGACCGACTTCGCCTTCTCGGCGGTGTCCTCGCTGGACTTCTCCTGCGTGCCCTCCACGCCGCCGCAGGCGGCCAGCAGCGTCGAGAGTCCGCTGACGGCGAGCCCGGCGCTCCCCGCGCGGCCGAGGAACCGTCGCCTCGACAGCCGCTGGGCCTCGAGGTAGTCCTCCAGAGCGCGTTCGAAGCGTGGGTCGGTCATGCGTTCTCCTTGGGTACGACGAAGGTGTGCTGCGGGTCCCAGGCGAGCTGGACCTCGCGGCCGGGACCGAGCGATTCCGGTTCGGCCCCGTCGAGGTTCTGTGCGAAGACGGTGAGCTCCTCGCCGCCCGCGGCGCGGACGACGTACTGGATCGAGACGCCGAGGAAGGAGGCGACGACCACGGTGCCGCGCAGCACGTTGGCGCCGTCGGGCACGCTGTGGCCCGCGGGCGAGAGCGTCACCTTCTCGGGCCGCACGCCCACGCGCACCGCACCGCCGTGGCCGCCGCTGCGGGCGGTCGGCACGCGCAGCGTCGCGCCGTCGTGGGTCTCGGCGGTCGCCAGGCCGTTGCTCGAGGCGCTCATCTGGGCGTCGACGAGGTTCGAGACCCCGAGGAAGCTCGCGACGAACTCGGTGCGCGGCGTCTCGTAGAGCTCGGCCGCGCCGCCGGCCTGCTCGATCCGGCCCTCGCTCATCACCGCGATCGTGTCGGCCATCGTCATGGCCTCCTCCTGGTCGTGCGTGACGTGCACGAACGTGATGCCGACCTCCTGCTGGATGCGCTTGAGCTCGATCTGGAGCTGCTTGCGCAGGCGCAGGTCGAGGGCGCCGAGCGGCTCGTCGAGCAGCAGCGCGCGCGGGCGGTTGACGAGCGCGCGGGCGAGCGCCACGCGCTGCTGCTGGCCGCCCGAGAGCTGCGCCGGCTTGCGCTTGGCGTACGAGCCGAGCTGGACCATCTCCAGCGTCTCGGCCACCCGCCGGCGGACCTCGGCGCGGTCGACCTTCTTGCGCTCGAGCCCGAAGGCGACGTTGCGCTCCACCGACAGGTGCGGGAACAGCGCGTAGGACTGGAAGACCGTGTTGACGTCCCGCCTGTAGGGCGGGAGCTGGGTCACCTCCTGGCCGCCGAGGTACACGCGGCCGGCGCTGGGGTCCTCGAAGCCGCCGATCATGCGCAGCGTCGTGGTCTTGCCGCAGCCGGACGGGCCGAGCAGCGCGAAGAACGACCCCTGCGGGATCTCGAGCGTCAGGTCGTCGACGGCGGTCGCCTCCCCGAATCGCTTGGTCACCGCGTCGAGGCGGATGTCGGCGGACTCGCTCATGGCTCCTCGGGGGTGGACACCGCGTCGTACCAGTCCTTGCGGGGCGCGCCGGTGAGCTCGAACACGACGTGCTTGATCGCCGTGTACTCCTCGAGCGCGTACATCGACATGTCCTTGCCGAAGCCGGAGCCCTTCACGCCGCCGTGCGGCATCTCCGATCCGATCGCCAGGTGCTCGTTGATCCACACCGTCCCGGCCTCGAGCTCGCGGGCCGCCCGCTGGGCGCGGAAGACGTCGCGCGTCCAGGCCGAGGCGGCGAGCCCGTAGCGGGTGCCGTTGGCCTTGGCGAGCCCCTCGTCGTCGCTCCCGAAGCCGAGCACGCACACGACGGGGCCGAACACCTCGTTCTGGACGATCTCCGAGTCCTGGGCTGCGCCGGTGATCACGGTCGGTGGGTAGAAGGCACCGGGTCCCGGGAGCGGCTCGCCGCCGCATTCGGCGGTCGCCCCGTCGGCGACGGCGCGCTCGACGAAGCCGTGGACGCGGTCTCGGTGCTGTAACGCGATCAGCGGTCCCAGGTTCGTCGCGTCGTCCATCGGGTCGCCGACCACGAGGCGGTCCACCTTGTGCAGGAGGCGCTCGAGGAACGCGTCGCGCACGCCGTCCTGTACGTAGATCCGCGTGGCGGCCGTGCAGTCCTGGCCGCTGTTGGCGAAAGCGCCGACGATCGCGCCCTCGGCCGCCGCCTCGAGGTCGGCATCCTCGAAGACGACGAACGGCGCCTTCCCGCCGAGCTCGAGGTGCACGCGCTTGACGGTGCCGGCCGCCTCGCGCATGACGCTGGCGCCCGTGCGGGTCGAGCCGGTGACCGAGATCAGCGCCACGTCCTCGTGCCGCGCGAGCGCGCCGCCGACCTCGGCGCCGGGGCCCGGGATCACGTTGAGGACGCCCGGCGGCAGGCCGGCCTCGAGCGCCAGGCGGCCGAGCATGAGCGCGGTCAGCGGCGTGAGCTCGGACGGCTTGAGGACGACAGTGTTGCCGGCGGCGAGCGCCGGCCCGATCTTCCAGGCCGCCATGTTGAGCGGGTAGTTCCACGGCGCGATCGCCGCGCAGACGCCGATCGGCTCGCGCCGGATGGTGCTCGTCAGCCCGTCGAGGTACTCGCCCGAGGCCTTGCCCTCGAGGTTGCGGGCGGCGGCCGCGAAGAAGCGCAGGTTGTCGATCGTGAGCGGGACGTCGAACGCGCTCGAGAACTTCAGCGGCTTGCCGGTGTTGCGCGACTCCGTGCGCGCGAAGTCGTCGGCGCGCTCCTCCAGCAGGTCGGCCAGGCGATCGAGCACGGCGGCGCGCTCGGCCGGTGTCACGCGGCTCCAGTCGCCGCGCCGGAACGCGGCGCGGGCGGCCGCGACCGCCTGCTCGGCGTCGGCGGCCGTCGCGTCGGCCACCTCGGCGAGCGGCTCGCCGGTGGCGGGATCGTGGACCGTGCGCGTGCCGGTCGTCAGGGCGTCCTGCCCGTCGACCAGCAGCGCAAGGGCCTGCGCGTCCTCAATCAACTGTTCCACCCTCCAAGTCGCGCGCCACCTTTCCGTGTGGAGCCAGTACGTGCAATGGACAGTACGGCGTGTCTTGTTCCACAATGGCTGACGGAACGTATGCTCCGGCTCAGCGACATCCTCGAGCTTCCCGTCGTGCGGCGCGCGCTGCCCGACGTCGTGGCGGGCGCAGCCGCGCTGGACCGCGAGCTGCGGTGGGCGCACGTGATCGAGCTCGCGGATCCCGACGACGTCCTCAAGGGCGGCGAGCTGGTGCTCACCACGGGGATAGGGGCGGGCACGCGGGAGCGCGAGCAGCGGCGCTGGATCGGCTCGGTGCTGTCCCAGGGCGCCGCCGCCGTCGCCGTCGAGCTCGGCTCCACCTGGCGCGAGAAGGTGCCCGAGCCGGTGGTCGAAGCGTGTGCGGCGGCGGGCGTGCCGCTGATCGCCTTCCGCCGCCAGGTGCGATTCGTGGAGATCACGGAGGCGGTGCACGGGGCGGTGCTCAACAGCCAGTACGAGCTGCTGCGCCGCGGCGAGGAGATCCACCGCCGCTTCACCGAGCTGATCCTCGCCGGCCGCGGCGTGCCGGAGATCCTCGCCGAGCTGGCGGCCGCGGTCGGCAACCCGGTCGTGCTCGAGGACGCCGGGCACGGGCTCGTCTACTACGTGTCCGGGCGATCGGGGGACGACGTCGCGCTGTCGGCGTGGGCCGACCTGCACCGGGCCGAGGACCGCGGCGAGGCGCCCGGCGGCGCCCTGCTCGTGGAGGTCCGGCTGATGGACAGCTCCTGGGGGCGGCTGATCGCGCTCGCCGTCGACGAGCCGCTGGACGACTTCGATCAGGTCGCCTGCGAGCGGGCGGCGCTCGCCGTCGCGATCGACCTGCTCGGCCAGCAGCACGACGAGCACCTTCGGGCGCGATCCCGGGGCGCGTTCCTCTCCGATCTCGCCGACGGGCGCGTGGAGGAGGGAGACGCGCGCCGGCGCGCCGAGGCACTCGGCCTGCGTGGTGCGGTCGACGGCGGCGGTCGCGCGTGGCTGCTGCCCGTGGCGGCGAGCTGGCGCGGTCGGCGGCCCCGCCGGGACGACGACCCCTCCTGGACCCGGCTCTCCGGCGAGCTGCGGAGCGCGCTCGGCTCGACCGGCCTCGGGGTGCTGCTCGGCCCGCGCGACGTCGACCTCCTCATGCTGCTCGCACCGGGCGTGCGGGAGTACGACGAGGCGCTCGCCGAGCACGTCGCCTCGCTCTTCCACGGCGTTCTGGAGCGGTCCGGCTCGGGGCCGGACGACGCGGCGCTGGCGATCGGCGCGCCGGCGGCGACCTGGGCGGCGGCCGGCGACGGGCTCCGCCGCGTGCGCCGCTCGGCCGGGGCGGCCACCGTGCTGCCGGTGCAGCGCTGGTACGACGCCCGGCGCCCCGGGGTCGGGGACCTGCTGCACGATCTGCGCGACACCCCGGCGCTGGACGCGTTCGTCGACGAGCAGCTGGGACCGCTGGTGGCGGCCGGCTCCGCCCGC
>DASTIC010000363.1:0-21209 GCA_035717845.1 Solirubrobacteraceae bacterium
GTGGTCGACCTCGGCGGCCGGGTCACGCGCGCCAACGGCGCGGCCGCCAAGCTGTGCCGCGTCCCGCTCGACGAGCTGGTCGGCTCGCGGCTGCGGGACGTGCCGATCGAGCTGCGCCGGCGCGGCGGCGCGCGGCTCGAGGCCTCGGCCTCGCCCGTCCGGCGGGCCCTGGCCGGGGAGACCGTGCGCGGCGTGCTCGTGCGGGTCGAGCGCGGCGACGGCACCGCGCTGTGGGCTGAGGTCGACGCCAGCCCGCTGACCGAGGCCGACGGCCGGCCCTACGGCGCGCTCAGCACCTACACCGACGTGACCGGCCGCGTGGAGCGCGAGCGGCGGATCCTCCAGGAGGCCGACACCGACGAGCTGACCGGCGTCGCCAACCGGCGGACGATGCACCGCATGCTGGGCGCGGCGCTGGCCCGCGCCCGCGCGCACGGGCTCGTGGTGGCCGTGCTCGTGCTCGACCTCGACGGCTTCAAGGAGCTCAACGACCGCCTGGGCCACGCGGCCGGGGACGAGGCGCTGCGGGAGATGGCGGCGCGGCTCCGGCACGCCGTGCGCGAGCGCGACCTCGTGGCGCGCGCCGGGGGCGACGAGTTCGTGGTCGTGCTGCCGGACCTGCCGCCGGCCGACGGGGTCGCGGACGAGGCGACGGCCCGCGTGCAGGCGGCGTTCGCGGAGCCGCTGGAGATGGCGGGCGGGCGGGTGCGGCTGGCGGCATCGGTGGGCACGGCGTGCTTCCCCCAGGACGGCCTCGACGCGCACGACCTGCTGGAGGCGGCCGACCGCGCGATGTACGTCCGCAAGGGGTCGGGCCGCTTCGTCCGCAAGGCCGGCTGAGCCTCGTGGGCCTCGAGGACCCGGTCATCCTCACCTGCGCGATCTCCGGCGCCGTCGCCGGCCGCGACCAGTGCCCGGCGATCCCCTACACGCCGGCCGAGTACGCCGCCGAGGCGCGGCGGATCGTCGACGAGGGCGGCGCGATGATCCACATCCACGCCCGCCGGCCGGACGGCACGCCGAGCCACGAGGTCGAGGACTTCCGGGCCATCACCGAGGCGATCCTCGCCGAGGTCGGCGACGTCGTCGTGAACTTCTCCACCGGCGCGATCGGAGTGCCGGTGGAGAAGCGGATCGCCTATCTGCGCGAGCTGCGACCGGACGTGGGAGCGCTCAACATGGGCTCGATGAACTACGCGAAGTACTCGCGCCGGCGCAAGGACTTCGTCTTCAAGGCGGTGTTCGAGAACTCGTTCGACACGATCCTCGCGCTGCTGGGGGCGATGAACGACTGCGGGATCCGGCCCGAGCACGAGTGCTTCGACTCCGGGCACCTCGCCAACCTCGACCCGCTGCTCGACATGGGGGTGCTCGAGCCGCCGCTCCAGGTCTCGTGCGTGATGGGGGTGACGGGCGGGATCCGCCCGACGGCGCGCAACCTCGCCCACATGGCCGAGCAGGTGCCGCCCGTGCCCCACCAGTGGGGCGTGATCGGGATCTCGCGCGAGCAGTGGGGCCTGGTCGCGGCCGCACTCGCGCTCGGGGGCAACGTCCGGGTCGGGCTCGAGGACAACTTCTACCTGCCGGACGGCACGATGGCCCGCTCGAACGGCGAGCTGGTCGCCAAGGCGCGGGCGATGGCCGAGGACGCCGGCCGGCGGGTCGCGAGCGTGGCCGAGGCGCGGGCGATGCTCGGCCTGCCGCGGTGAGCGCGCTCGCCGGCCTCCGCGTGCTCGACCTCTCCCGGCTGCTGCCCGGCGGCTTCTGCTCGCTGCTGCTGGCCGACTTCGGCGCCGACGTGATCAAGGTCGAGGACACGGGGATGGGCGACTACGTGCGCTGGGCGGAGCCGCGCCATCCAGGTGCCGAGCCGAGCGCGGGCGGCGCGATGTTCCTGGCGTTGAACCGGGGCAAGCGCTCGGTGCGGATCGACCTCAAGAGCGAGGCCGGTCGAGAGGTGTTCCTGCGGCTGGTGGCGGGTGCCGACGTGGTACTCGAGTCGTTCCGGCCGGGTGTCATGGACCGCCTCGGCGTGGGGTGGGAGCGGCTGCGGGCCGAGAACCCGCGGCTCGTGTACTGCGCGATCACCGGCTACGGCCAGGACGGACCGTACGCGGGGCGGGCCGGACACGACATGGACTACCTCGCGCGCATGGGGTTGCTGGACCTCACGGGCGAGCCCGACGGGCCGCCGGTGCAGGCGGCCGGGCAGATCGCCGACCTCGGCGGCGGGGCCCTGATGGCCGCCTTCGGCATCCTCGCCGCGCTGCGCGAGCGCGACCGCTCGGGCGAGGGCCAGCTCGTGGACGTCTCGATGGCCGACGGCGCGCTGTCGTGGCTGGCGATGGAGGCGGCGCGCGTGCTCGCCGGCGTGGCGCGGCCGGCGCGGGGGCGCGCCGAGCTGGCCGGCGGGCTGCTCTGCTACCGGCCGTATCGGTGCGCCGACGGCTGGGTGGTGCTCGGCGCGCTGGAGCCGAAGTTCTGGCGCGCGTGGTGCGAGGGGGTCGGCCGGCCGGACCTCGCCGCGCGCCAGTTCGAGCCCGTCGGCTCGGAGACCCACCGGGAGGTGGAGGCCGTGTTCGCGCAGCGGACGAGGGCCGAGTGGGAGGCGTTCAACGACGAGCGCGACTGCTGCCTCGAGCCCGTGCTGGGACTGGACGAGGCGCTCGAGTCCGAGCTCGTCCGGGCGCGCGAGATGATCGTGGAGGTCGACCAGCCGGGCGCCGGGCCGGTCCGCCTGCTCGGCACCCCGGTCAGGCTCTCCCGGACCCCGGCCGACCCGACCCGCGCCGGCGGCCCGCCGCTCGGTGCGGACACCGACGCCGTGCTCGCCGAGGCCGGCTACTCGGCCGCCGAGATCCGCGCGCTGACCGACGCGGGCGCCGTCGCGGGCCCGTCCACGACCGCCGGCGGCTCGTTCCTCTCGTGACCGGCGCCTTCTTCGTCCCGCTCGGCGGCGGCCGGTTCGCGGCCACGCCGCACACCCGCGGGCCGTGGGACCCCGCGCATCAGCACGCCGGGCCGCCGGCGGCGCTGCTCGGCCGGGCGCTCGAGCGCTGCGAGCCGGCCGAGGGCATGCTGCTGGCGCGGCTGACGTTCGAGATCCTGCGGCCGGTGCCGGTCGGCGAGGTCGCGGTGGCCGCGCGGGTGATCCGGCCGGGGCGGTCGGTGCAGCTGCTGGAAGGCGAGCTGACGGCCGGTGGCGAGCCGGTGGTGACCGTGCGCGCGTGGCGGGTCAAGGGGGCGCAGGCTCCCGCCCGCGGCGACGACGGCGCGCCGCCGCCGCGGCCCGTCGACGCCACGCCGCCCCCGCCGCTCGAGGGCTTCGGCTACGGCGACGCGGTCGAGCTGCGCTTCGCAGCGGGCAGCTGGTACGAGCCCGGCCCGGCGACCGTCTGGACGCGTCTGCGCGTCGGGGTCGTCGAGGGGGAGGAGCCGACCGGGGTCGAGCGCGTGCTCGCGGTGGCCGACTCGGGCAACGGCGTCTCCGGAGTCCTCCCGCTCGACCGCTGGCTGTACATCAACCCGGAGCTCACCGTCCACGTGCTCCGCGAGCCCCGCGGCGAGTGGATCTGCCTCGACGCCGCGACCGCGATCGCGCCCGGAGGCGCCGGCCTCGCGAGCTCGGTGTTGAGCGACGACGACGGCATCGTCGCCCGCGGTGCCCAGTCGCTGCTCGTCATGCCGCGCTGAGCCTCGTCGCTACGAACGTCGACTGCGCTGGGTAGGAGGCTGGGGAGCCAGCCGCTGCGCGAACTATCCCGGATTAGCCGCTGAAACCGCGGCTAACCGGGGATGGTTCGCGCCATCGCCGGCCACGTCGGACCCACCGTCTCCCTACCCAGCCGCCGTTGACGTTCCGTCAACGGTGACGCCTGATCCACTCGTGCATCGCCACCGCCGAGGCGGCCGCGGCGTTGATCGAGCGGGTGGAGCCGAACTGGCGGATGGCGAGCACGGCGCCGGCGAGCCGGCGGGCTGCCGGGGAGAGGCCCGGTCCCTCCTGGCCGAAGAGCAGCGCGCAGCGCTCGGGCAGCGGGTAGGCGCCGATCGGCTCGGCGCCCGGCAGGTTGTCGATGCCCAGGATCGGGAGGTCGCGCTCGGCGGCCCAGACGCCGAACGCCTCGACGGTCGCGTGATGGCGGATGTGCTGGTAGCGGTCGGTGACCATCGCCCCTCGCCGGTTCCAGCGCCGCCGCCCGACGATGTGGACCTCCGCGGCCAGGAACGCGTTGGCGTTGCGGACGACGGTCCCGATGTTGAGGTCGTACTCCCAGTTCTCGACGGCGACGTGGAACGGGTGGCGCCGGGCGTCGAGGTCGGCGACGATCGCGTCACGGCGCCAGTAGCGGTAGCCGTCGACGACGTTGCGGCGGTCGCCCTCCGCGAGCAGCGCAGGGTCGAGCCGCGGGTCGTCAGGCCACGGCTCGGGATGCGGCCCGACGCCGACCTCAGGCTGCTCGTCGCTCACGCATCGGCACGGTAACGCGCAGCGGGACGCCGACGACCGCGAGCAGCAGGCCGAGCCAGATGAGTGCCATGACGGTGATCGCCGCCGCCTTCTCGACCGGGAAGCCGCCCGGCACCGCGGCGACGTACGGGACGTCGGGGGCGCGCGGGGGCGCCGGGGCCGCCGGGGCGCCGGTGGTGGGGACCTCGATCGGCGCGAGGCGGTGCGGCGTGGCGTCGGTCCAGCCGTCGAACACGCGCGCCTTCCAGGTCCCCTTCGAGGGGAAGATGACGTCGACGACGTAGGTGCCGGGCCGGCCGGCGTGCTCGGCGAAGAACTGCTTCGTGTCGCCGCGGCCGTTGACGATCAGGATGCTCGGCCGGGCGTCGTCGAGCGGCGTGAGGCCGTGCTGCTTGACGAGGAGCGTCGCCCGCCACCGCTCGCCGGGATCGATGCCCCCTGGGGGAGCGGCGACTTCGACGGTGGCCCATCCACCGGCCGCGGCGGCGGCCGGGAAGGCGAGGACGGCGAGCGCGGCGACGGCGAGCAGGAGTCTCATGACACCGCTACACCGCTCGGGCGCAGCTCGTTCCCTACCAGTGCACGTCGTGGCGCTCCATCACGCCCCAGCCCTCGCGCAGCGGGCCGGCGACCGGCAGCTCGCCGGAGAACGTGCCGAACGGCTGCTCGTAGTCGGAGCGCAGGAGGATCAGGTTCTCGCGCCGGGCGCGGACCGCCTCGCGCGCGAAGCGCAGGCCGCCGACCGAGGACAGGTCGTCGGCGAAGGCCACCGGCGGCACCTCGTGAGCGACGCCGTCGACCCACACCGTGCGCTCGGAGGCCGCTTCGGCATCGTGGATGCCGTCGACGAGGTTCCAGGCCACGGCGGCGCCCGAAGCGGCGACGCCCACGCCCGCCGACCACCGCCACGCGGTGTGCCGCGCGTGGTATCCCGCCGACTCGTCCACGATCGCGCGCAGGTCGAGCGCCCGGCGCGCTCCCCACAGCTCCAGCCACCCGCGGGCGCGCACGCCGCCGCGCTTGCACGTCCACGCGTACTGGCGCCCGTGCGGGGAGACGACCTCGATCGGCTCGCCGTCGTCGAGGGTCAGCTCGAGGCTCGCCGCGCGCCCCGCGACGGTCAGCCGCCGGGCGTCGGCCTGCACGCCGCCCGACCCCCGCGCGGTGCGCGCGACCAGGCGCTCGCCGGCACGGTCCCACACCGCCCACCACGCGACTGGCACCGGCCCCACGCGCGCCCGCGCGGCGCACAGCATCACGTCCGGGCCGAACGCGCCGACGTAGGTCCACGCCTTCAGCGGGCGTCCGCCGCGCCAGGCGGGCATCGCGTCCGGCGGCAGGGGAACCGGCGGGCGCCCCGGGGCCGAGCTGCGCCACGGTTGGATCTGCATGGCGCTGTATGCTCCCGAACCCACAGGTTGACTGACGAGTCAATCTCGGGGGAAGGAGAAAACCCGTGCGCGTCGCCGCCGTCCAGCTCACCTCCACCGCCGATCGCGAGCGGAACCTCGCCACCGCCGACCGGCTGACCCGCGCGGCCGCCGCCGCGGGCGCCGAGCTCGTCGTGCTGCCCGAGAAATGGCCGCTGCTCGGCACGTCGGAGGAGACGGCGGCAGGCGCCGAGCCGTTCGAGGGGCCGGCGCTCACGTGGGCGCGCGCGACCGCCCGCGAGCTGGGCATCGACCTCGTGGCCGGCTCGTTCTCCGAGCGCGTCCCCGACCGCGAGAAGAACTCGAACACCTCCGTGCACGTCGGGCCTGACGGCGAGGTGCAGGCGGTCTACCGCAAGATCCACATGTTCGACGTCGAGGTCGGCGGCCACACGTACCGCGAGTCCGAGCACGAGGAGCCCGGCGACGAGATCGTGCTGAGCGAGACCGCCGAGGGCGTCGAGCTCGGGCTGACCGTCTGCTACGACCTGCGCTTCACCGAGCTGTACCGCATCCTCGCCGTGCGCGGCGCCCGTGTGATCACCGTGCCGGCGGCGTTCACGGTCACCACGACGCGGGACCACTGGGAGGTGCTCCTGCGCGCGCGGGCGATCGAGAACCAGGCGTTCGTGATCGCCCCCAACCAGGTCGGTCAGCACGCACCCGGGCTGCGATCGGGCGGGCGCTCGACGATCGCCGACCCGTGGGGCGTCGTGCTCGCCCAGGCGCCGGACACCGAGACCTTCGTCACCGCCGACCTCGACCTCGACCACCAGGCCGAGATCCGCCGCACGCTGCCCTCGCTCGCCAACCGCCGGCCGCAGGCCTACGCCTGGCCGCAGGAAGTGCACACGTAGTGGCCACCGCCCGCCCGGCCGTCGACAAGCGGCGGATGATCCTCGACGCCGCCGTGCGCGTGTTCGCGCGCCAGGGCTTCCACACCTGCCGCGTGTCGGACATCGCCGACGAGGCGGGAGTGGCCTACGGGCTCGTCTACCACTACTTCCAGTCCAAGGACGAGGTGCTCGACACGCTGTTCCTGGAGCGCTGGGACGTGATGCTCGAGGCGATCCGCGAGGTCGACGCCCAGGCCGTGTCGGCCCGCGACAAGCTGTACGCGATCGCGTCGTTCATCGTCGACTCCTACCGCCACGATCCCGACCTGATGAAGGTGATCATCGTCGAGGTCACGCGCGCCGCGAACTCGTTCGGCGCCGTGCACCTGGGCAAGATCGCCGAGGCGTACGCGCAGATCGGCGGCATCGTCGAGCAGGCCCAGCGCTCGGGCGAGTTCCGCTCTACGGTGAGCGCCCAGTTCGCGGCCATGGCCTTCTACGGCGCGATCGAGCAGGTGCTCACCGGCTGGATCTTCGGGACCCTCGACCAGGGCGACGATGCGTACGATCGCGCGAAGGAATACGTGGTCGAGACGATCTGCGGCGGCCTCAACTCTTAGTATCCGCGCCCATGACCGACAATGACATGGTCAAGCGCCTGCTCTGGGCCGGCTTGCTGGCCGGGCTCGGCGCCCTCTCGTCCGTGGCGACGACGAAGGCGGCCGCCCTGATTTGGCGGCGCGCGTTCGGGGAAGATCCTCCAGAATGAGCTCCGAAGACCGCACACGCTCGATGGCCCGCGGCGAGGAGCTGCGGGAGAACCTCGCCGACGCCGACGCGCGCCGCGCCGAGGAGGAGGCCGCCAAGGCCCAGAAGGCGACGGCCGACGCCGCCGCCGAGCAGGAGAAGCGCGAGAAGGAGGCGCAGCGGGAGCGCGACCGCGCCCGGCGCGTCCACGAGGCGTCCGACGAGGCGCGCGCCCGTGCCGACGAGGCGGTCGCCGGCTCGGCGCCGCGGCCGGCGCCCGCGGCCGGGGCCTATGCCGCCGGTGACGGATCGACCTCCTCGATCCCCGGGCTCGACAAGCTTCCCCCGGCGGCTCAGCGCCCCGAGGTGCTCGTCGGCGCCGCGTTCGCGGGCGCCTTCGTGGTCGCCCGGATCCTCAAGCGGATCTTCGACTGACATGGCCAACGACCATCACGACAGCTCCGATCTCGGGAACGCCGTCCAGGAGGTCACCGAGCGGGCGAGCCTGCTCATCCGCGAGGAGATCGAGCTCGCCAAGCGCGAGGTCACCGACAAGGTCTCCAAGCTCATCAAGGGCGCCGTGGTCGGGATCGTCGCCGGCATCTTCGCGGTGTTCGGGCTCATCTACCTGCTGCACGCCCTGTCCTGGCTGATCTGGAAGCTGCTCGAAGGCGGCGGGAGCGACAACTTCTGGCTCGGCTTCATCATCGTCGCGGCGCTGCTCTTCCTGCTCGGCGGCATCGCCGGCTTCCTCGCCGCACGCTTCCTCAAGCGGGGCTCGCCGCCCACGCCGCAGATGGCGATCGAGGAGGGCAAGCTGATCAAGGAGACCGTGACGGGGCCGCATCCTGCGATGCCGCAGGGCCCGACGACCGAGACCCGGACCAAGGTGCCGCGCTGATGGCCGAGACCCGCACCCCCGAGGAGATCCGCCAGTCGATCGAGGCCAACCGCGCGGAGCTCGGCCTCGCCGTCGAACGCCTGCGCAACGAGGTGACGAAGGCGACCGACTGGCGCGGGCACTTCGAGCTCCACAAGAAGGAGGTCCTGATCGGCGCCGCCGTGGCGGGCTTCGTCGTCGGCGGCGGGATCGCGGCGGTGACCGGCCTGCTCACCGGCCGGCGCCGGCGCCGCGACGCCTTCTGAGCAGGTAATCGCCGCTCCGCGGATAATGGCGAGGGGATGAGCTCGCCTCCGAGGCGTACGGAAGACGTCCTGAGCGTCCGCGCGGTGTTGCGCGTGGTGCTCGTCGTCGTGGTCATCGTCCTCACGCTGGTGCTCATGTACCTGCTCCGGCGACCGCTGACGTGGATCTTCATCGCCGCGTTCATCGCCGTTGCGCTCTCCGGGCCGATCAACCTGCTCGAGCGCCGCATGCGCCGGGGCTTCGCGGTCGCGCTCGTCTACATCGCGCTGATCCTCACGCCCTTCGCGCTGATCGGGCTGCTCGTGCCGCCGATCGTCACGCAGGCCGACAACCTGGTCCAGAACGTGCCGGAGTACGCCCAGCAGTTGACGGACTTCGTCAACGACAACGACCGGCTGCGCCAGCTCCAGGACGAGTACGACATCACCGGACGCCTCGAGGAGGAGGCCGGCAAGCTTCCCAGCCGGATCGGCGACGCCGCAGGCGTCCTGAGCGACATCGGCGTCGGCCTCGTGAACTCGATCTTCGCCGGGGTCACGATCCTCGTGCTCTCGATCTTCATGCAGGGCAGCGGCAGGCGCTTCCTCGACGCGTGGGCGCGGCAGTACCCGCCCGAGCGCGAGGAGTGGATGCGCAACCTCTTCCAGCGGATCGGCAACGCGATCGGCAACTACGTCGCCGGCGCGCTTCTCCAGGCCACGGTCGCCGGCTTCACGAGCTGGATCATGCTGATGATCCTCGGGATCGACTACGCGCTCCCGCTCGCTGTGATCGTCTTCCTGCTCGACCTCATCCCGCTCGTGGGCGCCACGCTGGGCGCCCTGATCGTCGGCATCGTGACGCTGTTCTCCGACTTCCCGATCGACACGGTGATCTGGACCGTCTACGCGATCGTCTACCAGCAGGTGGAGAACAACATCATCCAGCCGCGTATCCAGGCTCGGGCGGTCCAGCTCGATCCGCTGATCGTCCTCATCTCGGTGCTCTTCGGCTCGACCCTGTTCGGCGTGCTCGGCGCGCTGCTGGCGATCCCCGTCGCCGCCTCGATCCAGATCACCGTCCGCGAGTTCCTCAAGCAGCGGCGCGCGGAAGGTCCGCCGCCGCCCGCCGGCGACGCTCCCGTCCCGGTCTGAGTCACACCGCGCGGGCATGGCGCGAGGAAGGGGTCAAACCACGCCAGGAGGTGGATCGTGAAGGCATCCAGCTGGGCTGAGCGGCAGCGCGAGCGCAAGCGGATCAAGCGCGAGCTGACGGGCGATTCGCCCGAGAAGCAGCGCGAGCACCACACGCCCAACGAGACCGTGATCGACCGTATGCTGCGGCTCGGCGGCGTCGAGCGCGAAAGCCGGTTCAGGAAGGAATAACGCGGGGCTTCGCATCGTCATCTCTGATGATGCGAATCCTCATGACTTCGAACACCGGCGCCGGTCACATCGGCCCGATGGTCCCGTTCGCGCACGCCTTCCTGCGCGCCGGCCACGACGTCCTGCTCGCCGCGCCGGCCAAGGCCCACCCGACGGTCGCGCGCGCGGGCGTGCCGTTCCTGCCGCTCGCCGACCCGCCCAGCGAGGAGACCGACGCCGTCTTCGCCTCGCTCGCCGGCCTCCCGCAGGAGGAGCAGAGCGTCCGCGTGATGCGCGAGATCTTCGCGGGCATCGATGCCCGGACGTCGCTCCCCGACGTGCTGCGCGCGGTCGGCCAGTTCCGGCCCGACGTGCTGCTGCGCGAGCCGACCGAGTACGCCGGCCTGCTCGCCGCCGAGCGCCTCGGCGTGCGCCACGGGCGAATCGCGATCATGGCGGCGGGCACCGAGACCTGGGGCGTGCCCGTGGTCGCGCCGGTGCTGGACGAGCACCGCGCCCGCCTCGGCCTGCGGCCCGACCCGGACGGGCGGCGGATCACCGAGAGCGCCTACCTGACGATCCTCCCCGAGGCGCTCGAGGATCCGGACGACTTCGGCCCCGCGCACGCGATCCGCTTCCGCGAGCACCGCGCCGATCCGTCCCCGCTGCCGTACTCGTGGAGCCACGAGGATCGCCCGCTCGTGTACGTCACCTACGGCTCGGTGACGCCCACGATGCCGTACTTCCCGGCCCTGTTCCGGGACACCGTCGCCGCGCTCGGCGAGCTGCCGGTGCGGGCGCTCTTCACGGTCGGCGTCGAGGTCGACGTCGAGGCGCTCGGCCCCGTGCCCGGCAACGTGCGGATCGCGCGCTGGATCCCGCAGGCCGACGTCATGCCGCACGCCGCGGCCATGGTCGGCCACGGCGGCGCCGGCTCGACGCGGATCGCGCTGGCCGCCGGCGTCCCGTCGGTGGTCGTGCCGGGCTTCGCCGACCAGTTCCGCAACGCCGAGCGCGTGGCCGCCCTCGGCGCTGGGCTCGAGGCGACCGCCGCGGACCTCGTGAGCGCGCTCCGGCAGGTGCTCGGTGAGCCGTCCTACCGCGAGGCCGCGGCCCGCGTGGCGGCCGAGGTCGCCCGGCTGCCGCTTGTCGACGAGGCGCCCGGCGTCCTGGGCGACTGGCTCGAGGGCGAGCGCGCCGCCGCCTGACCGGCTGGCTACGCGTTGCGAACGTCAACGGCGGCTGGGTAGGGAAACGAGGGAATCGGCCGCGGCGCACATGCGGAACGCAACACTCGACGCGATCCGCTCATCGAGTGTGCACTTACGCATGTGGTGGATGCGTTTCGCAACACTCGATGACGAGACGCCGCCGAGTGTTGCAAAACGCAGCCTCCCGACCCTCCCCTCAAAGCCGCCGTTGACGTTCGCCTGCGTTCCCCCTACACCGGGCCGAGGAGCTTCGTCGGCACGCCGGTGACGCCGAACAGCCCCGGGCCGACGTGGGTCCCGATCACCGGCCCGATCTCTGACACGAACTCGGGGTCCCGGCCGTAGATCTCGCGCCCGCGCTCGGCCAGGCGGTCGGCGACGTCGTGCGCCTGGATGTGCTGGATGAAGAACACGTCGGCGCCGGACTCGCGGGCGGCGGCCAGGTGGTCGACCAAGCGCTCGAAGGCGCGGCCGGCCGTCCGGACGCGCTCCATCGGCTGGATCTCGCGCTCGATCGTGAGGATCGGCTTGATCTTCAGCGCCGAGCCGACCCACGCCTGGGCGGCCCCGATGCGCCCGCCGCGGCGCAGGTACTCGAGCGTGTCGACGGCGAAGATGATCCGCATCTGGCGACGGAGGGCGGTGGCGGCCTCGGCCGCGCCGCGCAGGTCGGCCCCGTCGCGGACCGCGTTGCGCGCCGCGATCGCCATCAGGCCGTGGCCCGCGCACCCCGTGTCGGAGTCCAGGACCTCGATCCGCGCAGGGTCGATCCCGCGCTCGAGCAGCACGTCGCGCGCCTGCTGGGCGGCCTGCACGGTGCCCGAGATGCCGCCCGAGAGGTGCACGGAGAGGACGTCGTCGCCGGCCTCGATCAGCGGCTCGTAGACGGCCAGGAAGTCGCCCACCGACGGTTGCGACGTGCTGGGCAGGGTCGACGCTGCGCGCAGGTGGTCGTAGAAGCCGTCGTAGTCCGGCAGGTCGCTCTCCCGATCCGTGTGCCCGTCCCAGTTGACGTAGAGCGAGACGAGGTGCAGGTCGTGGCGCTCGACCACCGCCGCCGGCAGGTAGTGGGTCGTGTCGGTGACCACCGCGACGCCGGACATGGCGGGCAGCCTATCCTCGCGCGGTGGCGCGAGTGCTGGTGACCGGGGGGACGGGGTTCATCGGCGCGCATCTCGTACGCGCGCTGCTGGCGCGCGGCGACGAGGTGCGCGCGACGGTGCGGCCGACGTCGCGCGGCGAGCTGCCCCCGGACGTCGAGCCGGTGACGGCCGACGTCACCGATCGCCGCGCCGTGCGCCGGGCCGTGCGCGGCGTCGAGCGCGTCTTCCACGTCGCCGGCACGACGCGGCTCGGGCTCCCGCCCGCCGAGCTCCTGCGCATCCACGTCGACGGCACGCGCGCGGTGCTCGACGCATGCCTGGCCGAGGGCGTGGCGCGGGTCGTGCACGTGTCGTCGGTGGCGGCGATCGGCCCGGCGCGGCCCGGCGGCGCGCTCGACGAGCGGCACGTGCGCGCAGGCCCGCTGGGGATCCCGTACGCCGACGCCAAGCACGCCGCCGAGGTCGAGGCGCTGCGGGTGGCGGCGCACGGGCTCGAGGTGGTGGTCGCGTGTCCGGCCCACGTGTTCGGGCGCGGCGACGAGCGGCGCTCCTCCACCGAGGTCGTCCGCCGCTTCCTGCTGCGGCGCATCCCGGCGTACGTGGACGGAGCGCTCAACATCGTCGACGTGGAGGACGTGGCCGCCGGGCTGCTGCTCTGCGACGAGCGCGGCGTGCCGGGCGAGCGCTACATCTTCGGCACCCGCAACTACACGTGGCAGCGCCTGTTCGGAGAGCTCCAGCGGATCTCCGGCGTCGAAGGGCCGGTGATGCGCGTGCCGCGCTCGGTCGCCCTGGCGCTGGCCGAGGGCTCCGCGCGACTGCCCGGGTTCCCGGCGCTCGGCAGCGCGGAGGAGATCCGGGCCGCGGGACAGTGGTGGACCTACCGCTCCGCCAAGGCTCGCCGCGAGCTGGGCTGGACGACGCGGCCGCACGAGGACACGGTGGAGGCGACCGTCCGCTTCCACGAGGAGCGGCTCGGCGATCGCCTGCTGCGGGTGGGGCGCCGGCAGCCGCTCGCCTGGCGGATCGCGGGGCGCGCCGTGCGCGGGCTCGTGCGATGAGCGGCGCGGTGCTGTACCGCTGCCGGACGCCGACCGACCGGCTGTGCCCGTGCGGCCGCGTGGCGCAGGAGCTGCGGCGCCGCGGCATCGAGGTCGAGGAGCGGCGCGTGGCGCGGGGCGAGCGCGACGAGATCGACGCCCTGACCGGGCAGGATCGCGTGCCGCTCCTCGTCCTCGGCGGGGAGGCGATCTGCGACTCGCGCCGGATCGTCGAGCACCTGCGCTGGCTCGATGCTCGGTGAGCGTCTACGCGCCAGCTTTGTCGGTTGCGCGGCGACGTCTCGTCGGTAAGGTGAACGCGACGCGGAGGGCGTCGCCCGACGAACCGGAGGGCTTCATGAAGTACCTTCTCACCATCTACAACGAGGAGCGGGCGTGGACCGACGCCTCGCCCGAGGAGGTCGGCCAGATCATGGCCGCGTACGAGGCGTTCGGCCGCGCGGCGGCCGAGGCCGGCGTGCTCATCGGCGGCGAGGGGCTTCAGCCGGCGAGCATGGCGACCACGGTCCGCGTGCGCGACAACGAGACGCTGACCACCGACGGCCCGTTCGCGGAGACGCGTGAGCAGCTCGGCGGCTACTACCTGCTCGACTGCGCCGACCTCGACGACGCGATCTCCTGGGCCGCCCGCATCCCGGACGCGTCGAGCGGCTCGGTCGAGGTCCGGCCGGTCATGGACTACGAGGGCGCCGAGCACGTCGACGAAGCGCGGGAGCGCGCGCAGCGCTGAGCGCCCCAGGGGCAGCCATCGACCGCCTGTTCCGGCGCGAGTCCGGACAGGCGGTGGCCGCCCTGGCCCGAGCCTTCGGCGACCTCGACCGCGCCGAGGAGGCCGTCCAGGACGCGTTCGTCGTGGCCATCGAGCGCTGGCCGCGCGACGGCATCCCACCGAACCCGGCGGCCTGGATCGCGCTCACGGCGCGCCGCAAGGCGATCGACCGGCTCAGGCTGGCGCGGCGCGAGACCCCGGCCGCCGAGATCGCGGTGCTCGAGGCGCTCGACGCCGAGCCCCCGTCGCCGATCCCGGACGAGCGCCTCGAGCTGATCTTCGCGTGCTGCCACCCGGCGCTGGCGCCCGAGACCCGCGTGGCGCTGACGCTGCGGGCGCTCGGCGGCCTCTCCACGCGCGAGGTGGCGCGTGCGTTCCTCGTGTCGGAGGACGCGATGGCGCAGCGCCTCCAGCGCGCCAAGCAGAAGCTGCGCGGGGCCGGGATCCGGTTCGAGCTGCCGCGCGAGCGCGACCTGCCGGCGCGCCGCGCGTCGGTGCTGGCGACCCTCTACCTGATCTTCGGCGAGGGGTACGCGGCGACCGCCGGCGACGCCCTCATCCGCCGCGAGCTGTGCGCCGAGGCGATCCACCTGGCGCGCGTGCTGTGCTCGCTGATGCCGGACGAGCCCGAGGCGCTCGGGCTGCTCGCGCTCATGCGGCTGCACGACTCGCGGCGCGACGCCCGGGTCGACGCCCGCGGCGAGCTGGTCCTGCTCGCCGACCAGGACCGCTCGCGCTGGGACCGAGCGGCGATCGCCGAGGGGTCGGGACTCGTCGAGCGCGCGCTGGCCCTCGGCGGCGGCGGACCGTACGTGCTCCAGGCCTTCATCGCCGCCGAGCACGCCCGGCCGGGCGGACCCGACTGGACGCGCGTGGTCGGCGCCTACGACCGCCTCCTCGCCGTCGCGGGCGGGCCGGTCGTCGCCCTCAACCGCGCCGTCGCGGTCGCGATGGCGCAGGGCCCGCAGTCGGGGTTGGCGCTGATGGACGAGCTGGCGGGCGAGCTCGACGGTTATCACCTCCTCCACTCCGCCCGGGCGGATCTGCTGCGGCGCCTGGGCCGGGCGGACGAGGCGGCCGCGGCGTACTCGCGCGCCCTCTCGCTCGCCGCCAACCCGGTCGAGCGAGCGTTCCTCGCCGGCCGGCTGGAGGCGACTACGGCTCGACCACGGCCTTGAGCGCCGCGCCGGACCGCTGCGCCTCGAGCGCGTCTCCCGTCTCCTCGAGGGAGAACCGGTGGGTGATGAGCTCGCCGGTGCGCACCGCGCCGCGCTGGAGCAGCGCGAGCGCCTCTCGCCACTCGCGCGGCCCGGCCGACCAGCTTGCGGTGACCAGGAGCTCGCGGGAGAAGATCGTCCAGGGGGCGACGGGGAGCGGCTCCCCGGCCTCGCCGGGCGCGTAGAGGCAGAGCCGGCCGCCGGGCGCGAGGGCGTCGGCGGCTCCGGCGATGGCCGCCGGGTTGTCGGTGCAGACGACCGCCGCGTCGACGGGCTCGTTGCCGTGCGCCGTCGCGCCCCAGGCCTCGGCGCGGGAGAGGCGCGCGGGGTCGGGCTCGCGGACCCAGACCGCGTCGATGCCGCGCGCGTGGGCGGCGGCGATGTGGAGCAGCCCGCTGCAACCGGCGCCGACCACGAGCAGGCTGTCGCCCGGCCGGACGACGCGGGCCTGGGCGCGCAGCGCGCATGCGAGCGGCTCGGTCACCGTCGCGGTCACCGGATCGAGCCCGTCGAGCGGCAGCAGCTCGGGCACGAGCGCGGCCTCGACCCGCACGTACTCGGCGAAGCCGCCGGGGTCGAGCGCGGTCGAGCGGAAGCCGTCGCAGAGCGTCTCGTGACCCTGCCGGCAGCGGCGGCACTCGCCGCACGGCACGTGGTGGTGGATCGCCACCCGCTGGCCCTCCACCACGCTGCTCACGCCGTCGCCGACAGCCACCACCTCGCCGGCCGGCTCGTGGCCGAGGACGGCCGGCAGCTTGCGGGTCACGTACGAGCCGTGGACGTCGGAGCCGCAGGTGGCGCACGCGAGCACCCGGCAGACGACCTCGCCCGCCGCACACGAGGGGTCCGGCCGCTCCTCGATCCGCGTCTCGCCGGGCGCGACGGTGACCGCGACCCTCACGCGACCTCGGCCACGGTCTCGGCGGTCACGGGCGAGGCGGTGCCGCGCTCGGTGACGAGAGCCGACACGAGCGCCGCGGGCGTCACGTCGAACGCCGGGTTGCGGCACGGCGTGCCTTCGACGGTGAGCAGCGCGCCGCGCGCCGAGCGCACCTCCTCGGCGCCGCGCTCCTCGATCTCGATCCCGTCGCCGGTCGCCAGCCGCAGGTCGACCGACGACGACGGCCCGGCGGCGACGAACGGCACGCCCGCCGCGCGGGCGGCCAGCGCCAGCCCGTAGGTGCCCACCTTGTTGGCGACGTCCCCGTTGGCCGCTACGCGATCGAACCCGGTCACCACCGCGTGGGCGGCGCCGGTCCGCAGCAGCCCGGCCGCGGCGGCGTCGACGAGCAGCGAGTGCTCGATCCCGAGCCGCCGGAGCTCCCAGACGGTGAGCCGCGCGCCCTGGAGCAGCGGCCGCGCCTCGCAGGCGAGCACCCGAACGTCGCGGCGGTCGGCCAGTGCCGCGATCACGCCGAGGCCCGTGCCGCGGCCGGAAGCGGCCAGCGCGCCCGAGTTGCAGTGCGTCATCACGGTCACCGGCCCGGGTGGGAGCACCGCCTCCAGCGCATCGGCGCCGAACGTGGCGAGCGCCTCGCTGGCGGCCTCGTCGTCGCGGTGGATCGCCTCCGCCGCCGCGCGCGCCGCGGCCGCCAGCCCGCCGGGCGCGGCGGCTGCCGCCGCCGCGACGACCCGCTCGACCGCCCAGCCCAGGTTGCGCGCCGTCGGCCGCGCGCCCGCCAGCACCGCGGCCCCGCGCTCGAGCGCCTCCACGCTCGGATCGCGGGCGACCTCCATCGCCAGCCCGTACGCCGCGGCGACCCCGATCAGCGGCGCTCCCCGCACCGCCAGCCGCCGGATCGCATCGGCGGTGTCCGCCGCGCCGGCAAGCGTGAGCACCGCTTCCTCGGCCGGCAGCCGCGTCTGGTCGAGGATCCGCAGCGTCGTCCCGTCCCAGTGCAGCGGCGGCGGGGTATCGAGGCGGGGCGGGGCGGCCATCCGCCACGATGCTAACCGTGCCACCCGCGCTCGAGGCCCGTGAACTGCGCAAGTCCTATGGATCGATCGACGCCCTCAGGGGCGTGAGCCTCGTGGTCGGCGAGGGCGAGCTGGTCGGGCTGCTCGGGCCCAACGGCGCCGGGAAGTCGACGCTCGTGAAGATCGCGTGCGGGCTCGTGAGGCCCACGGCCGGCACCGCGACGATCGCCGGGGCGCCGGCGGGGGCGCCGGAGGCGCACCGCTCGCTCGGCTACCTCGCCGAGCTGTTCCGCTTCCCCGACTGGCTGACGGCCGACGAGCTGCTCACCATGCACCAGCGGCTCGCCCAGGCGACCGGCGGAGCGGAGGAGCGTGAGCGCCTGCTCGCCGCCGTCGGTCTCACGGAGGCCGCCGCCCGCCGGGTCGGCGCGATGTCGAAGGGGATGCAGCAGCGGCTCGGGATCGCCCAGGCGATGATCGGCGACCCGCGCGTGCTGCTGCTCGACGAGCCGACGAGCGCGCTCGACCCCGCCGGCCGGCGCACCGTGCGCCGGCTGCTCGAGGACCTGCGCGCGAAGGGCGTGGCCGTGCTGCTCAACTCGCACCTGCTGTCCGAGGTCGAGCTGGTCTGCGACCGCGTGGCGATCATCGACCACGGCGAGCTCGTGACCGCCGGTACGCCCGAGGAGCTGAGCCGCGCCAGCGGGGTGGAGGTGGAGACCGCCAACGGCACGCGGGTGTTCGAGCACGCCGGCCGCGAGGACGCGCCCGCGATCGTCCGCGAGCTGGTGGCCGCAGGCGAGGAGGTCTTCGGCGTGCAGGTGCTGCGCTCCACCCTGGAGGACGCATACCTGGAGGCGGTGGGGGAGGAGTGAGCGCCGCGCGCGTGATCGCCGCCTTCGCGCTGCGGGAGTCGCTGCGTCGGCGGGTGTTCGTCGTCGTCGGGCTGCTCACGCTCGCCTTCCTCGTCCTCTACGGGCTCGGCACGTGGCAGCTGTTCGATTCGGTGGGGGACTTCGACGAGCCGATCGACGGCATCGAGGCGCGGACGGTCGCGGGCGCGACGATCCTCGGCCTGGCGATGTTCGCGACGCTCTTCCTCGGTTGCGTGCTGGCCGTCTTCCTGACGCTCGGCGCCGTCCGCGGCGACGCCGAGCGCGGCCTGCTCCAGCCCGTGCTCGTGCGCCCGCTGCACCGGCGCACCGTGCTGGCCGGGCGCTTCGCGGGGGCGGCGGGCGTGTGCGCCGCCTACGTCGTCGTCGTGTTCGTGGCGGCGACCGTCATCACCTGGGCGTTCAGCGACTGGTGGCCGGACCGCATCGTCGTCCCCGCGCTCCAGCTCGCCGCGGCGGTCACGATCCTGACGGCGCTCTCGCTGGCCGGCTCCGTCGTCCTGTCCTCGACCGCCAACGGCATCGCGGTCTTCATGGTCTTCGGGGCGGGCCTGGTGGCGGGCCTGCTGGGCCAGATCGGCGAGGCGCTCGGCTCGCGCACGCTCGACGACGTCGCCAACATCGTGAGCTGGGCGCTGCCGTTCGAGGCGCTCTACCAGGCGGCGCTCTCGGCCATCACCGTCGACACGGTCGGCTTCACGCGCCTGGCGATCGACCTCGGCCCGTTCGGGGGCGCGGAGGGCGCCGGGCCGCTCCTGTGGCCCTACGCGCTCGCGTACGTGGTCGCGGTCGGCGCCGCCGCCTCGGCGGCGTTCTCACGGCGCGACTTGTGAACGCCGCCGCCCCCGCGCTACGAGCGGTCGACGAGGTCGTTCTGGATCTGAAGCGGGGGAGCGCCCGGCTCGGCCGCCTTCGGGGCGTGCTCCGGCGCTTCGGCCGGTGGCTCGACGCCCATGACCTCGAACAGCTCGCCGGTCTCGTACATCTCGGTCACGATGTCGCACCCGCCGACCAGCTCGCCCTTGACGAACAGCTGAGGGATCGTCGGCCAGTTCGAGAGGGTCGAGAGCTCATGCCGGATGCGTGGGTCCGGGAGGATGTCGACGGCCGCGAACGGGGCGCCGACGGCGTCGAGGGCGGCCACCGTGCGCGCGGAGAAGCCGCACGCAGGGCGCTCCGGCGTGCCCTTCATGAAGAGGATCACGTCGTGCTCGCGGATCGCCTCGGCGATCGCCTCGCGGATGGGGTTCTCGGTCGTGTCGCTCATGTCACTCCGCTCGCGTTTCGAGGGACAGCGCGTGGATCGGGCCGCCGATGTCGGATCCGAACACCGCGTAGACCCGGCGGTGCTGCTCGATCCGGCTCAGGTTGGCGAACTCGGGAGCGGCCACCGCGGCGCGGAAGTGATCTCCGCCGCCCGTGAGGTCGGTGACCTCGGCTCGGGCGCCCGGGATCGCCGCCTCGATCCGCTGCCTCAGCTCGTCCGTCGTCGGCACCCTTCAGACTGTAGAACGTGGAGGCCCCGCCCAACGGGTCATTCCGTCGAGAGCGATATCCCGTTGGGCACCCCCAGGGGGCGCTATCCTTTCTGAAGCGATGATCACGTTCACCGAAAAGGGCGCCGAGAAGGTGCAGGAGTTCCTGTCCGCCCAGGGCGCCGAGATCCAGACTTCCGGCCTGCGGGTCGGCGTGCGCGGCGGCGGCTGCTCCGGCTTCCAGTACGCGCTCGCGTTCGACACCCAGCGCGACGGCGACGAGGTCTTCGAGGACCACGGCCTGCGGATTCTCGTCGACGGCCCGAGTCTCCCGTACGTGCGCGGCGCGGTCGTGGACTACGTCGACGGCATGCAGGGCGCCGGCTTCAAGGTCGACAACCCCAACGTGATCGCTGCATGCGGCTGCGGCTCCTCGTTCCGCGTAGCGGACGAGGAAGAGGTCTCGGCGGTCTAGCCGCTCTCGCGCTCGTCATCGCCGCCGTTCTCGCCGTCGCGGGGCGCGGCGGGGACGAACCGCGCGAGCCCTCGCCGCCGGCCCCGACTCCTACGCCCCAGCCGGCGGTCCTCGACGCCCCTTCCGACGGCCCGTCGCTCGCGGTCGGCGTCACCGAGCAGAACCCGAACCTGCTGGTGCCGATCGGCCCGGGCGCCGACGCGCCGCCGTGGACGACGTGGCGCGCCGCGCTGACGCGCGTCGACCCGGCCGTCTACCGCCTGCTGGTCGTCTGGTACGAGGTCCAGCCGTCGCCTGACGCGCCGCCGAACCTCGGCATCCCCCAGACCGGCTGCATGCGCGAGCGGCCGCCGTGCGCCGAGTTCGCCGGCGTGCGCGACCAGCTCACGGCGCTGGCCGCCCGCCAGCGCGAGGGCGGCTGGGAGGGGCTGCTCAGCATCACCGGGACGCCCGAGTGGGCCGCCGGGCCGGCGAGCGGCTGCCCTGGCAGTCGCCAGACCGGCGCCCCGCGACCCGACGCGCTCCCGGCGTACCGGCGCCTGCTCGCCGCCGTCTTCGCGTTGGCCGACGAGGTGGGCGCCCGCCTGCGCTACGTGAGCCCTTGGAACGAGCCGAACCACCCGTACTTCCTCTCCCCCCAGCGGGCGCGCTGCGACGCCGCGGCGGCTCCGCGAGCGGTGGCCCCGTACGCGCGGCTCGTGCGCGCCGCGCAAGCCGAGATGGGCGGCGAGCGCCGCCTCGTGCTCGGCGAGGCGGCCGGGGTGGTCGAGCCGCAGGCCCGCGCGCTGTCGGTGGGCGAGCTGATCCGCGGCCTCCCGCGCGAGCTCGTCTGCGACGCCCCGGTGTGGTCCCAGCACGGCTACGTTGGCGGGCAGGACCCGGTGGCGGCGGCCACCGCCGCGCTCGCCGCCCGCGGCTGCCCCCGCGAGCACGCGATCTGGATCACCGAGACGGGCGTCGGCACCGCCCCGAGCGGCCTCTCGTTCGCGCGCGGCGTCGGCAGCGAGCGGGAGGGCTGCCGGCTCCTGCACGAGCGCCTGTCGGCCTGGTACGAGAACCCGCGCGTCACCGTGGCGATGCAGTACACGATGCGCGAGGACCACCTGTTCCCGAC
>DASTIC010000364.1:0-12013 GCA_035717845.1 Solirubrobacteraceae bacterium
GTCCAGATCATCAGCCCGATGTCGGGCGAGACGAGGAAGCTGCCGCCCTCCTCTTCCCCGCCCGCCTCGGTGGCGATGATGAGCAGGTCGGTCATGGGCCTAGAGGAAGAACGCGATCAGGCCCGCGACCAGCCCGTAGAAGAAGCACGCCTCGGTGAGCGCGAAGCCGAGCCACTGGATGCCGGTGATCTCGTCGCGCATCTCGGGCTGACGGGTCACCGACTCGATGACCTTGCCGAAGATGATGCCGATGCCGACGCCGGCGCCGACGGCCCCGAGGCCGCCGCCCACGCCGAGCGCGATCGCCTTGCCGGCGTCCGCACCATCCTCGGCGGCGGCGAAGACCAGGGAGAGGATCGTTGCGAGCACTGAAGCAGTCTCCTTTGGACTAGTGGTGCTCGGCGACGGCGCCGCCGAGGTAGATGGCAGTCAGCGTGGCGAAGATGAAGGCCTGAAGCGTCGCCACAAGGCCCACCTCGAAGAGGAACAGGATCACCCCGAACGGCAGGGTCAGGACACCGAGCGCCTCCAGCCCGAGCAGCACCGCGATGCCGCCGGACATGAAGAGGATGATCAGGTGCCCCGCGAGGATGTTGGCGAAGAGACGAACGGAGAGCGAGACGAGGCGCATGAAGTTCGAGAGGAACTCGAGCACGAAGATGAACGCCGCCATCCCGCCGGTCACGCCCGAGGGCACCAGCGCCTTCAGGTAGCCGCCGACGCCCTTGACCCGGATGCCCTCGGCGTTGTAGGCCACGAAGACGATGAGGGCGAGGACGAGCGGGATCGAGATGTTGGCCGTCGCCGCGTAGATCGCGAAGGCCGGGATCTCGGCGCCGAAGACCTCGATCGGATGCTCCGTGTTGGTCGGCAGCGGGATGTAGCCGATCAGGTTGTTGAACCAGATGAAGAGGAAGAGCGCCCCGATGAACGGGAACCACTTCGTCGCCATCTTGTCGTCCATGTTCCCGCGCGTGATGTTGTCGCGCATGAGCGAGAACAGCGCCTCGACGGCGGTCTGCACGCGGTTCGGACGCGCCTGCATCCGGTTCGCGACGTAGACCATCGTGACCACCGTGAGGATCCCCGAGATGATCAGGTACATCACGGCCTTGTTGAAGTCGAACGGCCCCGGGAGGTCGATCCAGGTGTCGAGCTTGAACTCGTTCTGCGGCGCGAACTCCTCGTTGTCCCGGCGCGTGAACCCGAAGATCAGGACGACCAGGAAGATCGACCCGAAGTAGAAGCCGAGGATGCCGAAGAGGATCTTGTTCCGGCTGCTCATGCGCGTGGAGGCTTCCTCTCGAGGGGACGAAGGACGAGGGCGGTGGCGAAGTAGACGGTGAACGCGACGAGCACGGTGACACCTGCGGTCAGCCCGTCCTCGCGCTCCGCGAGCAGGCCGACGGCCAGGATGGTAAGGCCGATGAGCCAAGCGCGCAGTACGACCGACGCCATGCTCATCCCCAGCGCCTTCCGGTAGTCGCCCGAACGGGTCGCCGCGCGCTCGATCGTGGTCGCCGCCGCGCGCTGCGCGATCCAGGCCAGGGCGCCGACCGCGAAGCCGGTTACGGGCGCGCCGAGCAGCACGACGAACGGCGCGGCGAGGATCAGGAGCACGATGTCCAGGTAGCGGACGAAGACCAGCGGGTCGGCGCCGCGCGCAGGGTCAGCGGGCACCGCAGGCATGGTCTCGGTCGCGAGATGGGGACATGGCGAGTTCGCCAGCCAGGAGACCCCTGCGCTACCCCGATCTCGCTGGTCCGGCGGCAACGCGGACAATAGCGCGATTCTCGACTTTGTAACAACTTTGTGACACCCAGCTCATGGCGGGTGTCCGGGTCCGGACGGCGGGGCGCCCGCTTAGCGGAGGTCGACCCGGAGCTCGCCGATCTGCTCGCCGGAACCGTGGAACTCGATCTCGACGATGCCGGTGATCGTGGCCTTGAAGGCGACGGAGATCGTCTTGCCGGCCGGGACCTCGCGCTCGATGTCGTAGGCGTGGACGTGGATCTCCTCGTCCGTGGCCGACCGCACGCGGAAGCGGACCGTCTGGCCCTCCTTGAACTCGAGCTTGGTCACCTTGCCGGCGCGCAGGAGCGGCGGCGGCTTGGGCGTCGGCTCGGGCGTCGGCGTCTCGGTCTCCTGCGGAGACGCCTCCTCGGCCTCCTCGGTAGCCGACGGCGTGGCCGTGGCGGCGGCCTGCTGGCCGGGGTCGCCGGAGCCCTCGTCGCCGCCTCCCGCGAGGACGACGACGGCGACGATCGCGATCACCGCCGCGATCGTGAGGAACGTGAGGCGCTGCCCCTTGCTCATCGCCCCTCAAGATAGGAGGTCAGAGGCCCAGGATCGCGCCGAGCAGGCCGCCGGCGCTGCGCGGGTCGACCCCGTACTCGCGCTCGAAGTCGTCGCGCGCGGCGTCGTCGACGAGCGCCAGCGCGAGCTCCTCGCGGGACGAGCCGAAGCGGCACGCGGCGCGGTCGAGGGCGATCAGCGCGGTGTCCTGGAGCGCTCCCTCGAGGCCACCGGAGCCGGGGAGCGCGCGCGGCTGGCAGGGGTCGGCGATGCGGATCGGCTCCGGGGTGAGCGCCGGTTGCGCCAGGCGCGCGCCGCCGGCGAGCGCGAGCGCGGCGACCGCCGCGGCGGCAACCGGACCGCGGCGTTCCCGCGGGAACGCCGCGGCGGCGGCGAGCAGCGCGAGCGCCCCGCAGATCGCCAGCGCCGGCTCGAACGCGTCCTGGACGCCGGCGACGAGCGCGTCGTCGGCGCGCTCCGCGAGCGCGGCGTAGGCGGCGCGGTCATCGCCGTCGACGCCGGCGCGTGCGCCGGCCAGCGAGCGCTGGAGCTCGCCCCGCGGGTCGACCGGGTCCAGGTCCCCGACGAGCGCGGCCGCCAGCGAGAGCTTGTCGAGCGGCGGCAGCCGGGCGTCGAGCACGAGGGCGGCGCCCTGCTCGCGGGTGTCGGCCACGGCGTCGTCGAGCTGGGCGGCGGCGACCGGCGCGAGGAGGGCGAGCGCCACCGTGATGCCCGCATGGCGCAGCGACAGTAGCCGGGCGGCCTGCGACGGCGTTCGCTCCGGCAGCAGCTCCCCGGCCAGGGCGGGCAGCGCCAGCCCCATCCCGGCGCCCGCCATCAGCTGGGGGACGACGGTCCACCACGGCGAGGCGTTCGGGAGCGACGCGAGCGCGAGGACGCCTCCCCCGACCAGCACGGCTCCGGCGGACGCGCGCACGCGCGCGGGCCCGCGCACGCGTGACGCGGCCAGCGCGGCGAGCGGCAGCACGGAGACCGCCGCGGCCGCCGCCAGCGGGCTGACCGACCAGCCGGTGACGAGCATCAGGACCAGCAGGAAGAGCACGCCCACGAGCGCCGCGGAGAGCAGCGCGAGCGCGACGGCCGGACCGGCGGGCCACGACGCCGCCGGGGTCGGCGCGGGCTCGCGGATCACCGCCCGCGATCGCCACGCGGCGACCGCCGCCGCGATCGCGACGGGAACCTGGGCGAGGAAGATCGCGCGCCAGTCGATCGCCTGCGTCAGCACGCCGCCGAGGACGGGGCCGGCCGCGAAGCCGAAGATCGCCGCCGCGGTCCAGGCGCGACGCCCCGCTCCGCCGCCGTCGACGAGCGCGAACGCGCCGACCAGCAGGGCGGCGGCGCCGGCCGCCTGGAGCGACCGGGCGGCGAGCAGCAGCCCGAGCGAGCCGGCGATCCCGCAGGCGAGCGACGCGGCGGCGATGACCAGCGAGCCGCCGGCGGCGAGCGCCCGCGGCGACGCACGCACGTGGGCGGCGAACGCCAGGGCGACCGCGAGGACGAGCGTGTACGAGCCGAGCACCGCGGCCGCCTCCTCCACCGACGCGTCGAGCTCGGCGATGACCGACGGCAGCCCGAGGGTGACGATGGACGCGTCGGCGAGCGCGAGGCCGGCGGCGACGAGGAGCAGCCATGCAGGGATGGCTCACATGCTGGCAAGCTAAGGACCTACACCGAGATCGGGAGGACGAGATGGCACGTACGGCGAACGCCGAATGGCGGGGCAACCTCCAGGAGGGCGAGGGCACGATGGCGCTGGGATCGGGCGCCTGGGAGGGCCCGTTCACGTTCGAGTCGCGCTTCGAGGACGGCGCCGGCTCGAACCCCGAGGAGCTGATCGGCGCGGCGCAGGCCGGCTGCTTCACGATGCAGCTCTCGCACGACCTGTCCGAGGCCGGCCACGTGCCGGAGCTCGTCCACACCGACGCGCGGGTCAGCATCCGCAACATCGACGGGGCACCGACGATCGCCAGGATCGCGCTCACCACGCGGGCGCGCGTCCCGGGCATCGACGCCGAGACCCTCCAGCGGACCGCCGAGGCAACCCGCGAGAACTGCATCATCTCGCGCGCGCTCGGCGCCGTCGGCGAGATCACCGTCGAGACGACGCTCGAGAGCTAGCTCATGCGCTAGCCGGCGAGCTGCTCCGGGTCGACCTCCTCGGCCGGTCCGGAGGCGGCGCGGGCGATGAACCACAGCACGAGCCCGAAGGCGAGCAGCCCGCCCGCGTAGGCGAAGATCACCGTGTCCTCTACGAGCTTCTGGACGATCAGCGCGCCGCAGCTGAGCGCGCCGAGGACCGGGAAGCCCGTCCACGCGACGAAGTGCTCGTGGTCGACCGGCGTCCGCCGCAGCACCAGCACCGCGATGTGCACGGCCACGAACGCCATCAGGAGCAGCAGCACGGTCGTGTCCGCCAGCGTCTCGAGGTCGCCCACGATGACGAGCACGGCCGCGAGCGCCGAGCTGAGCGCGATGCCCGCCCACGGCGTCCGGCGCCCCGCGAGCACGCGCCCGAACGGCCGCGGGATGACGCCCTGCTGGGCCATGCCGTAGATCAGCCGGGACGCCATCACGAGGTTGATCAGCGCCCCGTTGACGAGCGCGAACAGGGCGATCGCCGAGAAGAGCTTGGTGCTGACCGCCAGCGGGCCGAGCTGGACGACCTCGAGCAGCGGGCCGTCGGACTCGGCGAGCGTGTCGGTCGGGACCGCCATCGACGCGAGCACCGTGACGATCAGGTACACGGCTCCCGCGATGCCGAGGCCGAGGAACAGCGTGCCGGGGAAGGCGCGCGGCGCCGCGTGCGTCTCCTCGGCGACGTTGACCGAGTCCTCGAAGCCGATCAGGGCGTAGAAGGCGAGCGAGGCGCCGGCCACCGCCAGGAGCAGCGGGCTCTCGCCGGCCTTGAAGTCCAGCGCCCGGCCGGCGTCGCCGCCGCCGTCGAACAGGAACGCGGCGGCGATCACGGCGACGAGCACCAGGCCGGCGAGCTCGATCAGCGTACAGCCCATGTTGAAGGTCACGGACTCCTTGATGCCGCGCAGGTTCAGCAGCGAGAGCACGGCCACGACCACGAGGCCGACGAGCACGGTCGGCAGGTCGATGAACTCGCTCAGGTAGTCGCCGCCGAAGGCGGTCGCCAGCGTGGCGGCCGAGGCGACGCCGGAGCACATCACCGCGAACGCGACCAGGAAGGTGAAGAGCGGCGTCCGGAACGCCCGGTGCACGAACACCGCCGCCCCGCCGGCCAGCGGGAACTTCGACACCAGCTCCGCGTACGACGCGGCCGTGAACGCCGCGACGATCCCGGCGACGGCGAAGGCGACCCAGATCGCCCCGCCGATCTCGCCGCCCACCTCGCCCACCAGCGCGTAGATGCCACCGCCGAGGATGTCGCCGACGATGAAGAACAGCAGCATCGTGCGCGTGATCGACGGCTTGAGCGCCGTGGCCTGCGCGCGGTAACCCGGACCACCGGTGAGCCGGTCCACCTCGGGCATGCCGCCGCCCCTACCCACGCCGGGGCCGGGCTACTCTTCGAGCAGGACCGTGTCCTCGTGTGAGTACGGCGGCGAGCAGCAGCACAGCAGCACGAGCGGTTCCTCGCCGGTGTTCCACAGCTTGTGCGGGACGCCGGGAGCGATGACCACCGTGTCGCCGGCCCGGATGTCGGCCTCCAGGCCGCCGAGCCGCATCCGCCCGGCCCCGGCCGTGAAGTGGTAGATCTCCTCCGCGGCGCGGTGGAAGTGCTCGATCGTCTCGCCGCCGGGCGGCACCGTGGCCTCCGCCAGCGACTGGTTGACGGCGTTGCCGGACGGCACGCCGACCAGCTCGCGGATGGACGAGCCGTCGGCGGTCACGAACGGCTCGCGGTCTTCCAATCGGACGGTCTGCACGAGGCGCGCGACAGGGTAGACCACCGCCACGCGACGCTCCCGGCTGGGAGCGCCGCGAGGCAGGCGTTCAGGCGACGGCACGACGGGCCGCCGCGATGTCCAGCCGGCGCGCGAGGCGCGCGGCCGCGTAAGCGGCACGACTGCGGACCGGCGGGGGGTGCTGCGAGCGGCCGTATCTGGCGGCGCGCTCAGCGGCCTCGACGCGCTCTGCGACGACGGAGCGGGCAAGGTCCGGGTGGTTGAGCGAGTGCATTGCTTGGGGCTCCCTGGGGGTGATTGATGGGGAGCCGCCCGTGGCCTGACGGGGGGCGGTGCGACCGATGCGGGTCACGGGCGGCAGTGGTGCTGCCCGCGGCCGGAGGAACTACGAGGACGCGAGCAGGAGCGGACGCCAGAACACGCCGGCGTCCGTGGGCATGAGGCCCTGGAACGTGTGGCGAGTGCTCTGCATCTGTCCTGCTCACCTCCCTTCGCGCGGTGCGCGGTCGGTCGATCGGTCTCCGGCACGATACCCCGGCTCGCCAGGTCGCCGCAAGTGCGGCTACCCGTAGGTTCTCCTCAGCCGAGGGCGGTGAACTCCCCGGTCTCGAGCTCGCGCTCGACCTCGCGGTCGATCTCGTGCTCGGTCGTGTCGGGATCGGTGCGCCGCAGCTGCCACGCGCGCAGGCGCCGCAGCTTGAGGATCTCGAGCACGTAGACGAGGTACGCGCTGGCCGCGAGCGCGACCACGAAGCACGCGCCCATCACGGCGGTCCACCCCGGGTGCAGGGTGCCCGCGTCCGAGTAGGGGATGAAGCGCAGCGCGACCGCGAGCCCGGCCATCGTGATCGTCCACGCATAGAGGTAGAGGACGGTGCGCCGCTGGGAGAAGCCGATGCGGTGGAAGCGGTGGTGGAAGTGATTCGAGTCCGCCTGGTAGACCGGCCGCCGGTACTTGATCCGCTTGGCGACCACGAAGCTGGTGTCGAGGAACGGCACGGCGAGCACCACGAGCGGCGCGATGAGCGCGATCAGGGCGTTCGTCTTGAGCGAGCCCTCGATGATCACGGCGCCGAGCAGGAGCCCGAGCAGGTTCGACCCGCAGTCGCCCATGAAGACGGACGCCGGGTGGAAGTTGTGGACGAGGAACCCGAGCGCGGCGCCGGCCGTGAGCGCCGCGAGGACGCCCGCGGTGTCGCGCCCGAGGTCGAACGCGATGATCGAGAACGCCACGGCGGAGATCGCGCACACGCCCGCCGCGAGGCCGTCGACGCCGTCGGAGAAGTTGACGACGTTCATGACCGCGACGAGGCCGAGCACGGTCAGCGGGCCGCCCAACTCGTCGAACTCGAGCGCGCCCAGGAACGGGAACGTGATGTTGCGGACGACGACGTTGGCGTCGACGAGGATGAGCGCCGCGAAGACCTGGCCGGCGAGCTTGACGCCGGGTGGGAGGTCGCGCATGTCGTCCCAGGCGCCGACCGCGGTGATCAGCGCAGCCGCCACGAGGATCCCCCGCGTGCGCTCGTTGTCGGGCAGGAAGGCGATCCCCGCCACGAGCGCGCCGGCGAAGATGGCGAGGCCGCCGAGCAGCGGCGTCGCCTCCCGCGCGAGGCCCCGATCGCGCATGGCGTCCACGGCTCCGACCCGCCTCGCCAGGCGCGCGACGAGCGGTGTGAGGAGCGCCGCGGCGGCGAAGGCCACGATGGCGGCATAGAGCGCGTCGTCCTGCATCCGGCAGGACAGGATCGCAGGGCGGTCGGCGCCGGAGGGGATCGTCCGCCGACGACGAAAGGATTGCGGCGGCGGCAGTCGGGGCATCTGCCGCGTGGATCCCAATGTCGCGACCCACCCCCGTCCAGCCGAAGTTCGACGCCGCTCCGCGACGGCTCGAGATGGCTCGCGCGTTCCTCGCGCTCTGCGACGAGCCGGGGTCGGTGCCGGTGTCGCGCTCGCTGCGACGTGCGGTCGCCGCGTCGGCCGCGGCGTTCGTCCTCGCGCTCGCGGGACCGCTGGCATGGGCGTCGACGAGGCCGGATCCGCCGGTCGCGGCGCAGAAGGCCGAGGCGCCCGCGCCGATGGCCGACGACGAGGCTGACGGGCCGGGCGCGTGATCGGCGCGGAGACCCGGGAGGCGGTCGCCGGGCTCTCCACGGTCGCCGACGCTCCGCCCTGGGCCGGTCGCGAGCGGCCCACCTGGGGGCTGGCCGAGGGCGACTCGATCGCCCCGGGGAGGACTGTCCTGGGCCGCCTCGAGGGCGGTCGCCGCTACGAGGTGTTCCTGGTCTGGGACGACCATCGGCTGGCGGTGCTAGTGGCGAAGGTCCTGCGGCCGGACCAGGCGACCGCCGCGTCCGCGCTGCGCGACCTCGAGCGCGAGGGCGCGGCGCTGGCCCGCCTCGCCCATCCGGTCGTGGTGCGCGGGTTCGACACGGTCACCGGCGGGCGCTTCCCCCACGTGCTGCTCGAGCACCTCGACGGGCCGGCGCTCGGCGAGCTGATCGCGCGCGACGGCCCGCTCTCGCTCGAGCAGGCGCTGCCGCTGGGGCTGCACGTGGCGTCGGCGCTGCACTACATCGCCGCCGAGGGGATGGTGCACCTCGACGTCAAGCCGGACAACGTGGTGATGGGCGCCCCGCCGCGGCTCATCGACCTCAGCGTCGCCCGCCCGGTGGCCGAGGCCGCGCGCCTGCGGTCGCCGGTCGGCACCGACGCCTACATGGCGCCCGAGCAGTGCGACGCCTCCCGCGGCACCGTCGGCCCGCCGGCCGACGTCTTCGGCCTGGCGGCCACGCTGCACCACGCCGTCGCCGGCGAGCGCCCGTTCCCGCGCCGCGGCGACGAGCGCTTCCCGCAGCTCACCCGAGCGCCGGATGCTTTGCCGCGGCGGGTCCCGCGCCTGCTCGCCGAGCTGCTGCGGGCCGGGCTCGACCCGGACCCGCGCGCCCGCCCGACGGCCGCCGAGTTCGCCTACGGCCTCGAGCCGCTCGTCGCCGGGCTGCCGCGCCCGCGGCCTCGCTGACCGCGGGCCGTCAGACGGCCGCGCCGACCCCGAGGTTCGCGTAGAGCGGGTGGCGGTCGGCGATCGCGGTGACGCGCTCGGCGAGGTCGTCGCGGGCGTCCTCGAAGCCGGGCTGGAGCGCCCGGGCGATGATGCGGCCGATCTCGGTGAACTCGTCGCCGCCGACGCCGCGCGTCGCGAGCGCGGCCGTGCCGACCCGGAGGCCGCTCGTGACCATCGGCGGCCGGGGGTCGAACGGGATGGCGTTGCGGTTGACGGTGATGCCGATGTCGTGGAGACGGTCCTCGGCCTGCTGGCCGTCGAGCTCGGACTCGCGGAGGTCGACGAGCACGAGGTGGACGTCGGTGCCGCCGGTGAGCACGCTCACGCCGTGGCCGGCGCCGAGCAGCTCGCCTGCGACCGCCTTGGCGCCGTCGACCGTGCGCTGCTGGCGCTCGCGGAAGACCTCGGACGCCGCGATCTTGAAGGCGACCGCCTTGCCTGCGATCACGTGCTCGAGCGGCCCGCCCTGCTGGCCGGGGAACACCGCGGAGTTGATCTTCCTCGCGTACTCCTCGCGGCACAGGATCGCGCCGCCGCGCGCGCCGCCGAGCGTCTTGTGGACAGTCGTGGTGACCACGTCGGCGACCGGCACCGGGTTGGGATGCAGGCCGGCGGCGACCAGCCCCGCGAAGTGCGCCATGTCGACCATCAGGTACGCGTCCACCTCGTCGGCGATCGCGCGGAAGCGGTCGAAGTCGAGGAACCGCGGGTACGCCGACCAGCCCGCGAGGATGAGCTTCGGGCGGCGCTCCTTGGCGATCCGCTCGACCTCGTCCATGTCGATCCGGCTCGTCTCGCGGTCGACCTCGTACGGCGCGATGTCGTACAGCCGGCCCGACACGTTCAGCCTCATGCCATGCGTGAGATGGCCGCCGTGCGGGAGCGCGAGCCCGAGGATCGTGTCCCCCGGATCGAGCAGCGCGTGGTAGACGGCCGCGTTGGCCTGGGCGCCGGCGTGCGGCTGCACGTTGGCGTGCTCGGCGCCGAACAGCGCCTTGGCGCGCTCGATGGCCAGCGTCTCGATCACGTCGACGTGCTCGCAGCCGCCGTAGTAGCGCTTCCCCGGCAGGCCCTCGGCGTACTTGTTCGTGAGCACGGAGCCCTGGGCCTCGAGGACCGCCTGGGGGACGAAGTTCTCGGAGGCGATCATCTCCAGCGTGCTCTGCTGGCGGTGCAGCTCGGCCTGGATGGCCTCGGCGACCTCGGGGTCGACGTCGGCGAGAGGGCGCTCGAAGTAGTCGGGGGTGAGGTCGCTCATGCGAGGGAACGTACCACCGACTCCGGCACCGCCCCGGGCCGCACGACCAGCCATTCGCCGCGGTCCTCGTAGCCCCGCAGGTCGACGACGGTCGACGGCGTTCCGCCGAGCTCGCCGCCGTCGAGGACGAGGTCGGCGCCGAGCCGGATCGCCTCCGGGACGTCCTCCAGCCGCCGTGCGTCGGGTCCGCCCGCGACGTTCGCCGAGGTCTGGAGCACCGGCCCGGGTCCGAGCGGCTCGATCGCGGGCACGCGCAGGCCGAGCGTGCCGGACCCGCCCGCCAACGGGAAGCGCTGGCTCGGAACGAGCAGCGTCACCGCGCCCGGGAGCAGCCGCTCCATCAGCGCACGGGTGCGGGGCCCGAGCTCCGGCAGCAGCGCCTGCTCGACGTCGAAGAACATCACGGCCGCGGGCTTGTCCGGCGGCCGTCCCTTGAGCTCGTACAGCCGCCGCACGGCGTCGGCGTTCTCGGGGTCGCACGCCAGCCCGTAGACGGTGTCAGCCGGGAAGAGGGCGACACCGCCCGACACGATGCACTCGCCGAACGTCACCGGCGGCCGACCACGACGCGCTCGATGCCGGCGAGGTCGGGGGCGACCTCGACGGCCTGGAAGCCGGCCTCCCTCACCAGCGTCGTGACGTCGGCGGCCTGGCCGGCACCGATCTCGAGGGCGACGAACGCGGCGCGCGCGGCGGCCGGCACCAACCTCCGGTAGACGTCGAGACCGTCCTCGCCGCCGTACAGCGCCTGGGCCGGCTCGTACCCGAGCTCGGGGGCGAGCCGCTCGCCGGCGCGCACGTACGGCGGGTTGGAAACGACCCCGTCGACCGGTCCTGAGACCGGCTCGAGCAGGTCGCCTTCCAGGAGCTCGACCGCCAGGCCGAGCCGCGCGGCGTTGGCCCGCGCGACCGCGAGCGCGCCCGGGCTCGACTCCGTCGCCAGCACCTCGAGGTCCGGCCGCTCGTCGGCCAGGGCGAGCGCGATCGCGCCCGAGCCGGTCCCGACGTCGACCACCCGCGCCCCCGCCGGCAATCCCAGCGCCGCCTCGACCACGTGCTCGGTCTCCGGCCGCGGGATCAGCACCCGCGGGTCGACGCCCAGCTCGAGCCGCCGGAAGCCCTTGCGCCCGAGGATGTAGGCCACCGGCTCGCGCTGCACCCGCCGCCGGGCGGCGTCCTGGAACGCCCGCGCCTCCGCCGGCTCGAGCCCCCGGCCCGGGTCGGCGATCAGCACCGCCCGGTCCACCCCCATCGCCGCCGCCAGCAGCACCTCGGCGTCGAGCCGCGGCGTCTCGCAGCCCGACGCCGTCAAGGCGATCAGCGCCGAGTCCAGCGCCTCGCGGACCGTCGTGCGGGCGAGCGGGGTCCTCAGGACGCCTGGAGCTCCAGCCGGCGGCGCTTTTCGGCGTCCTGGAGCGCGCCGGTGATGGCGTCGAGCTCGCCCTCGAGCACGGACTCGAGGTTGTGGACGGTGAGCCCGTCGACGCGGTGGTCGGTGAC
>DASTIC010000365.1:0-8724 GCA_035717845.1 Solirubrobacteraceae bacterium
GGCCGACGCGAGCTCCACCGCACGCGGCGCTCGCAGCCCCGCGACGATCGCGAGCAGGACCCAGGAGAGGGGATCCTCGAGGTAGGCGGCGTACACGAGCGTGTGCAGGAGCAGCGCGCAGAACGCCGCCGCCAGCCCGGCGCGCGCGACGGCCGCGGCGCCCGGCCACGGCGCTGACCGCAGCGTCGCCAGCAGGCGCCCGAAGAGGAGCGCGAGGGAAAGCCCCACGAGCGCGAGGTAGGCGGCGAAGCCGACGATGCCCTGCTCGGCCGCCACCGTCAGCGCGATCGTGTGCGAGGCGGCGGCCACCTTCTCGGAGCTGACGTCCTCGCGCTCCCGGAAGCGCTCCTCGAACGCGCCGGAGCCGAACCCGAACACGGGACGGTCGCGCACCATCGACAGGCCGCCGCCGACGAGGTCGGCACGCCCGCTCGTCGCCCGGTCGAGGCTGTTCGTGTCGAGGTTGACGGTGCCGGGCGCGAACACGATGACGGCGAGCGCCACCGCCGCCGCGGCGCCCGCCGCGGCCAGCACCGGCCACACCTTCCAGCGAAGCGCGGCGAGCACGGCGAGCCCGAGCACGAGGGCCGCGAAGCTCGACTGCGAGAGCGAGAACACGAGCCCGACCCAGAGCAGGGCGAGCGCGCCGGCGATCAGCAGCGCCTCCTTGCGCCGGCGCGTCCACAGGAGCACCGCGGCGAGCAGGATCATCGTCAGCGCCAGGTAGCGCCCGTAGATGTTCGGGTCGAAGAACAGCGAGTTGACGCGGAAGTACGGCAGCAGGTCGTTCGCCTCGACCACCTTCTCGTTGGTGATCACCAGGTGGCCGGTCGCGAACTCGACGCAGCCGATCGCCGCGAACGCGAGCGCCAGCCCGACGGTCACCCACAGCGAGCGCTGGAGCAGGAGCCGCGACCAGCGCACCTCGAGCAGCAGCAGGAAGAGCAGCGCGAACGGCACGTAGAAGAGGCTGAGGTTCTTGATCGCCGGCTCGACGTCGGTGGAGTAGAGCGCCTGGACGCCGTACAGCACGAGCACGACGGCGAACGCGCGGCGCAGCCACGTGAGCACCCGGTCGCGCTCCGGCTCGTCCTCCTCGTCCTCTTCCGACCGCAGCACGCGCCACAAGTATGCAAGCAGCCCCGCGGCGATCACCGCGTACAGCGGCAGCAGCAGGTTCGCCGCGGAGTCGCCGATCGAGACCGGCACCCGGAACGGCAGAGCGCCCACGGCAAGCAGCGCGAGCGCCGCCGGCCACCGGTGGACCACCCAGGCGAGGAAGACCACCGCCACCACGCCCGCCGCGGCACCGGCGGCGAGCCGCGGCCCCGCCGCGGGCAGCTCGGTCGAGAGGGTCGAGAGCGCCAGCGCGGCGAGGACGGGCGCCGCGAGCATCGCCGCCAACCGGCGGCGCCGGTCATCCAGTACGAGCGCCAGGCCCACCGCCAGGGCCGCGGCGAGCACCGCGGCACCCTCGAGGGGGCCGGCGGCGGCGAGCGTTCTCAGACGTCCTCCATCGTCACCGGGTCGGGCTCGTGGTCCTCGTCGGCGATGCCGAGGAACTCGGTGTAGGCCTCGATCACGGCGGCCGGCTCGTCCCACATCTGCATGCGGCCCTTGTGGAGCCAGATCGCGTCGTCGCAGAGCTTCTCGATGCTCGCCAGGGCGTGGCTCACGAGCAGGATCGTGCGGTCCTCGCTGCACAGCTCGCGCATCCGCTCGAACGACTTGCGGCGGAAGCGGGCGTCGCCCACCGACAGCGCCTCGTCGATGATCAGGATGTCCGGGTGCATGGTGACGGCGACCGCGAAGGCGAGCCGCCCGTACATGCCGGACGAGTAGGTCCGCATCGGCATGTCCATGAACTCCTCGAGCTCGGCGAACTCGACGATCTCGTCGTACTTCTCGCGCAGCTCGGCGCGCGTGAGCCCGGCGGCGAGCCCGCCGAGGACGACGTTCTCGCGCCCCGTCAGCCGGCGGTTGAAGCCGACGCCGAGCGAGAGCAGCGTGCTGACCCGGCCGTTGACCTCCACCCGGCCCGAGTTCGGCGGGAGGATGCCCGCGACCGTGCGCATGAGCGTCGACTTGCCGGCGCCGTTCGCGCCCACGACGCCGAGCACCTTGCCGTGCGGCACGCTGAACGAGACGCCCTTCAAGGCCTCGATCTCCCGGATCACCCGCTGGCGCCGCCCGAGCCGCAGCAGCGTGCTCTTGAGCGTCGGAGCCCGCTCAAGCGACGTCCGGTAGGTCACCGACACGTCCTCGACCTGGATCCGCGGCTTCCTAGAGGCGGACAGCGAACTCACGCTCCCGGGAAATGAAGAACAGGGCGCCGCCGACGAAGAGGACGACCGCCCAGGCGGCGCCCAGCGCGAGGTCGGCGGGATCCGGCGACAGTCCGCGGTCGATCACGTCGCTCCACGCCGTCAGCAGCGGCGCGAGCGGGTTGAGCACGAGCAGGAAGCCGTAGCGGTCGGGCACCTCGGACGCGTAGTAGAGGATCGGCGATGCGTACAGCCATACCCGCAGGCCGTAGGTGAGGAAGGTCTTCAGGTCGCGGAAGTAGACCTGGAGCGCCGCGACGAGCATCGCCAGTCCCGTCGCCAGCACGACGAACAGCGCCGCGATCGGCACTACCCACAGCAGGTGCGCGCCGAAGGGGATCGAGGCGATGAAGGCGACGGGGATGAAGACGAACACCGTCGGCAGGAACTTCCGCAAAGCCACGAGGACGGACGCGGCGGGAAGCAGGATGCGCGGGAACGCTGTGTTGAGGATCAACCGGCCGCCGCCCGTCACCGACTTCACGGCCTGGCGCAGCGAGTCCGTCACGAAGTGATAGGCGAACAGCGCCGCCATCAGGTGCGCGAAGAACACGATGCCGCCGGTCTTCTGGCGCAGGATGTCCACGAGCACGAAGTACACGCACGAGAGCAGCAGCGGGTTGAGCAGCAGCCAGATCTGGCCGACCACGGTGTCGAAGTGCTGCGCGCGCAGGCTCGTGCGCGAGAGCTCGAAGGCGAACTCGCGCCGGCGCCACAGCTCGCGCACGTACGGTCGGATCGGCGGCAGGCCGACCCGGTGCGGCTCGTAGACGTGCGTGACCGCGTCGAATTCGCTCGTGCGATGGCTGGCTTGCGCGCTGCTCAAAGCACGAAGAGGCTAGCGGCGAGAGCAGCCGTCATCGCAGCCTGTCCGACGTGAGCACGGCGAGCAGGTGACCGGCGGCGGTCACGGCGCCCACGACGACGAGCGCGACGACCAGCGTGCGGGAGCCCACGAGGTCGCCCGCCGCCGTGTCGACGATCGCGGCGACGAGCGCCAGCAGCGTGAACTCGACCGCGACGAAGGCACGGTAGAACGGCACGCGCCGCAGCGCCCGGCGCGCCTGCCGCAGCCCGCTGGCGCGCGGCGCGGCGACCGCCTCGGTGTCCGCGGCCGGCGGCCGCCCGGACTCCGCGCGGGCGACCGTGACGAGCGCCGACTCCCCTTGCACGAGCAGCACCAGGACCGCGACCACGAGGCCGAGCGTCGTGTAGCCGCCGAGCTCGTCCCAGCCGCCGTCGGCGCGCACGCCGAGCGCGATCGGCAGCGCCGCCTCGGTGAGCCAATGGCCGATCCGGTCGAGGTACACCCCGGTCGGGGAGCGCTGGTCGTGCCAGCGCGCCACCTCGCCGTCGGAGCAATCGAGCAGCAGCTGGAGCTGGATCAGCAGCATCGCGCCGATCGCCGGCAGCAAACCCGGCAGCGCGAGCACGCACGCCGCCGCGAGGCCGGCGGCGATCATGAGCCACGTCACGCCGTTGGCGCTGATCGGCGTGCGCAGCAGCAGCCTCGTGACATACGGCGACAGCCGCCGCATGTAGAGCCTCCCAGCCCAGTGCTCGCCGCTGTTGCGCTCGAAGATCGAGGCCGGCTGCGTGGCCTCGCGCAGCTCAGCGACCGTAGGCATCGAGGAACTCCGCGACGGCACGCCGGGCGCGGGCCTCGTCCATCCCCAGGTGCTCGAGGATGGTGAAGCGATCCGGCCGCGTCTCGGGCGCGCGCGTAACGGCCTCCGCGAACTGCTCGTCGCTGAGCCCGAGGTCGGCCGGCGTGCGCGGGAGGCCGTGTCGGCGCAGGCAGGCGTCGATCCCGCGCGCGAGGCCCTCGTCGCCGCGCAGGAACGAGGTGAAGAGGCTGGCGGCGCCCGCGAGCTCGCCGTGGTGGGCGGTGCCGGGGTAGAGCACGTCGATCGCGTGCAGGATCTCGTGGTCGCCACCGCTGCACGGCCGGCTGCTCCCCGCCGTCGCCATCGCCAGCCCGGACAGCACGAGCGACTCGGCGAGCGCGATCAGGAACGCGTCGTCCTCGATGCCGTCCTGACGGTGGACGATCGAGGTCGCGGCGATGCGCGCGAAGGTGACGGCGACGCCGTCGACGGCCTCGCCGCGCTCGCGCTCGGCGAGCCGCCAGTCGGCGATCGCCGACAGGTTGCTGACCGCGTCGCCGATGCCGGAGCGGCGCATGGCCGGCTCGCTGCGGCGCACGTAGTCGAGGTCGACGACGACGGCGATCGGCATCTGCACGCCGTACGACGCCTTGCGCCCCGCCTCGTCGTCCTCGAGCGAGGCCACCGGCGAGGCGATGCCGTCATGGGCGAGGCTGGTGGCGACGGCGACCACCGGAAGGCCGGAGAGGCTCGCGGCGTACTTGGCGACGTCGAGCGTGCGGCCGCCGCCGATGCCGACCACCGCGTCGTAGAAGCCGCGCCGCAGCCGTGTGGCGAGCTCGGCGCCGGCCTGCACCGAGCCGCCCTCGACGTCCCAGATCTCTCCGTTGCCGAGGCTGGGCCGCAGCACGGCCGCGATCTCCTCGCCGAGCCCGGGGCCGACGACGACCGCGACGTGGCCGCCGCTGGAGATCCGGCGGTCGGCGAGCAGCGGCGCGAGGTCCTTCACCGCGCCGGCCCCGATGTCGACCTCGAGCGGCGTGCCGACCATGCGGGTCAGCAGCGGCACGCGACCTCCCGCGCCCGCTCGAGGTCGCGCGCGTCGTCGACCTCGACCCACTCGACCGCGCCGATCGGCGCCGTCCCCACGCGCCCTCCGCGGTCGGCGAGCTCCTGGAAGCCGTCCTCGTAGTAGAGCTGCGCATCGCGTCGCCAGGTGGCCTCCAGAGCGTCGGCCAGGGAGGCCGCGGCGGCCGGCTCGATCAGCGTCACGCCGATGTACTCGCCCTGCGCCGTGGCGGGGTCGAGCGCCTTGTTGATGCGGTCCAGGTAGCCCTCGGGCGAGATGTGGACCTTCATCTCCTCCTCGCCGAGCGGCTTGACGTCGTCGACCGCGATCAGCACCTCCGGCCCGCGGGAGGCGAGCAGCGCCTCCTCGACCGAGGCCGGGTGAACGGTGTCGCCGTTGGCGAGCAGCACGCCCTCGCCGAACGCGTCGCGCGCGCACCACAGCGAGTAGGCGTTGTTCCACTCGAGCGCCTTCGGGTTGTACACGAGCTCGAGCGCGAGCCCGTGGCGGCGCTCGAGGTCGCCCGCGCGCTCGGCCAGCCGCTCGTGCGCATAGCCGGTGACGATGACGGCGCGCTCGAGCCCGACGGTGGCGAAGTTGCCGAGCGCGACGTCGAGGATCGTCCGGTCCCCGTCCACCGGCAGCAGCGTCTTCGGCAGCTCCGCCGTCTCGTGGCCGAGGCGCTTCCCCGCGCCCGCGGCGAGCACCATCCCGATCACGGCTCGTCCTCCCCCTCGTCGTCGTAGGGATCCGGCTCGGCGCCGCGCCCGTACGCGAGCCAGCTCACGCCCGCCTCGATCACGAAGACCGCGCCGAGCAGGGCCGCGGCCACGTAGAAGCCGGCGGGCAGCGCCCCGAGCGCGAGCAGGGCGAAGGCGATCGCGACGCGGCCCTCCCAGCCGGGCAGGCTGAGCCACGCGGGCGGCAGTGCGCCCTGGTGGCGGAGCCGGTAGGGGAGGTCGTAGGTGTGGAAGGCCAGCGCGGCGATCAGCGCGAACGCGGCGGGCAGCGCGTGGGAGCCCTCGTGCGCCGCCAGCCAGACGAAGGCCACGTACTCGGTCAGCCGCACGAGCGGCGGCTCGGTCCACACGGCCTTGCGTGCCGGACGCCCCCGCGCGGCGCTCCCGGCGAGCACGGCCCAGGCCAGCACCGCCGCCACCACCGCAAGCGGCACGTCGGCGCCGCCGAGCGCCGCGACCGCCAGCAGCGGCGCCAGGCCGGCGAGCGCCAGCGCCGGCCCTGGCGCGGGGATCAACGGGCCGAGGACGCGGCCGAGCGCGCGCGCCGCGGGCCCGTCGTCGCGGAACACGCGCGGAAGCTCGGGTGCCGCAGCCACGGTCATCGGATCGCCCGCAGGATCCGGCCGCTGTGCGTGTAGGCGATCGCGAATCCGCCCCAGGCGAGCAGCGCGATGAACGTCACGCGCGGGGTGAAGAGGGCCGCGGTGATGGAGATGACCGCGAAGCGCTCGCCGATCGGGAAGGCGGCCATGCGCTTGAGCCACCGGACCACCCGCACGTCGTCGAGCCGCGCCCACAGCGACAGCACGCGGGCCGCGAACGTGCGTTGCCGCGGCGGCGGGGCGGCGGTCGTGCGACGCGCCTCGGCGGCCGCGCCCGCGTGGTCGAGCGGCTGTTCGAGCGGCGGCTGGCGCACGGCGCCGGTCCCCTCGCGCTGGAGGGAGGCGTGCGACGCGTCGGAGGTGTGGCGGACGGTCTGGAGGACCAGCGCGCTGCACGCGAGTAGCCAGACGGGGTCGCCGGCGCGGCTCGCCCCGATGGCCAGGCCGGCGAACACGAGGTACTCCTTCGTGCGGTCGAGCATCGAGTCGAGCCAGGCGCCGAACTTCGAGAACTGGCGCGTGTAGCGGGCGAGTTGCCCGTCGACGCAGTCGGTCGTGAACGCCACCTGGAGGAGCACGGCGCCCGCCACGAGCCCCCAGCGCTCGCCGGCGGCGAACGCCGCGGCGGCCAGCACGCCGATCACGAGCGAGGCGAGCGTGACCTGGTTCGGCGTGAGCCCGCGGCGCGCCGCCCACCGGGCGATGAAGCGCGAGTAGGGCGAGACGAAGAACGTGGTGAAGAAGCCGTCGGAGCCCTTGACCGCCGAGTCGAGCAGCAGGCGGTCCTCGTCGAGCTCCGCGATCCGTGCCCCGGTGCGGCCCGCGGCCGCCGTCGACAGCGGGCGCGACCAGAACAGCCGCCGCAGGTACACGGCCTGCACCGGCGCGTTGCCGCGCACGAGCCCGAGCAGCAGCAGCGCGACGGTGTCGCGCGGCGCCGCGGCGAGGCGGTTGGCGAGCAGCTCCTCGTGCTCCTCGTCGAGCCCCTCGAGCGTGCCGTCACCCTCGGCCTCGGCCGGCTCCTCGGACTCGTCCGGCGCGGCGTAGTCGTCGCCGTCGTCGTCGCCTTCGTGGACGTCCTCGGAGCGCGCCATCAGCAGCCGCCAGCGGGCCGCCTTGCGGACCAGCTCCTCCTCCCAGGCGCCGGGGACGTCGCCGACCAGGTCGGCGAGCCGGTCCGCGGCCGACGCCAGCGTGGCGAGCTCCGCGGGGGCGACGCGCAGCACGCCGAGGAACGTCGCGTTCGCCCGGCGGACCGTGTGGTACGGCGTGGCGGCCGCGATCACGCGGCCGCGCCTGGCCTGGATGCGGAAGGCGATGTGCCGCCGCCGGCCGCCCGCGAGCACGGCGGTGCTCACCTTGGGGTCGACGATCAGGCCCTCGAGCGCGCTCGCGTGCGTGACGAGATCGCCGTAGGCCAGCAGCACGGGACCCGCCGCTGCGCGCGCGAGCTCTGCCACCGCGTGCAGCTCGCCGGCCGGCGAGCCGGGAGCGCGGACGTCGGCGGCGTCACCGAGGGCCGAAGCGACGTCGCGCTGCCACTCGGGACGCGTGAAGACGACCGTGCGGCGCACGCCGAGGCGCGTGAGCTGCGCCACGAGCCGCGAGAGCACGGTGCCGTCCTCGAGCGGGGCGAGTGCCGCCGGACCGTCGCCGGCCGGGGCGGTGGCCACGACGACCGCGAGGTCCACCGGCGCCGGGCTCCGGGCCGCGGGTCGTGTGGGCGCGGTCACCGGGGGCGCCCCTCTATCGCTCAACCCGCTCGTCAAGGCCGTCGGAGCCTAGCGGGCCGCCGCCCGGTTCCCGGGCGCTGAGTTGCGCGAGCAGCCGCTCCACGCGGGCGCCCACGGCGGCCAGCTCGAAGTCGGCGGCGCGGCGCCGCGACGCGGCGGCGAGTGCGTGGCGGCGGGCCGGATCGGCCATCAGCCCGTCGAGCGCCGCCGCGAGCTCGTCCACGTCCTCAGGCGGCACGAGCACGCCGCCGTGGCCGTCGCCGACGATGTCGCGCGGGCCCGTGGGGCAGTCGAAGCTGACCACGGGAAGGCCGATGGCGATCGCCTCCAGCAGCACCATCGGGAAGCCCTCCCAGCGCGAGCTGAGCGCGAAGACCGAGGCCTCCGACATGGCGTCGACGAGCCGGTCGGAGCGGCCGAGGAGCGCGATCCGGTCACCGGCCGCCAGGTCGTCGATCTGCGCCTGGAGGCGGGCGCGCTCCGGCCCGCTGCCGTAGATGCGCAGCTGCCACCCGGGATGGCGGCGGGACGCGGCCGCGAAGGCGGGGACGAGCAGGTCGAAGCCCTTCTGGAGGTTGAGGCGGCCGGCGGCGACGACCAGTTTCGCGTCGGGGTCGGCGGCGGGCGCGTCGGCGAGCGGGACCGGGTT
>DASTIC010000366.1:0-20037 GCA_035717845.1 Solirubrobacteraceae bacterium
TACGCGACGCCCGACCCGCGGCTGTACATCTGCTCGTCGTCGACGCCACCGGGGGGCGGGGTCCACGGCATGTGCGGCTACCACGCCGCCCAGGCCGCGCTACGGCGCTCGTAGGATCGCCACGATCGCCTCGAAGCCCCGCTCGCGGGCGTGCGCGAGCGGCGTGACGCCGTCCCCGTCCGGGATGCTCACGTCCGCTCCGGCGCCGACCAGCGCGCGGACCGTCTCCGTGTGCGCCGGCCCGCCCTCGCCGAGGACGACCGCCTCGAGCAGCGCGGTCCAGCCGAGGCGGTTGACGTGGTCGACGTCGATGCCGGTCTCCAGCAGCCGCCGCACGATGCGCACGTGGCCGCGCTCGGCGGCCCGGATCAGGCCGGTGCCGTTGAAGCGGTCCTTGGAGTCGACGTCGGCGCCGTTGTCGAGCGTCAGCTCGAGCAGCCGCGGATCGTCGCCCACCTCGCTCGTCGCGATCAGGTACGCGCTCTCCTGCGACGCGTCCCTGGCGTTGACGTCGGCGCCGTCGTCGATCAGCTCGGCCGCGCGCTCGACGTCGTTCGCCGCGGCGGCCGCGAGAAGCTCGGCGTCGGTATCGCGATCGCTACCGCAGCCCGCGAGCGTTGCGGCCAGCGCAAGGACGGCCAGCCGGCTCATCCCACGAGGGAGCGCAGGTAGGCGCCGCATTCGCGGACGGCGTCGGTGGGCTCGCCGCGCAGGCGGCATTCGACAGACAGGACCCCGTCGAAGCCCGCCGAGCGGAGCGTGGCGACGATGCGGTCGAACGGGACGTGGCCGGTGCCCGGCTGGGCGCGGTTTGAGTCGCTGAGGTGGACGGCGCCGAGGAGCGGCGCGTGCGCGGCGAGCGTCGCGCAGGGGTCGTCCTCCTCGATGTTCATGTGGTAGGTGTCGGCGAGGATCGCGAGCCCGCGCGAGCCGGCGTCGGCGATCAGCGCGGCGGCCTGGGCGACCGTGTTGACCATGTGGTCCTCGTAGCGGTTGAGGGGCTCGAGCAGCAGCGCGACTCCGAGCTCGGCGGCGTGCTCGCCCAGCGCCGCCAGGCCCTCGACGAGCACCTCGCGGTCCTCGGCGGGCGAGCGCGGCGGCTCCTCGAAGGGCGGCAGCCGGCGGGTGAACATGCCCCACGCGGCCGGCGTGACGGCGCCGACCCCGCCGAGCGCCGCGACGCCCTCGAGCTGGCCGCGGAGGCGGTCGACGGCGCGGCGGCGGGCGCCGGGGTCGAAGTCCCCGAGCCAGCCGTCCAGATCCGGGCACGACGTCCACGCGCGGCCGCGGAGCGCCGCCAGGTCGCGGGCCGGGTCGGCGTCGCGCAGCTCGAGGCCGTCGAAGCCCGCCTCGAGCGCCTCCTCGAGGCCCGAGACGAGGTGCTCCTGGATGGCGAGCCGCATCACACGGCGAGGCCGCGCGCCACGAGCAGCGCGTCGACGTTGGCCGGCTCGAGCACGTGGTCGAGCGCGAGCGTCGTGGCGCCGACCACGCCGGCCCTCGCGCCGAGGCGGCTCGTGAGGATCCGCAGCTCGCGGGTCGCGAGCGCCGAGGCGCGCTGGTAGACGCTCTCGCGAATGCCGGCCAGCAGCGGCTCGGACGCCTCCGCCAGCTCCCCGCCGATCACGATCATCGTCGGGGCGACGACGCTGACCACCGCGGCCAGGGCGGCGCCGAGCACGCGCCCCGCCTCGCGCACGTGGTTCATCGGCACGGCGCGCCCGCGGCGGACGAGGTCCACCACGTCGGCCGGCGAGGAGACGTCGAAGCCCTCGTCGGCGAGCTGGCGGACGAGCGCGCCGCCCGAGGCCAGCACGGCGACGCAGCCCCGGTTCCCGCACGAGCACATGATGTCCGACTCGCGGATGGCCCGGATGTGTCCGATGTCGCCCGCCCGCCCGTGGTTGCCGCGCAGCAGCTCGCCGTCCGCGATGATGCCGGCGCCGATCCCCGTCGCGACCTTGACGAACACGAGGTGGGAGAGGTCGCGCCAGTGGCGGTGGTGCTCGCCGAGCGCCATCGCGTGGACGTCGCGCTCCAGCAGGGCCGGCGCTCCGAACCGCTCCCGCAGATGGCGGGCGACCGGGTAGCCGTCCCAGCCCGGCATGATCGGCGGGTTCACGGGCCGCCCCGACGGGAAGTCGACCGGCCCCGGGACGCCGATCGCCGTCGCCAGCACGTCGTCGCGATCGCGGCCCGTCTCGGCGAGCAGCTCGTCGAAGCGCCCGGCGACCCACTCGAGCACGGGCTCCGGCCCGTCGGCGATGCGGATCGGCTCCTCGCGCTCGGCCAGCGACTCGCCGGCGAGGTCGCACACCGCGAGGCGGCCGTGGCGTGCGCCGAGGTCCCCGGCGAGCACGACGCCCATCCCCTCGTTGAAGCTCAGCGCCGCCGGGCGGCGGCCGCCGCTCGACGGGCCTGCCTCGGGCGACTCGACCAGCAGCCCGGCCGAGAGCAGGACCGCGAGCCGCTGCATCACGGTCGAGCGGGAGAGGCCCGTGACGTCCATGACGTCCGTGCGCGTGACGGCATGTCCCTCGCGGATCAGCCGCAGCACGCCGCCCGCGGAGACCGGCATGGACAGCGGCGCGGCGGCCATGGTGACGCACCCTACCGGACTTGCGCTTGACGATTAGGCAGAAGTGTGCGGTGCGACGCACCCGGCGGGAACCTTCTGCTTGCACGGCCTCGGCATGTTGTTTACGCTCGCCGCGCCCCACGACCCGGGAGGAGGATCCGAGTGCCCCGGGCGCTCGTGCTCGAAGGACCACGCTCGCTGCGCCTGCGCGACGAGGACACGCCGGATCTCGGGCCGCGCGACGTCCGCGTACGGGCGCTGATCAGCGGCGTGAGCCTCGGGACCGAGCTCAGCCTCTACCGGGGCAGCTCCGCGTTCGCCGAGCGCGAGTTCGACCGCGAGCTTCGCGCCTTCGTGCGCCCCGACCCGCCACGGCCGCTGTACCCGGCGTCCCTCGGCTACGAGATGGTGGGCCGCGTGGACGCGGTCGGCAACGCGGTCCGCGAGCTTCAACCTGGCGACCTCGTCCACGCCGGAGCGCCGCACGCCGAGACCGCGGTGCTCGACCTCGACGCCCAGTCGCGCGTCGCCTACCCGATCGTCAAGCTCCCGGCGACCGACCCGCCGCCATGGGCCCTGTTCGTGAGCCTCGGCGCGGTGGCGCTCGTCGCGGTCCACGACGCGCGCCTCAAGCTGGGCGACCACGTGGCGGTGGTCGGCCTCGGCGCCATCGGACTGCTCACGGTGCAGATGGCGCGGCTCGCGGGCGCGGCTCACATCACGGCCGTCGACCCGGTCGAGAGCCGGCGGCTGCTGGCTCTCCAGCTCGGCGCCCACGCCGCGATCGACCCGGGCGCGGAGCAGGACGGGGCGGGGGCCGCGATCAAGCGCGCCGGGCGCGGAGTGGACACGGCGATCGAGACGTCCGGCAGCGCGGCCGGCCTGCACGACGCGGTCGCCGCCGTCGCCCTCGGCGGCACCGTGGTGACGGTCGGCTTCTACCAGGGCGGCGCGCCCCAGCTGCGGCTGGGCGAGGAGTGGCACCACAACCGGCTCGACATGGTCTCGAGCATGGGCGCGTGGGGCGCCCCGCATCGCTCAGGCCCGGGTTGGGACCGCGCGCGCGTCATGCGAACGGTCGTCGACCTGCTCGACGCGAGCGTGCTGCGGGTCGACGAGCTCCCGGTCCGGCGATTCCCGTTCGAGCAGGCCGTCGAGGCGTACGCGTGGCTCGACGAGAACCCGAGGGAGGCGGTCAAGGTGGCGCTGACGTACAACGGCTTCGATCCAGGAGGAGGAGTGCGGTGAGAACGCGATGGGCAGGGCCGGCGATGCTGGCGGTGGCGGCCGTGGTGGCGGTCGGATGTGGTGGTGACGACGACGACGGGGGCGGCGGGGGCGGATCGGCGAGCGGTGAGACCCTGACCGTCTGGAACAACGAGTTCCAGCCCGACCGGATGGCCGCCACCCAGGCGATCCTCGACGAGTTCACGCAGAAGACGGGAATCAAGACCAAGCAGGTCGCGGTGCCCGAGGACCAGCTGGCGACGCTGATGACGAACGCAGCGGCGGCCGACGAGCTGCCGGACGTGGTGCTGGCCACGCCGACGGCGCAGTCGCACCAGTACGCCGCGGAGGAGATCTTCGACTCCGAGGCGGCCCAGGCGGTGGTCGACAAGCTGGGGGCGGACACCTTCTCGGACAAGGCGCTCGACCTCGTCAGCCGCGACGGCGTCGCGACCGGCGTGCCGAGCGACGGCTGGGGCCAGCTGCTGATCTACCGCAAGGACCTGTTCGACGAGGCGGGCCTCGACGCGCCGCAGACGCTCGACGACGTGAAGGCGGCCGCCGAGCAGCTCAACGGCGGCGGCAGGGTGGGCATCACGCTCGCCACGGCCGCGGGCGACGGGTTCACCCACGAGACGTTCGAGCACATCGCGCTCGCCCAGGGCTGCCAGCTCACCGACGACGCCGGCGAGGTGACCTTCGACTCGCCCGAGTGCGTCGAGGCGCTGCGGTGGTACGGCGACCTCGCGAAGGACTACTCGGTCAAGGGCGCCCAGGACGTCGACTCGACGCGGGCGACGTACTTCGCCGGGCGCGCCGCGATGATGTTCTGGTCGCCGTTCCTGCTCGACGGCATGGCCGGGCTGCGCAACGACACCAGGCCGACGTGCCCGCAGTGCAAGAAGGACGTCGCGTACCTGGCCAAGAACAGCGGCCTCGTGGGCCCGCTGGCCGGCTCGACCGGCGAGCCCAGCCAGTTCGGCTCCGTGTCGACGTTCAACATCACGGTCGACGCGCCGACGGAGGACGCCCAGCAGCTCGTCGAGTACATGATGGGCGACGGCTACGTGCGGTGGCTCGGGCTCTCGCCGCAGGGCAAGTACCCGGTCCGCTTCGGCGACTCGGAGGACCCCGAGAAGTTCAAGAAGGCGTGGGCCGAGCTCGAGAGCGGCGTGGACAAGAAGGCGCCGTTGAGCAAGTTCTACTCCGAGGAGTCGCTCGCGTCGCTCGGCGAGGGCGTCGAGCAGTTCCAGCGCTGGGGGTTCGCTCAGGGCCAGGGGGCGCTGGTCGGCGCGCTGTCGGGTGAGCAGCCGGTGGCCAACGCCGTGTCGGAGGTGATCGGCGGCAAGGACCCGGCGGACGCGGCCAAGGAGGTGCAGGAGACCACCGAGGAGCTCAAGGCGGGGCTGGAGTAGGACGGTGGACGCTCCCGTCCCTGTCGAGGCTGCGCCACGCAGCCGGCGCCGCGCGCGGGACACCCGCGCGCGGCGCGACTCGCGCGCCGGCGTGGCGCTCGTGTCGCCGACCGTGATCGTCGTCCTGGTCATGGTCGTGCTGCCGGTCGTGTGGGCGCTGATCCTCTCGTTCCAGCGCATCCGGCTGCTCCAGATCCGCCGGCTCGACGTGCTCGGCGGCGACTACACGCTGCGCAACTACGACCTGCTGCTGAACTCCTCCGACTTCCTGGCGGCCGCTCGCACGACGCTCTTCTACTCGGTCTTCGGGACGCTCGGGGCGGTCGTGCTCGGGCTCGTCGCCGCGCTGCTCGTGCGGCGCTCGTTCCCCGGCCGGGGCTTCGTCCGCGGCGTGCTGCTGCTGCCGTACGTGGCGCCGGTGGTGGCGATCGCCTTCATCTGGCAGGTGCTGCTCTCACCGCAGCTCGGCTTCGTCAACGCGGTGGGCACGGACGTGCTCGGCTGGGACTCGCCGATCCCGTTCCTGAGCCAGGAGAAGGGCAACATCACGGTGTTCGGGCTGAGCATCGGCGTGCCCACCGCCCTGCTCATGGTCATCCTCTTCGAAGCCTGGAAGTCGTTCCCCTTCGCCTTCCTGTTCCTGCTCGCACGGCTCCAGGCCGTGCCGGCCGACATCGAGGAGGCGGCGCGGGTCGACGGGGCGACGCCGACGCAGGTGTTCCGCCACATCATCCTGCCCCAGCTCCTGGGCGTGATCGCGCTGATCGCCGTCCTGCGCTTCATCTGGACGTTCAACGCGTTCGACGAGATCTACCTGCTGACGGGCGGAGGCGCGGGAACCGAGGTGCTCGCCACCCAGGTCTACTCGCTGCTCCAGGCGCGCAACGACGTCGGGGCGTCGGCGGCGGTGGCGATGTTCATGGCCGCCGTACTCGCCGTCTTCCTGCTCGTCTACCTCAAGTTCTTCGGCGAGAGGGACCGCGAGACATGAGACGCAAACGCTGGTCGCGCTACCACATCGAGGTCGCCGCGCTGCGCGTGCTGCGACCGCTGGGGATCGCGTTCTTCGTGCTCATCACGCTCTTCCCCTTCTACTACATGGTCCTGCTCTCGATGCGCGAGATCTCGGAGATCATCGAGTCGCCGGGGCAGATCTGGATCGGGCTCAACGAGCTCACGACGGACGCCTACGAGCGCGTCCTGAAGCCGACGGACGACGGCGGACTGGGCTTCGTCCGCTTCCTCATCAACTCGGCGCTGCTGGGCCTGGGGACCGTGCTGGTCACGATCGCGGTGTCGGTGCTCGGCGCCTACGCGGTGTCGCGGCTCGAGTTCTTCGGCAAGCGCACGGTGCACTTCATGTTCCTGTCGGTCTACCTGTTCCCGCCCATCCTCCTCGCCATCCCGCTGTTCGTGGCCTTCTCGAAGCTGGAGCTGCGCGGCGAGCTGTGGGTGCTGGTCATCGTCTACGTCGCCCAGACGCTGCCGCTCTGCGTCTACATGCTGCGGAACTACTTCGAGACGGTGCCGGTGTCGCTCGAGGAGGCGGCGGAGGTGGACGGCGCCACACGGCTCCAGGTCATCCGCAAGATCACGCTGCCCCTGGCGGTGCCGGCGATCGCCGCCACCAGCCTGTTCGTGTTCATGATCGCCTGGAACGAGTTCCTGTTCGCGCTGCTGTTCCTCCAGGAGGAGCGCGACAACTGGACCGTGTCGCTCGGCGTGTCCCAGCTCACCAACATCGAGACGCCGGCGACGACGCTGATGGCCGGCTCGGTGATCCTCACCGTGCCGATCATCGTGCTGTTCCTGTTCGCCGAGCGCCTGATGACCGAGGGGCTCACGCGGGGCGCCGAGAAGGGATGACGCTCGCGGGCAGCGCGGAGTCCGTGCTGGCGCAGAACTGGACGGGAGCCTCCACGGTCCCGTCCCGCCGCCAGTACCCGCACCAGTGGGGCTGGGACGCCGCGTACATCGCCATCGGCTGGTCGTGGCTCGACCCCGCGCGGGCCGCGACCGAGCTCGAGTCGCTGCTGGCCGGCCAGTGGGACGACGGGCGGGTGCCGCACATCGTCTTCCACCCGGACGTGCCCGAGGACGCCTACTTCCCCGGCCCGGCGTTCTGGGGCGGGCGCACCTCCGGGATAACGCAGCCGCCGCTGCACGCGCGGGCCGCGCTCGAGGTCGCCGAGCGCGGCGCCGGCGACGCGTTCCTGCGGCGCGTGTTCGATCGCCTGGTCGCCCAGCACCAGTACCTGGCCGGGCGGCGCGACCTCGGCGGCGGGGGCTTGGCGGCGATCGTGCACCCGTGGGAGTCCGGGCTCGACGACAGCCCGGCCTGGGACGCGCCGCTCGCCGCGGTGGAACTGCCGGCGCACGGCGTGGAGCCGTACGAGCGCCGGGACCGGCGGCACGTCGACCCCACCGAGCGGCCGAGCGACGCGGCGTACGACCGCTTCGTGCACCTCGCGCGCGCCTACCGCGACGCCGGCTACGCCGACGATGGCGAGAGCCAGTTCCTCGTCGAGGACCCGCTGTTCAACGCGATCTGGCTGTGGTCGACCCATGCCCTGGCGGAGATCGCCGCGCGCGTGGGGGAGGACGCGGAGCCGTATCGCGAGGCCGCGGCGGGAATCGGGGCGGCGCTCCGCTCGCGGCTGTGGGACGGCGAGCGCTTCCGCGCGCGCGACCTGCGCTCCGGGGCGCTGCTCGACCCACGCACGATCGGCTCGCTGGCCCCGCTGCTCGACCCGGACCTGCCGGCCGCCGTCGCCGGGCGCCTGGCCGCCGACCTCGAGTCGCCGCACTTCTGGGCGCCGGGCGGCGTCGGCGTCGCGTCCTTCGACCTCCTCGACCCGGCGTTCGACCGGCGCCGCTACTGGCGCGGGCCGGTGTGGGCGAACCTCAACTGGCTGCTGGCCCGCGGGCTCCGCGGCCACGACCTCATGGAGCCGGCTCGCCGGCTCGAGCAGGGAACCGTCCAGCTCGTCGAGGGGGCCGGGCTGCGGGAGTACTTCGACCCGCTGAGCGGGGAAGGGCTGGGCAGCGACCACTTCTCGTGGACGGCCGCCGCGGTCGTCGACATCCTGCACTCGGAAGAGCTGCCGCAGGTCGGTTAAGGTCGGCAGGCGATGCGACGGCGGCTACTCGTGGTGCTGGTCGTCCTTCTCGCCGCCGCCGGCTGCGGCGGCGACGATCCCGTTCCGCTGAGCGGAGAGACCCTCACGGTCTGGAACCACGAGCACCAGGCGGACCGCCTCGCCGCGACGCAGGCGATCCTCGGCGACTTCACGCGCACCACGGGGATCAAGGTCGAGCAGCTGCCGATCCCGGAGGACAGCCTGCCGCGGATGATCCGCAAGGCGCAGGCGCAGGGCGAGCTGCCGGACGTCGTGCTGTCGACGGGGATGCCGCACGCGCACCGCTATGCCGCGGAGGGCGTCTTCGACCCGGGCGCCGCCGAGGAGGTCATCGACCGCCTGGGCCGCGAGACGTTCTCGAAGCGCGCGCTCGCGCTCGTGTCGAGCCAGGGCCGCGCCGTCGGCGTGCCTAGCGACGGCTGGGGGCAGCTGCTCATCTACCGCAAGGACCTGTTCGACAAGGCAGGGCTCCATGCTCCGCAGACGCTCAGCGACGTCGTGGCCGCCGCCAAGGAGCTCGACGGCGACGGGATGGCGGGCATCGCGCTCGCTACGGCGCCGGGTGACGGGTTCACGCACGAGACGTTCGAGCACATCGCGCTGGCCGACGGGTGCCAGCTCGTCGATGCCGCGGCGGACGTGACGTTCGACTCGCCCGAGTGCGTGGAGGCGCTGCGCGTGTACGCCGAGCTGGCGCGCGACTACTCGGTCGAGGGCGTCCAGGACGTGGAATCCACGCGTGCCGCCTACTTCTCGGGGCAGGCGGCGATGCTGTTCTGGTCGCCGTTCCTCCTCGACGGGCTGGCCGGCCTGAGCGACGAGACGCGGCCCACGTGCACGCAGTGCAAGGAGGATCCGGCCTACCTCGCCCGCAACAGCGGCCTCGTCGGCCCGCTCGCTGGATCGACGGGCGAGCCGAGCCAGTTCGGCTCCGTGTCGACGTTCAACATCTCGGTCGACGCACCGAAGGAGGAGGCGGAGCGGCTCGTCGAGTACATGCTGAGCGACGGGTACGTGCGCTGGCTCGGGCTCTCGCCGCAGGGCAAGTACCCGGTGCGCGCCGGCGACGCCGAGGATCCCGAGCGGTACGCCAAGGCGTGGGGCGAGCTCGAGAGCGGGATCGACCGCAAGGCCCCGCTGACCGACTTCTACTCCGACGCGTCGATCGCCTCGCTGGGGGAGGGCGTGCAGAACTTCCAGCGCTGGGGGTTCGCGCAGGGCCAGGGCGCGCTGGTCGGCAAGCTGGCGGAGAAGCAGCCCGTGGCCAACGCGGTGGCGGAGGTGATCGGCGGCCGGGACCCGGCAGCGGCTGCCAAGGAGGTGCAGGCGGCCGTCGAGGAGCTCAAGGACGGGGGCTAGCCGACCGCGGCCGCGTACCGCTCGGGGTCGGTCGGCCCTTCGGTGGCGACCAGCAGCACACGACTGTGGGGACCGAGTCCGATCGCGTCGCGCAGGGCGGCGCAGTCCGGATCGGACAGCACCGCGGTAAGGGCGGCCAGCGCGGCGGCGCCGGAGTCGCCGATCGCCAGGCCCGCGGTGGCGAGCGCTCGCATCGCTGCGCCCGATTCGTCGTCGTCAACCGTCACCGTGCCGTGGATCCCGGCGCGCAGCGACGGCCACGCGGCGGCGGACACCTCGGCGCAGTCGAGGCCGGCCATCGCGGTCCCGGGGGTGTCGATCCGCACCGGCTCGCCTGCGGCCAGCGACGCGGTCAGGCACGCGGCGGCGACCGGCTCGACGCCGACCACCTTCACGCCGGCCTGCGCCCCGAAGCGCGCCGCGGCCGCGGCCAGCGAGCCGACGCCGACCGGCACGACGAGCACATCGGGCGCGGCCTGCTCGGCGGCCTCGGCGAACAGCGTGGCGTAGCCGTCGACGACCCACGCCGCGGGGCGCGAGCTGCCCACGTCGGAGATCTCCAGCCGGCCGTCGAGGGTGCTCTCGCGGGTCGCCGCGGCGACGGCGTCCTCGTACGTCCCGTCGACCACCACCACCTCGGCCCCCTCGCCGGCGATCGCCTCGCGGCGCGCGGCCACCGAGCGGGCCGGGAGGAACACGCGGGCGCGCAGGCCGCGGGCGGCGGCGACGTGCGCGACGGCGCGGCCGTGGTTGCCGGCGCTTGCCGCCACCAGCGTGTGGACATCGGGATGCTCGCGAAGCGCGCGCTCGATCGCCCACGACGCCCCCAGCACCTTGAATGCGGGCAGCCCGAGCCGGTCCGATTCGTCCTTGAGCCGCACGTCGCCGGCGCCCGGTGCGAGCGACGAGACGTCGTGCACGGGCGTCGGCGCGTAGCCGGGCAGCGCGGCGTGGAACGCGCGCGCCTCGGTGCTCGGCGCGGGGACGGCGCCGAGGCGCAGGTGCGGGTTGACGAGCACCCTCATCCGCACAGCCGCGCGGCGGCCTCGACGAGCGTGCGCGCCACGGCCTCCGTGTCGGCGATGCTCACCCACTCCTCGACCGCGTGGGCGCCCTCGCCGCCCGGGCCGAACATCACCGTCGGGATGCCCGCGGCGGCGATGAACGCGGCGTCGGCCCAGTAGCTCGCGCCGCCGATGGCCGGCGCGCTGCCGAGCACGCCGGCGGCGGCCCCGCGCACGGCTTCGACGACCGCCGCGCCGGCGTCGACCTCGAACGGCTCGCGAACGAGCAGCGTGCGCTGCTCGGCGACCAGCTCGGGGTCGGCCGCGAGGATCGCCGCCAGCTCGGCCTCGACCTCGGCGGCACTCTCGCCCGGCAGGGTCCGGCGCTCGAGGCCGATCACGCAGCGCGCCGGGTAGCTCGACAGCTCGGCCCCGCCCTCGATCAGGGAGGCGTGGACCGAGCCGCGGCCGAGCAGCGGGTGCGTGCGGTCGCCGAGCGCGGCGTCGAGCTCGCCGAGCGCCACGAGCACCGGGCCCGCCTTCACGATCGCGTCGACGCCGACGTGCGGGCGCGAGCCATGCGCGGCGCGGCCGGTGACCTCGATCTCCGCCCACATGAAGCCCTTGTGCGCGACGACGACCTCCATCTCGGTGGGCTCGGTGACGACCGCTGCGTCTGCGTGCACGGCCTCCAGCGCCTCCTGCACGCCGAGGCTGGCGTGCTCCTCGTCGGCCACCGCGGCGACCACCACGTCGCCGGCGAGCGAGCGGCCCGCCGCCTCGCGGCAGGCGAGCAGGGCGCCCGCCAGCCCGGCCTTCATGTCGTAGGCGCCGCGTCCGTGGAGGCGATCGCCGTCCACCCGCGGATCGTGCGGCGCCGACATGCCCTCGACGCCGACGGTGTCGAGGTGGGCGCACAGCAGCAGCGTGCGGCCGCCGCCGGTGCCGGGCGCGCGGACGAGGACGCTGGGGCGGCCGGGCGTGGCCTCGAGGATCTGGGACTCGAGGCCGGCGTCCTGCGCCCAGCCGGCGACGAAGCGGGAGATCTCACCCTCCCCCGCGCCACCGGGCACGAGGGAGGGATTCACGGAGTCGATCGCGACGAGGCGCGATGTCAGGTCGACGGCGGCGTCGCGCACCGCCGGGATGCTGTCAGGTTACGGGCGCTTGAAGCCCGGGCGGTCCTCGGCGACGAGGTCGGAGAGAACGGAGCGAAGGCGGCGGAGGGTGGAGGTCATGGAAGAAGCGTCGCACCGGGCCCGGCTGCTCGACACCGGGGCAGCCGGTGGAGGCGCTTTCGGTTAGCCGCGTGCGGGGGGAGGGTGGCCGTAGGGGGGCGCGGGGGCACCCCCCTACGGCGTGTGGGGAAGTGCTTCAGCGATATGCGCGCTCGCCGCCGCGGCCCGGGCTCGCCGCTCGCGGCTTGGCGGACTTCTTGGCGGTGACCGTGCCTGTCGAGATCGCGCCCGGGGCGACCGTGCGGATCCACTCGCGCAGCGTGTCGTCGGCGACGCGGCCGTACACGCCCGGGTAGCCGGGCTCGGCGCAGCCGTTGCCGTAGCTCGTGTCGCCCACCAGGCGCAGCTCGGCGCCGGCGGGGACGAGCAGCGGGCCGCCGGAGTCGCCCTGGCACGTGTCCACGCCGCCCTGCGGGAAGCCGGCCCCGACCTGGGTGCGGCTCTCGAAGCCGCCGAACAGCGGGTCGACACCGTCGACCAGGTACGGGTAGGCCTCGGCGGTCACCGCGTCGGCGGTGATCGGCACCCAGGCCTCCTGGAGGAACTCGGGCTGCTCGCCGCCCGACTCGGTGACGCCGTAGCCGGCGATCGTGGCCATCGTGCCCGCCGTCCACAGCGAGCGCTCGGCGGCCGATGCGATCTTGACCGGCGCGTTGGCCGACGGCGTCGGGAGCTCGACGATCGAGACGTCGCTGCTGACGCTGCCCAGGCCGGCCCAGCCGGGGGCCACGGACACCGACTTGGCGACGTGCTTCTCGCCCTCGGACTGGTAGCCGCCGGTCAGGCTCGCGGACGGCGTGCGGTGGGCGCCCAGGCTGACCTCGATCAGCTGGCCGGGCTGGCCGATCGGCACGTTGGCGACGCCGCCGGGAGCCAGCGAGCCGCAGTGCGCGGCGGTCACGACGTGGGTCGGGGTCACGAGCGTGCCGGTGCACTGGAACGCGCGGTCGATGAGGATGTGCGCGACATAGGGGTACTCGCCCGGCGAGGCGTCCTGGCCGCCGACGACGGCGTGCGCGGGCGTGGCGACGCCGGCGGTGACGGCGAGCGTCGCGAGAAGAGTCCTGAGCAGTGGCATGACGGCTCGAACGACGCGCGCGCGAGAAACTTGCGTACCTGGGGGTTTCTCCGTATTTCGGGACAAGGTCTCCCAGGAAACCGCAAGGTTCGTTCGAGGCCTTGACAAACGAGTGCGGTTCGGGTCGGATAGCCACGCCATGGCCACGGGTCGAGCCGGCTCCCTCGAAGCGCTGCGCCGCCTGAACCGCCTGCGCGTGATCCACGCGCTGCGCGATCAGGGGCTGATCTCGCGTGCCGAGATCGCCCGTCGGACCGGCCTCTCGCGCTCCACGGTGTCGAGCCTGGTGGCGGACCTCCAGGCCGACGGCCTCGTGGTGGAGCGCGGCGAGCCGGGCGAGGCGCACGGCACGCAGGGCGGGCGGCCGCCGATCCTGCTCTCGTTCGACGCGTCGGCCGGCGCCGCGGTGGGGATCGACTTCGGGCACAGCCACCTGCGGGTCGCGGTCTCGGACCTCTCCTCGCGCATCCTCGGCGAGCGGGCGCTACCGCTCGACACCGACCACGCGGCCGAGCAGGGGCTGGACGCCGCGGCCGAGCTGGTCGGCGAGCTGCTGGCCGAGGCGAACCTCGAGGAGGGGCAGGTGATCGGCGCCGGAATGGGGCTGCCCGGGCCGATCCGCCAGGAGGACGGCGTGGTGGGCTCGTCGGCGATCCTGCCCGGCTGGGTCGGCGTTCCGGCGGTCGCGGAGATGCGCCGCCGCCTCGACGTGCCGATCCTCGTCGACAACGACGCCAACCTCGGCGCGCTTGCCGAGGCCGCGTTCGGCGCCGGGCAGGACGCCAGCGACCTGATCTACCTCAAGATCGCCTCCGGCATCGGCGCGGGCCTGCTGCTCAACGGGCGCCTGTACCGGGGGACCGGCGGGCTGGCGGGGGAGCTCGGGCACTTCCTCGTGGATCCGGAGGGCCTCGTCTGCCGCTGTGGGAACCGCGGCTGCCTGGAGACGCTGGCCGCCAGCGGCGCCCTCGTCGAGCTCCTGCGGCGCAGCCACGGGGAGGACGTCACGGTCCAGCGGATGCTCGACCTCGCCCGCGCCGGCGATCTCGGTTGCCGGCGCGTGATCACGGACGCCGGGCGGGCCGTCGGGCGGGCCGTGTCGATGCTCATCAACGTGCTCAACCCGGAGCTCGTGGTCGTGGGAGGCGACCTCGCGGCGGCCGGGGACCTCCTGCTGGACGGCGTGCGCGACTCGATCGCGCGCGCCGCACTGCCGTCCGCCGCCGAGGCCGCGAAGGTCGTGACCGGCGTGCTCGGGGAGCGGGCGCAGGTACTGGGCGCGATCGCCCTCGTCATCAGCGAGGCCGACCGCGCGTTTCCGACCCGGCTGGCGGCGGGCGCCGCCTGACCGGCTTATGCTCTGCCAACCACGCGCCTGAGGCGCACGAAGGAGGAGATGGAATGAGGGGACGCATCTTCGCTGTAGCTGCCGTGCTCGCGATGTCAGTCGCGTTCGCGGCCTGTGGCGGCGACGACGACGACGACGGCGGCGGCGGAGGGTCCGCCGACAGCGGCGAGGCCAAGGGCAAGATCGGCGTGATCCTGCCCGACGCGGCGTCGTCCGCCCGCTGGGAGACGGCCGACCGCCGCTTCCTGGGTGAGGCGTTCGAGGCCGCCGGGGTCGAGTACGACATCCAGAACGCGAACGGCGACAAGGCCAAGTTCTCGACGATCGCCGACCAGATGATCAACGGCGGCGTGACGGTGCTCATGCTCGTCAACCTCGACTCGCCGTCGGCCGCGACGGTGATCAAGAAGGCCCGGGACCAGGGCATCCCGGCGATCGACTACGACCGCCTGACGCTGGGCGGCGGCGCCGACTACTACGTGTCGTTCGACAACGTGGCCGTGGGCACGACGATCGGCGAGGGCCTGGTCAAGTGCATGCAGGACGGCGGCAACGACTCGGGCCCGGTGGCGCTGCTCAACGGCTCGCCGACCGACAACAACGCGACGCTGTTCAAGCAGGGCTATGAGAAGGCGATCACCGACGCCGGCTACGAGGTCGCGGCCGACCAGTCGGTGCCGGATTGGGACAACACGAAGGCCGGCACGATCTTCGAGCAGATGTACACGAAGGCGGGCGGCAACTTCGTCGGCGTGGCGGCGGCCAACGACGGCCTCGGCGGCGCGGTCGCCGCGGTGCTCAAGCGCAACGGCGACACCGACAAGATCCCGACCACCGGTCAGGACGCGACGGCAGAGGGTCTCCAGCGCGTGCTGCTGGGCTCCCAGTGCATGACCGTCTACAAGGCGATCAAGAAGGAGGCCGACGCCGCCTCCGATCTCGCGATCTCGCTGACCAAGGGCGATCAGGCCGGCGCCGATCAGCTCGCGTCGGGCTCGGTGGAGGACACCGAGACGGGCGAGCAGGTCAAGTCGGTGCTGCTCGAGCCGCAGGGCATCACCAAGGAGAGCGTCAAGGACGTCGTCGCGGACGGGTTCGTGGCGGCTGACGACGTCTGCACGACCGCCGCGCTGAAGAAGGCGTGCTCCGAGAACGGCGTGGAGTGATGCCGTGACCGCGACGGAAACGTCTCCGCAGGGACAGCCGGTGCTGTCCCTGCGGAAGGTCGACAAGAGCTTCGGCGCCGTGCACGTGCTGCGCGCCGTCGATCTCGATGCCTACCCCGGCAAGGTGACCGCGCTCGTCGGCGACAACGGCGCCGGCAAGAGCACGCTCATCAAGGCGGTCGCGGGCATCCACCCGTTCGACGGCGGCGAGATGTTCTGGGAGGGCGAGAAGGTCGAGGTGCACGGCCCGAAGCAGGCCAACGCGCTCGGGATCGAGATCGTCTACCAGGACCTGGCGCTGTGCGACAACCTCGACGTCGTCCACAACATGTTCCTCGGGCGCGAGGTCAAGGGCGGCATCACGCTCAACGAGACGGAGATGGAGAAGCGGGCCGGGGAGACGCTGCGCGGGCTGTCGGTGCGGACGCTGCGCTCGCTGCGCCAGCAGGTCTCGAGCCTGTCCGGCGGCCAGCGGCAGACGGTCGCGATCGCCCGCGCCGTGCTGTGGAACTCCAAGCTCGTGATCCTCGACGAGCCGACCGCGGCGCTCGGCGTCGCCCAGACCGAGCAGGTGCTCAACCTGGTCCGGCGGCTGGCGGACAACGGCCTGGCGGTGATCCTCATCACCCACAACATGAACGACGTGTTCCAGGTGGCCGACAACATCGCGTGCCTGTACCTGGGGCAGATGGCGGCGCAGGTCGACGCCAAGGAGGTCTCGCACGGCCAGGTGGTCGAGCTGATCACCGCCGGGCGATCGGGCGACATGGGGCTCAAGCCCGAGGTCGCCGCAGCGAACGTAGGAGGTGAGGCATGAGCACCGCGGCCCCGCCCGCCTCGCAGTTCGACATCCAGGAGGAGACCGGCGGCAGCATCGGCGCGGCGGCGCGCGAGTACTGGACGCGCGTCAAGGGCGGCGACATGGGCTCGCTGCCGGCGATCATCGGCGTCGTCGTCCTCGTGGCGATCTTCGGGATCATGGAGGGCGAGACGTTCCTCTCGAAGGGCAACTTCGCCAACCTCATCAACCAGGGCGCGGCGATCATGGTGCTCGCGATGGGGCTGGTGTTCGTCCTGCTGCTGGGCGAGATCGACCTGTCGGCCGGCTTTGCCGCCGGCATGGGTGCGGCCATCCTCGCCACCACGCTGACCGAGAAGGGTTGGGCGTGGCCGGTGGCGCTCCTGGCCGCGCTGGCCACCGGCGTGGCGATCGGCTTCGCGATCGCCCTGCTCGTGGCGCGGCTCGGGATCCCGAGCTTCGTGGTCACGCTGGCGTTCTTCCTCGGCCTCCAGGGCGCGATGCTGTTGATCATCGGCGAGGGCGGGACGATCCCGATCCGCGACGACGCGATCCTGTCGGTGATGAACGACAACATGCCGGTCGTCCTCGGCTGGCTGTTCGGGCTCATCGTCATCGCCGGGTTCGCGGCGGCGACGCTGATGCGGATCCGCTCGCGCAGGAAGGAGGGCCTGCCGACCGAGGCGATGTCGGTCTGGGCCGTCAAGGTCGGGGCGCTGGCCGCGGTCGTCCTGATCGCGGTGTGGCTCCTCAACCAGGAGCGCCAGCGCGAGACGGCGATCATCACGATCCAGGGCATCCCGTGGGTGGTGCCGCTGGTCGCGGCGCTGGTCGTCGGGTTGGCGTTCGTCCTCAGCCGGACGGCGTTCGGCCGCCACATCTACGCGGTCGGCGGGAACGCCGAGGCTGCGCGGCGGGCGGGCATCAACGTGCCGAACATCAAGACGGCGTGCTTCGTGATCTGTACGACGCTGGCGATCGTGGCCGGCGTCCTGATCGCGTCGCGCGACAACTCGGTCTCGCCCACCACGGGGGGCGCGCAGACGCTGCTGTACGCGGTCGGCGCGGCCGTCATCGGCGGTACGAGCCTCTTCGGCGGTCGCGGCCGCGTCTACGACGCGGTGACGGGCGGCCTCGTGGTGGCGGTGATCGCCAACGGCCTGCCGCTGGTGACCCAGCAGTCGGGCACCCAGTTCATCGTCAACGGCGTGGTGCTGCTCGTGGCTGCGAGCGTCGACGCGATCTCGCGGAGGCGGGCCGCTGCAACAGGCAGATAGGGCCCGTAGAGGGATTACTGACGCGGTGCGGTGGGGAATCCTCTCCACCGCCCGCATCAACGAGAAGCTGCTGGCCGGAGCGCGCGAGGCGGCGGGGGTGGACGTCGTCGCCGTCGGCTCGCGCGACCGCGAGCGCGGCGAGGCGTTCGCGGTCGAGCACGGCATCCCCCGCGTGCACGGCTCCTACGACGAGCTGCTCGCCGACCCCGACGTCGAGGCGGTGTACATCCCGCTTCCGAACGCGCTGCACGTGCCCTGGTCGGCGCGCGCGCTCGAGGCCGGCAAGCACGTGCTGTGCGAGAAGCCGCTCGCGCGCCGGGCCGCCGAAGTCGAGGCGGCCTTCGACGCCGCCGACCGCGCCGGGCGGCTGCTGATGGAGGCGTTCATGTGGCGCTACCACCCGCAGACCGAGGCGCTCGTCCGCCTCACGGGCGAGATCGCGCCGCTGCGCATGGTGCGCGCGTTCTTCGGCTTCACCCTGCCGGCCGACGACACCGGCAACGTGCGGCTCAGCGAGGAGCTCGAGGGCGGCGCGCTGATGGACGTCGGCTGCTACTGCGTGAGCGCCCTGCGGCTGCTGTGCGGCGAGCCGGAGCGGGTCAGCGGCGAGGCCGTCGCCCGCGGCGGCGTCGACGGCCGCTTCGCCGGCGTGCTGCGCTTCCCCGGCGACGTGCTCGGCACCTTCGCCTGCGGGTTCGACGTCCCGCCGCTCGGCGCCATCGAAGTCGTCGGGGAAGGGGGCGTCCTGCTGGCGGAGGATCCGTGGCACGGGCTGGCGCCGCGCCTGACGCGCGACGGCGAGGATGTGCCGGTGCAGGCCGCGAACCCCTACGCGCTCGAGCTCGAGGACTTCTCGGCGGCGATCCGCCAGGGCGGCGACCCGCGCCTCGGCCGCGAGGACGCGCTCGGTCAGGCGCAGACGATCGCAGCGCTGTACGCCGCAGCCGCCCGCTGACTTGCCTGGCTGAGGCAGTTGCGGTTACGGTCGCGAGGCGATGACCGAGGTGCGGCTGCACGTCGCCGGGTACACGGACAGCGATGCGGAAGAGCGGGCGGACCTCGCGGCGGGCCTGCGCGAGGAGCTCGCCGACGGCCTCGCCGACGACGTCTCGCACCCGTCGATCCGACCGCCGCCGCGCGCCAAGGGCGGCGCGCTCGAGTGGGCGCAGCTGCTCGTCACCATGGCCGGCAGCCTGCCGCCGCTCATCATGGCCGTGCAGGGCTGGCTGGGCCGTCACCGCGGCGCCGCCGTCACGGTCGAGATCGACGGCGACACGCTGACCCTCGGGGAAGCGTCGGACGCCGAGCAACGCCGGCTCGTCGAAGCCTTCCTGAAGCGCCATGGCGGCGGCGGCTGACCCTTCCGATCGACGCCGCCGGGCGCTCCTGATCGCCACGGGCACGTACTCCGACCCCGGGCTGGCGCGGCTGCGCGCGCCGGCGGGCGACGTCGACGCGCTCGCCGACGTCCTCGGCGACGGGTCGATCGGGCGGTTCGACGTGCAGGAGCTGGTGGACCGGCCGACGGAGGAGATCAAGCGGGCGATCGAGGGGTTCTTCGCCGCCGCCCGCCGGACCGACCTCCTGTTCCTGTACTTCTCGGGGCACGGCGTGCTGTCGCAGAGCCGGCGCTTCTACTTCGCGACGTCGAGCACGGCGCTGGAGTACCTGCGGGCGACGGCGATCGACGATGGCTTCGTCAACGGCGTGATGCAGGAGAGCCGCGCCCGCTCGATCGTGCTCGTCCTCGACTGCTGCCACAGCGGCGCGTTCGGCAGGGGCTTGACGCCCAAGAGCGCGCGGACGATCGACGTCGAGCACCGGTTCGAGGGCCGGGGGCGGGTGACGCTGTCGGCCTCGACGGAGCTCGAGTACGCCTTCGAGGAGGCGGATCCCGCGACCGGCATCAACGAGCTCACCCCGTCGGCGCCCGGCTCGCTGTTCACGAGCTGCCTCGTCGACGGCCTGCGCAGCGGGGAGGCCGACATCGACGGCGACGGCGAGATCTCGGTCGACGAGCTCTACGACTACGTGTGCCAGCGGGTCCGCGAGCGCTCGCCGCACCAGACGCCGGGGATGGCGGGCGACGTGCGGGGCGACATCGTGATCGCGCAGAGCCGGCGGCGGCCGAGGCTGCCGGCGGAGCTCGAGCAGGCCGCCGAGAGCGGGTTGGCCGGTGTCCGGGAGGGCGCCGTGACCGAGCTGGCCACGCTCGCGGGCAGCGCGCCGCCGGCGCTCGTGGCCGTCGCCCGCGAGGCCCTCGAGCGCCTCGCGCGCGACGACAGCCGCCGCGTCTCGGCGGCGGCCCAGGCGGCGCTGGGGCGCGAGGCGCCCACGGCGGCCGTCCCCGCCGGGGCGGTCGAGCCGCCGCCGGAGGAGCCGCCGGAGGAGCCGCCGCCGCCTCCGCC
>DASTIC010000367.1:0-4335 GCA_035717845.1 Solirubrobacteraceae bacterium
GCCGTGACCTGGACCACGCGACGGCCGTCGGCCAGCTCGGACAGGTTGTCCGGGGGCGGCGCGGCGCCGGCCCGCTGGGCCTCCTGCATCGGCGTGCGCTCGCGCACGAGGCTCTGCAGGCGCTGGATCAGCGCCTGCGGCTCGATCGCCTCCTGGCCGGTCTGGTCGATCGCCTCGACGGCCGCGGACAGCGCGTCGAGGCTGTCGAACAGCACGTCGATCGCGGCCCGCTCGAGGCCGCCGCTGCGCTGGCGCAGCAGCTCGAAGACGTCCTCCATCTCATGCGTGAGCGCCGCCATTCCGGCGAAGCCCATCGTCGCGCTCATCCCCTTCATGGAGTGCGCGATGCGAAAGATCTCGTCGACCGTCTCACGGTCGTCGGGCGCTTCCTCGATCCTGACCACGGCGAGGTTGAGCTCCTGCAGGTGCTCGCGCCCCTCGGCCAGGAACATGGGGAGGTACTCGTCCATCAGCCCTTCCGATAGATGAAGTGGAACGGCGAGGTTAGCCCCATCCCGCGCGGGTCGGCGACCCGCTCGGACGTGCCGACGACCAGATAGCCGCCCGGGGCGAGCGAGGAGACCAGGCGGGCGTGGAGCGCGTCCCGAACCTCCTCCGTGAAGTAAATCACCGTGTTGCGGCAGAAAACGACGTCGTAGCGCTCGGCGGGGACCGCCATGCGCAGAAGGTCCCCGTTTTCGAAGCGCACCATTCGCTTCAGTTCGGGCTTGGCGACCCAGCCGCCGTCGGGCTGCGCGTCGAAGTGGCGCTCGAGCATCGCCTTCGGCGACGTGCGGGCGTCCTCGGGCGTGAACACGCCGGTGCGGGCGCGCGCGACCATGCGCTTGTCGAGGTCGGTGCCGTTGATCTCGACCGGCACGTTCGGGATCGTCTCCCGGCAGACCGCGGCGATCGTGTACGCCTCGGCGCCGTAGGAGCTGCCGGCGCTCCAGATCTTCAGCCGGCGGCGCTCCTTGCTGAGCTCGGGGAGGATCTTGGTGCGCAGCGTCTCGAACTGGTCCTCGTGGCGCCACAGGTGCGAGACGTTGATCGTCACGCGGTCCAGGAAGGCGTCCAGCTCGGCCGCGTCCGTGCGCAGCCGCTTGCCGTACTCGCCCAGGTCGGGCGTGCCGCGGCGCTCGGTCCAGGTGCGCACGCGGCGCTCCATCTGGTTGCGCTTGTACTGGCCGAGGTCGACGCCGCAGAGCGTCCTGACGAGCTCGCAGAGCGCGACGAAATCGTCGGTCTTGAGGTTGGCGGTGAAGGCCCCGGCGGGACGCGCCGGGCGTGCAGGGGCGGGGGTGCGCGGGCGGTCGGAGAGGCTCATGCTCCGGCCTCCCGGGCGATCGCGGCGGGCAGTTCGTGGAGCGGCAGGATCTCGTCGGCCAGGCCGGCCTCGGCGACGGCGCGCGGCATGCCGTAGACGACGCAGGTGGACTCGGCTTCGACCAGGACGCGGCCGCCGGCCTTCTTGACCGCGCGGGCGCCGTCCAGGCCGTCCTTGCCCATGCCGGTGAGCACGACGAGCAGCAGCGCGTTGCCGTAGAGCTTGGCGGCGTCGGCGATCGTGTAGTCCGCGCGCGGGCGCAGGCCGCCCAGCGGGGCGTCATCCGACAGCCGGGCCTTGCGGTCCTCACCCATGCGCAGGTGCGCGCCACCGGGCGCCAGGTACATGTGCCGCGGGTCCATCAACTCGCCGCCGACGGCCTCGCGGACGGTCAGCTTGGAGGCGCCGTCCAGGCGGGTGGCCAGCGAGGTGGTGAAGCCGGCCGGCATGTGCTGGACGATCATCGACCCGGTGCCGAGCGGCGACGGGAGCTTCGGGATCAGCTCGCCGAGGGCCTTGGGGCCGCCGGTCGAGGAGGCGATCAGGACGAACTTGCGCGTCGCGGAGGCGGCGCGGGGCGCGGGGCGGGCGACCGGCGGCCGCGGGGCCGCGACCACGCGCGGGCGGCGGGCACGCGCCTTGCCGGCGAGGGCGGCGTCGTTGACCTTGCGCGCGAGCTCGGCCGTGAAGTCGGCCATCGACTCGCCCATCGCCGGCTTGGCGACGAGGTCGATGGCGCCCTCGGCCAGCGCGTCCACGGCGCGGGCGCCGTGGGCGGGGGAGAACGCCGAGACGACGACGACCGGGACCGGCTCGGCCTTGCCGGCGCGCAGCGCGCGCAGGACGCCGAGGCCGTCGAGCCCCGGCATGTGCAGGTCGAGGGTGAGGGCGTCCGGGCGGTGCTCGTTGCAGGCGGCCAGCGCCTCATCGCCATCAGCCGCGGTGGCGACGACGTCGAACCCCTGACGCCCGAGGGCGTCGGACAGGATGCGGCGCATCAGGCGCGAGTCGTCGGCGACGACGACCCGCTGCGCGTTGTTCGGGGAGAGGGCGGCCACGACGCAGGGCTAGGCGGCAGCCAGCTCGTCGGCGCGGGACCCGGCGAACAGGCCCTCGGGGTTGAGCAGGATGACGAGGCGGTCGCCGATCTTGGCGATCGACTCGATCGTCTGCGTGTCGGCGGTCGGCACGGCCTCGAGCTGCTCGCTCGTGACGGTCAGGACCTCTTCGACGTCGCCGACGAGCACGCCGGCCTGGCCGGTGCCGGTCTCGACGATCACGATCTTGCCGAAGTCGGCGTCGGCGACCGGCAGCCCCATGCGCGAGGCGAGGTCGTAGATCGGGATGATCTTGCCGCGAAGGCCGATGACGCCGCGGATCCACGGCACGTCGGAGGTCACGGAGCGCGGCTCCGTGTAACGGATGATCTCGTGCACGGAACCGATCGGGAGCGCGTACTCCTCGCTGCCGATCGAGAACACCACGAGCTGCTGGGAGGTGATGTCAGACATGTCCTCCTCAGCATCGGCCGCTGCGCGCGCGGCTTGAGAGCTTGTGAGGTTCGCTTAAGGTCGGATGATCGGGGTGAGGCGGAGGGGATGTCCCGCCCTAATTACTGCCGGGCGGGAAAACGCACGACGAAACGGGCGCCGCGCCCGTCGAGCGGCGGCTCGAGGTTGACCGTGCCGTGGTGGCTCTCGGCCACGGCGCGCACGATCGCCAGCCCCAGACCGGAGGAGCCGGAGCGGTCGCCGTGCGCGCGGAAGAAGCGTTCGAAGACCTTCTCCTCCAGCTCGGGCGGGATCCCCGGCCCGTCGTCCTCGACGGCCAGCACCACGTGCCCGTTGGAGCGCCCGACCGTCGCCTCGACCGCCGTCCCGGGGTCGGTGTGGCGCAGCGCGTTCTCCATCAGGTTCAGCACCAGCCGGTGCAACTCGTCCTGCACGCCCTCGATCTCCGCGCCCTCGATGGCGTCGATCGAGATCTCGTGGTCGCCGGCCACCGGCTCGAGCTCGGAGGCCGCGGCGGCGACCACGTCGGACAGGTCGACGACGCGCCGCGGCGGCTCGCGCCCGGCGTCGGCGCGGGCCAGCAGCAGCAGGTCGGCGACCAGCCGGCGCATCCGGCGGCTCGAGCGCAGGGCCGACGCCGCGGCCTCCTTGTGCTCGCCGTGCAGCGTCTCCTCGAGCAGCTCCAGGTTGGCCAGCACCGAGGTCAGCGGCGTGCGCAGCTCGTGCGAGGCGTCGGCCACGAACTCGCGCTGGCGCAGGAGCGCGGCCTCGGTCTCCGAACGCGCGTCGTCGAGTGAGTGCAGCATCGACTCGAGCGTGGTGGCGAGCTCGGCCACCTCGTCGTCGGCTTCCGGGCGCGGGATCTTCAGCGACGTGTCGCGCGTGCGCTCGACCTCGCGCGCGGCCTCGGTCAGCTCGGCGATCGGCTCCATCGCGCGGCGCGCGGTGGCCAACCCGGCGAGCAGCGCGAGCGCCGCCCCGCCGAGCACGCCGAGGCCCAGGAACAGCTTTACGCGGTTGACGGTCGCGCTGACGTCGGAGATCCGGCGCCCATACTGCACGGCCACCGTGTAGTAGGTGCCGAGGTCAGGCCGCTCGAGTTGGATCTCGCGGGTCTCGACCTTCCAGCCGTCGATCTCCTCGCCGCCCAGGCGCTCCGGCGGCCCCCAGTCGGGCGCGTTCCTGGAGCCGTCGAACCACGTGCCGTCGAGCGCGACGACGCGCACGGCGGCGTTGTAGAGCGAGGCGTAGCCGTCCAGGTCGGCGCGGTTGCTGTACTGGGGCTTGCCGTCCTTGAGGCCCGTGAACCGGTAGTTGAGCTGGTCCTCGAGCCGGTCGGCGGCCGAGGAGACCTGGCGGTTGAAGTCCTTGTAGATCGCTCGCGTCGTGAGCGTGCCGACGATCACGGCGAATCCGAGCAGGATCACCAGCGTCAGCGCCGCGGAGCCTCCGGCGAGGCGCCAGCGGATCGGCTGGCGCTTATACGCGGAGTACGTA
>DASTIC010000368.1:0-28780 GCA_035717845.1 Solirubrobacteraceae bacterium
GTCCTCGTGCTCGCGCAGCCCGGAGTCCATGTCCATGAACACGACGCCCTGCTTCTCGAGGTCCTCGCGCACCTGGTGGTAGACGACCTCGGACTCGTACTGCGCGCCGACGCCGGACAGGAACTTGCGCTCGGCCTCGGGGATGCCGAGGCGGTCGAACGTCCTCTTGATGTCCTCCGGCACGTCGTCCCACGTCTTCGACGACTTCTCGGAGGCGCGCACGAAGTAGTGGATGTCGTCGTAGTCGACCTCGGCCAGCATCGGCGAGCCCCACGTGGGCTGCGGGCGGCTGAGGAAGTGCTCGAGCGCCTTCAGCCGGAAGTCGCGCATCCACTCCGGCTCGTTCTTGAAGGCCGAGATCTGCTCCACGAGCTCACGCGTGAGGCCCTTGGGGGCCTTGTAGGCGTACGCGTTCTCGGGATCGAAGAAGCCGTACTTCTCCTTGTAATCGGCGTTGATGCCGACCAGCGCCTGCTGCTCGGCGATCACCTCGGGGGTAGCCATGGTCAGTCGACCTCCACTTTGATCAGGCCGTCCTCGACGGTCACCGGGAAGGTGTCGACGGGAAGGTAGGCAGGCAGGTTCAGGGGGGCACCCGTGCGCAGGTCGAACACGGAGCCGTGGCGCGGGCACTCGACGGTGCAGGTGTCGGTGTCGACGTCGCCCTCCATCAGGTCGCCGTCATCATGCGAGCAGCGGTCCTCGATGGCGACGATGTCGCCGCCACAGTTCACGACGCCGATCTCGAGGTCCTCCCACAGCACGACGCGCCTGGCGCCGGGCGGGAGTTCGTCGACGGGGCAGATGTCCACAAAAGTCCGACTCACGGGGTCGGCTTTAGTTTAGAGGATGCGCACCGGGTAGCCTCGCGCCAGATGAGCTACGACGAGGCGCTGCTCCCCGACGGCCGCCCGCGGGACGCGTCCGCCGCCGCGCTGGCCGCCGTGGCGGGGAAGGACCCGGCGCGGCTCGAGGCCGCGGTGCGCAGCCGGCTCGAGCGGGCAGGGGTGCAGTTCGTGGCCGAGGACGGCAGCACGGCGTTCCCGCTCGATCCCGTGCCGCGGGTGCTGACGGCCGAGGAGTGGCACGACGTCAAGGTCGGGCTCGCGCAGCGCGTCAAAGCACTCAACGCGTTCGTGGCGGACGCCTACGGCGCGCGCTCGATCGTCAAGGCCGGGATCGTGCCCGCGCGGGTGATCGAGACCGCCGAGAACTACGAGCCGGCCATGCAGGGCGTGACGCCACCCGGCGGGCAGTGGATCGGCGTCGCCGGCCTCGACGTGGTGCGCGACGCCGAGGGCGAGTTCCGCGTGCTCGAGGACAACCTGATGACGCCCAGCGGGTTCTCCTACGCGGTCGCCGCGCGCGAGGCGGTGCTGCCGGAGCTCGAGCCGCCGGCGGCCGACCTCCCGCGCGGCTTCGACGAGCTGCCGGCCCTGCTGGCCGGCGCGCTCGAGGCGGCGTCGGCGGGCGACGGGCTCCACGTCGTGCTCACCGACGGCCCGGAGAACAGCGCGCACTGGGAGCACGCCTGGGCGGCGACGGCGCTCGGCCTGCCGATCGTCGAGCCCGGCGAGCTGCGGGTCGAGGGCGACGTCCTGCACCACGGCTCGCAGCGCGTCGCCGTCGTCTACCGCCGCACGAACGCGGACATGCTCGACACGCCGGTCGGCGCGCTCCTCGAAACGCCGCTGCGGGCCGGCACGCTCGGGCTCGTCAACGCGTTCGGCACCGGCGTCGCCGACGACAAGCTCACGCACGCCTACGTCGAGGACATCGTGCGCTACTACCTCGGCGAGGAGCCGGCGATCCGCTCCGTCCCCACCTACGACCTCGCGCGCCCCGACCACCTGGAGAAGGCGCTCGACACCTTCGGCGAGCTGGTGGTCAAGCCGCGGGCCGGGCACGGCGGCATCGGCGTGATGATCTGCCCGCACGCCGAGCCGGGCGACGTCGATGCGCTGCGCGACAAGGTCCGGGAGTCGCCGCGCGACTGGGTGGCCCAGCCGCTCGTGCACCTCTCGACGCACCCCACACTGGTCGAGGGCCGACTCTCGCCCCGTCATGTCGACCTGCGACCGTTCGTCTTCATGCACGGTCCCGACCATCCGCGCGTCCTCCCCGGCGGGCTGACGCGCTATGCCGTCGACGAGGGCGCCCTCGTCGTCAACTCGACCCAGAACGGCGGCTTCAAGGACACCTGGGTGCTGGCGTGAGCCGCCCGCTGATCGGCGTCACCACCTCCGAGGTGCGGCTCGCCCGGCACGCCAAGCCTCTGCCCGAGGCCGACCCGCCGCAGCCGGAGATGGCGCTCGGCATCGTCTACGCGCGCGCGGTCGAGCGCGCGGGCGGCCTGCCGGTCGTCCTGCCGCCGCTGGAGGCCGACGCCGTCGCGCCGCTCGTCGCCCAGCTCTCGGGCGTCTGCCTCTCCGGCGGGCCGGACCTCGACCCCGCGTCCTACGACGCCGACCGCGATCCCAACCTCGGGCCGATCGAGCCGGCGCTCGACGCGTTCGAGCTGGCGGTCGCCCGCGAGGCCGACGCGCTCGGCATCCCGATCCTCGGCATCTGCCGCGGCTGCCAGACGCTCAACGTCGCGCGCGGCGGCACGCTGCACCAGCACCTGCCGGACGTCACCGACGGCTCCGTGGACCACCGCCAGACCGCCTCCGGCCGCATGCCGACCCACACGGTGCGGATCGAGCCGGGGTCGCGGCTGGCGGAGATCGTGGGCACCGAGGCGCTCGAGGTCAACTCCTTCCACCACCAGGCCGTCGACCGGATCGGCCGCGGCCTGCGGGCGGTCGCCTGGTCGCCGGACGGCGTGGTGGAGGCGATCGAGGAGACCGAGTCGGGGCTGCTGCTCGGTGTCCAGTGGCACGCCGAGACGCTCGTCGAGGGCCCGGCCCACGCGCGCCTCTTCGATGCGCTGGTCGCCGCCTCGCGGCCGGCCGAGCGGCGGGCCGCGTGACGTGTGCGGCTTCGGCCTCGAGCTGCGCCCCGGCGCGCGCCCCGAGCGCGACGCGCTCGAGCGGATGGGCGCCGCGCTCGCGCCGCGCGGGCCGGACGGCGCCGGCCTCTGGCTGAACGGCCACGCCGGGCTGGTGCACCGGCGGCTGGCGATCATCGACCTCTCCGAGCGCGGCGCCCAGCCGATGGCCGACGACGCGCTCGGGCTGACCGTCGTCTTCAACGGCTGTATCTACAACCACCGCGAGCTGCGCGCCGAGCTGGAGGGCGCGGGCCAAAGGTTCCGCTCGACGAGCGATACGGAGGTGCTGCTCAAGGGCTGGGCGGAGTGGGGCGAGGGGATGCTCGAGCGCCTGGCCGGGATGTTCGCCTTCTGCCTCATCGAGGAGCGCACGGGCCGCGTGGTGCTCGCCCGCGACCGGCTGGGCGTCAAGCCGCTCTACCTCGCGGACCTGCCGGGTGGCGGGCTGCGCGCGGCCTCGACGCTGCCGGCGCTCGTGCGGGCCGGTGGCCTGGACACGCGCGTCGACCCCGTAGCGCTCCACCACTACCTCAGCTGGCACTCGATCGTGCCCGCGCCGCGCACGATCCTGCGCGGCGTCCGCAAGCTGGCGCCCGCCACCGTGCTCGTCGTCGAGCCGGACGGGACGCGACGGGAGCGGCGCTGGTGGGACCCGCCGTTCGCGCGTGACCGCGACTGGGCGCCGGAGGAGTGGGTCGACGCCGTCGGCGACGCGCTGCGCACCGCCGTCCGGCGCCGGATGGTCGCCGACGTGCCGGTCGGGATCCTCCTGTCCGGCGGGCTCGACTCGAGCCTGATCGTCGCCCTGCTCGCCGAGCAGGGCCAGCGCGGCCTGGCCACGTTCTCGATCGGCTTCCCGGACGCCGGCGGCCGCGAGGGCGACGAGTTCGCGTTCTCGGACCTGGTGGCACGCCAGTTCGGCACCGAGCACCGCCAGATCCGGGTCGCGCCGGAACGGGTGCTCGAGGCGCTGCCGGAGGCGATCCGCGCCATGTCGGAGCCGATGGTCTCGCACGACGCGGTGGCGTTCTGGCTGCTGTCCGAGGCCGTCGCGCGCGAGCGCAAGGTCGTGCAGTCCGGCCAGGGCGCCGACGAGGTGTTCGGCGGCTATTACTGGTACCCGCCGCTGCTCGACGCCCCGGGGGACGGGCTCGACACGTACGCCGGGGCGTTCTTCGACCGCCGGCACGCGGAGATCGCCGCGCTGCTCGAGCCCGAGTGGGCGCTCGCCGACGACCCGTCGCTCGCCTTCGCGGCCGAGCACTTCGGCCGCCCGGGAGCCGAGCTCCCGGTCGACCGCGGGCTGCGCATCGACGCTGAGGTGATGCTCGTCGACGACCCCGTCAAGCGCGTCGACAACATGACGATGGCCCATGGGCTGGAGGCGCGGACGCCGTTCCTGGACCACGAGCTGGTCGAGCTCGCCGCCGCCTGCCCGCCGGAGCTGAAGCTCGCCGACGGCGGCAAGGGGATCCTCAAGCGGGCGGCGCGCGGGGTGGTGCCGGACGCCGTGATCGATCGCCCGAAGGGCTACTTCCCGGTCCCGGCCCTCTCACATCTGGAGGGTCCGGTGCTGGAGATGGTGGCCGACGCGCTCACCTCCCGCGCGGCGCGCGAGCGCGGGCTGTTCCGCGCCGACAGCGTCGAGACGATGCTCGCCGACCCGAACGAGCACCGGACCAACCTCGACGGCTCGACGCTGTGGCAGCTCGCCCTGCTCGAGCTTTGGCTCCAGGTGCAGGTGGATTCGAGCGGGAGGAGACAAGAACCCGCGGAGTGAGACACTGTGGAGACGATGGCCGTTTGGGCGGAGTGGAACCAGGTAGCCGCCGAGGCGCCGTGGACCGTGGGCGTCGAGGAGGAGGTCATGCTCCTGTCCCCCACGACCTGGCTGCCCGTCTCCCGGTGCGAGGACGTGCTGGCGGCGCTGCCCGACGAGATCGCCGACCGCGCTCGCGCGGAGACGCACGGCTCGGCGCTCGAGCTGGCGACCACGCCGCACCCGCTGGTGTCCGGCGCGGCGGCTGAGCTGGCGGAGCTGCGCTCGCTGCTGGCCCGCACGCTGGAGGAGCTGGGTGTTCGCGCGGCCGTCGCCGGGACGCATCCCGGCGCGCGCTGGGAGCACACCGAGGTCTCGCCGGGCGCGCGCTACCAGTACGTCCACTCCTCGATGCGCGAGCTGGCGCGCCGCGAGCCGACTTTCGGGCTGCACGTCCACGTGGCCGTGCCGGAGCCCGAGCAGGCGGTGCGGGCGCTGAACGCGATCCGCTCCCACCTGCCGCTGCTGCTCGCCCTGTCGGGCAACTCGCCGTTCTGGCAGGGACGCGACAGCGGGCTGGCGTCCGCCCGCACGCCGGTGTTCCAGGCGTTCCCGCGGACCGGGCCGCCGCGGCGGTTCTCGGGCTACGCCGACTACGTCGAGGCGATCGACGTGCTGGTCCGCAACCACGCGATACCGGAGCCGACCTTCCTGTGGTGGGACGCCCGCCTCCAGCCGGCCTTCGGCACGCTCGAGGTCCGGATCATGGACGCCCAGACGCGGGTCGAGGACACGGCCGCTATCGCGGCGCTCGTGCAATGCCTCGTGCGGCTGGAGGGCGCCGAGGTGGTCGAGCCGCCGGAGGTGCTGAGCGAGAATCGCTTCGTCGCCGCGCGCGACGGGATGCACGCCGAGCTGATGACCGCTCCCGACTGGCGCCGGCGGCCGATCCGCCGGGCGCTCGCCGAGGTGCTGGAGGCGTGCGAGCCGGTGGCCGTCGAGCTCGGGTGCACGGCCGAGCTGGCGCACGTCGCCGCGCTGGCCGCCTCGCCGGGCGCCGAGCGCCAGCGGGAGCTCGCGGAGCGGGCCGGCAGCCTCGAGGGCCTCGTCGCGGCGCTCAGCGACGACTTCGCCCGCAAGGCGGCGGAGTCGAGCCTGGCCGCTTGATCGATTGCCGTGGCGGGCGGACGCCCCTACGGTTGCTGTCAAGCGTGGTGAACGGGCTGCCGATGCAGTCCGCGAGGCTCTGGTGGGAACCCGATCGACGGTGATAGCCGTACTGCTCGGGGCGGCGACGCTGGCCGTCCCTGCGAACGCGACCGCCGCCGACCTCCCGAAGCTGCCGGAGCTGCCGAAGCTTCCGCAGGCCCAGCTGCCCGAGGTCTCGGTGCCCGACCTGCCGGCGGTGCCCGAGCTGCCCGCCGTGCCCGAGCTGCCCGCGGTGCCCGAGCTCCCGTCCGTGCCGAAGCTGCCGCCCCCGGCCCCGACGCCACCGCCGGTTCCGCGACCGGCGGTTCCCGCCGCGGGCGCCGAGCCGGCCACGGCCGGGCCGTCGTCGGCGGGGCCGTCCTCGGTGCCGGCCGCCACGCCCTCGGCGCCGCGTGCCGGGGGGACGTCGACGCGCCGCGGCGGCCGCGGCGCGGTGTCGCCGTCCCGTGGCACGCCTCGCAAGGCGTCGGCTCGCCCGCGCGCCGCGCGCTCGCCCGAGGCGACGCGCACGGTCGCCCTGCGGCCGGCCGCCGCGGCGGTCGCGGCGGAGCCGGATCCCGAGCCGCGCAGCCGCGCCGAGCGCATCGTGGACGGGATCGGGGAGATCGTGAGGGCGGTGCCGCCGGCGATCCTGTGGGCGCTCGCGATCCTCGCGGCGCTCGCGCTCTGGCTGGCGGGCAGCGCCTTCTGGCAGTCGCGGCGGCGCGCGGCCCTGGAGACCCAGCGCGCAACGCTGCTCGACGACATCGGCGTGCTCTCCAGCGCGCTGCTCCCGCCCGTCCCCGAGGGGCTCGACGGGCTCGACGTGAGCGCGGCCTACCGGCCGGCCGACGGCCCCGCCGCCGGCGGTGACTTCTACGACGTGTTCGCGCTCGAGGACGGGCGCGTGGGCGTGCTCCTCGGCGACGTCTCCGGGCACGGCCGCGCCTCGCTCCGGCACGCGGCCCTCGCCCGCTACACGCTCCGCACGCTGCTCGCCGCCGGGCACCCGGTCGGCGAAGCGTTGGCCCGCGCCGACCGCATGCTGGTCAAGGACCTGCGCCCGCACTTCGTGACCGTCATCGCCGCCCTCTACGACCTCGAGGGCGGCCGGCTCACGTACGCCAAGGCCGGGCACCCGCCGCCCATCGTCCTCGGCGCGCCGCACGACCCCGACGGAGAGGTGCCGGCGCCGCCGATCGGGCTCGGCCTCGGCGACGCCTGGCCCGAGTACCACGTCGACCTCGCCGACGGTGCCTCCGTGTGCCTGTTCACCGACGGCCTCGAGGACGCGCGCGTGAACGGGGCGCGGCTCGGGCGCGGCGAGGTCGAGCGCATGCTCGCCGCCCACGACGTCCCGTGCGCGGAGCGCCTGCTCGCAGAGATCGGCGCGGTCGCCGACTCCGTCGGCGACGACACCGCGGCGATCGTGCTGCGCCGCTCAGGCGGCTGACTTCACTGACTCGACATAGCCGCGCACGTCGGCAGCCGGCCCCGAGTAGGCGTCCCCCAGCGTCGTCTCCATCGCCTGCATGAACTCCTCGGCCCAGGCCGGGAGGTCGTAGTCGATCGCGCGCAGGAACTCGAGCGTCGCCGCCAGACGGATGTCGGCGATCGAGGGATGGTCCCCGCCGATGAACCGGCGGCCCTCGAGGAAGAACGCCCGGTAGACGTCGAGCGGCTCGGCGAGGGCCGCCTCGGCGTCCCGCTGCGCCTGCGCCTTCAGCTCGTCGTCGGCCTCGGACGTGGCCACCTCGCCCGCGTACTGCGGGAAGCCGAGCGTCGGGTAGGTCGCGCGCGCCACGAGCGGGTAGACGGTGCCGATCAGGTAGTACATCGCGTTGTCGACCATCGCCCGCTCGCCCGGGTCCGTCGGGTAGAAGCGGTCGAGCCCGTGCTTGTTGCAGAGGTAGGACATGATCGCGCAGCTCTCCCCGAGCGCGCCCCGGGGAAGCCCGTCCTCCTCCAGCATCGGCGTCAGGTGCGCCGGGTACTTGGCCATGAACTCGGGGCCCGTCGTCTTCCCCCACACGTCGACCTCCTCGAACTCGAGCCCCGCCGCCCGCACGAAGATGCGCGCCGTCAGGTTGTTCACGCTCGGCGTGAGGATGTTCAGGGTGTTCGCAGCCATGTGCTCCTCCTCCTGACCAGCGATTCGATGGCGTCCGCCAGGTGCTCCGGCCCGATGCTGTGGGCCTCGCGCTCCACGCGGATCCGGTGCGCCTCGACCAGCACGTCGGCGTGCGTGAAGCCGGCCGGCGGCTCGAAGCGGTACGACGCGAGCTCGATCAGCAGGCCGAGCGGATCCTTGAAGTAGATCGAGTCCATGAACCCGCGGTCCTTGACCCCGCTGTGGTGGACCCCCGCCTCCTCGAGCCGCTCGACGGCCTGGCGGAACGTCGCCTGCGACAGCGAGAACGCGATGTGGTGGACGCAGCCGGGATCGGTCGGGGTGCGCGCCGGGTCGGGCTCGCGGGACTCGTCGGTGAAGACCGTGATCAGCCGGCCGTCGCCCGGGTCGAAGTAGAGGTGGCTCTCCGACTCGTTGTCGAGGTTGGGCTGCTCGAACACGAACGGCATGCCGAGCGCGCCCTCCCAGAAGTCGAGCGACGTCTGCCGGTCGGCGCCGACGAGCGTGATGTGGTGGACGCCCTGACTCTGGAGGCGGCGCATCAGCGTCCCACCAGCGTGGACTTGTACGCGCTCCGCTCGAGCGTGCGCCACGGCACGAGCTCCACGGTTGTCTGTACAACCAGCACCGCACGTAGTCTTTCGCGAATCGCGTCGGCGAGTCCAGGATCGGGCGTCGCGCCGCTCGCGAGCTCGACGCGGACGGGCAGCGGCGGGTCCTGCCGGGCACCGGGCGCCCGCGGCTGGACGAGCACGTGGCCGCTCACGTGCGGCGCGAAGGTCGCGACCACGTCGCGGACGGCCGAGGGGAACACGTTGACGCCGCGGACGATGAGCATGTCGTCGGTGCGGCCTACGCAGCGCACCCGCGGGCCGGTTCGACCGCAGGGACACGGGCTCGTCTTCACGAGCACGTGGTCGCGCGTGCGGAAGCGCAGGAGCGGGGCCGCGCGGTGGCGCAGGTGCGTGAGCACGAGCTCCCCGGAGGCGCCCTCCTCGAGCGGGACGGCGGCGGTCGTCGCGGGGTCGATCAGCTCGGGGTGCACGAAGCCGTACGCCCCGAGGTGCATGCCGTCCTGCGCCTCGCACTCGCCCCACAGCGACACGCCGATGTCGCCGACGCCCATCGCCTCGGTGACCCGGGCGCCCCACCCGTCCTCGAGCCGCGCGCGGAACGCCGGCTCGCCGCCGCCCGGCTCCCCGGCCACGAGCAGCCGTCGCACGCTCGAGTTCCGGAGGTCGACGCCGCGGTCCGCCGCCGCCTCGATCGCGTACGCGGCGTAGGACGGCGTCAGCGCGACCGCCTCCGGCTTCAGCGTCTCGACCGCCCGCAGCAGCCGCTCGGTGTCGCCTGTGCCGACCGGGATGTGGCACAGGCCGAGCCGCTCGAAGGCGGCGAGCGCCGCACCGGCCACGAACGGCCCGGCGCCGTAGGTGGAGACGATCCGCTGCCCGGCGGCCACGCCCGACGCGCCGTAGCTGCGCGCCGAGCCGGTGACCCAGTTCTCGAGGTCGCCCGCTGTGAGCGGGATGTAGCTCGGCGTCCCGGTCGTGCCGCTCGTCGAGTAGATCCGCACGATCTCGGACGGGTCCGCACACAGGTGGGCGCCGATCGGGTTCTCCGGCGTGACCGTCGCCCGTAGCTCGTGCTTGTCGGTCAGCGGCAGCTCGGCGATGTCGGCCAGGCGGGGCTCCCCGCTCAGGCCGGCGAGCTTCTCCCGGTAGAAGGCCGAGCGCTCGAGCAGGTAGGCGAGCTGCTCGCGGAACGCCGCGTCGTCGTCCGTCACCCGTCCTCGCCCGGCCGGTACGCGACCGCGTCCTCCGCCGCCTTGGCCATCGCGAAGCCGGCCGGCGACTCGCGCTCCTCGGCCAGGTGGGCGAGCAGCCCCGCCGTGCGCGCGAGGATGGGCACGGCCTTGACGACCGTCGCGGGGAAGCCGAGGTCCAGCATCACGGCCGCGATCGGCATCGAGACGTTCATGGTCAGCGGCCGGCCCCAGGCCTCGGCGACGGCCTCGCGGAACGCACGCGCGAGCGCCACGTGCGGGCCGCTCACGCCGCGCTCGTCGGCCAGCTCGAGGATCCGCTCGGCGCGCGGGTCGAGCGGCTTGTGCACGGGATGGCCGAAGCCGGGCAGCTTGTCGCCCGCCTCCCGGACGGCCCGCGCCCGCTGGCGCGCGACCGCGTCCGGCTCGGCGCCGGCGGCCACCTCGCGCTGCGCCGCCTCCAGCAGCCGCGCGCACGCCTCCGACGTCCCGAGCAGGACCGGGCCGGAGCCGAGGATCCCGGCGGCCACCGCGCCCTGGAGCGACCCCGGGTCGGCGGCCAGCGTCATCCGGGCGGCGACGTTGGTCGGCATCATCCCGTGCTCGGCGATCGCCACCAGCAGCAGGTCGAGGAAGAAGCGCTGGTCCTCGGTCGGCTCGTGCCCGGTGAGCAGGAGGTGGACGTACTCGCTGAACGTGAGCCGCCCCATGAGGTCGCCGGTCAGGTCGCGGCCGCGGACCTCGACGCGGTCCGGATAGGCCTGGCAGATGTGGCTTACGGGCATGGGGTGAGAGAGACTCCGGGGGCAACCATGATCGAACACGTCAACGACCTCAAGCTGCAGTTCCTCGTCGAGCTGTCCAAACAGGGGGATCGATGCGCGGCGATCGAGTCGGAGGTCGCCACGTGGCTCGCGGGCCACGGGTTCACGTACGGCGAGCAGACGATCCCGTTCGTGCTCATGCCGCACTTCATCTCGCCCGGTCAGGTGCGCGCGCTACAGCGCTCGGTGCACGCGCTCGTGCCGGTCCTCGACCGCTTCTGCGCGGCCTACCCAGACGACGCGGCGCTGCGCGACGAGCTGGCGCTGCCCGATGCCGAGCACGAGCTCGCGATGATCGAGCCGGGCTTCGAGCAGCCGGCGCGAATCTGCCGGCTGGACGCGTTCCTGCACCGCTACGAGATCAAGTTCCTGGAGTTCAACTCGGACTCGCCGGCGGGTATCGGTTGGTGCGACGTCCTGTTCGAGGCACTGCGCCAGGGCGTCGTCCTGCCCGGCGTGCGCGGCGTCTTCCACACCCTCTACACGCCGATGCTGCCGGCGCTGGTCGACACGCTGCTCGACGCGTACGGCGCGCTGCGCGCGCGCCATCCCGAGCTGCCGGAGCGGCCGCGGCTCGCGGTGGTCGACGTGGCCGGGACGCCGACGCAATCCGAGTTCCGGCTCGTGGCCGACGCCGCCGGGGAACGCGGGATCGATGCGGTGGTAGCGCCCGTCGACGAGCTGCGCTACGACGGCTCGCGGCTCACAGTAGGCGGCGAGCCGGTCGAGCTCGTGTACCGGCGCGTGCTCACGCCGGAGGCGGCCGGGACCGACCTCGTGGCCGCCACGCGCGACGGGCGGGCGTGCGTGGTCAACCCGTTCCGGGCCAGCGTCGTGAGTAGCAAGAAGGTGCTCGCGCTCCTCCAGGACCCGCGCTTCGAGCACCTGCTGAGCGGCGCCGACGCCGAGCGGATTCGCGAGACGCTGCCGTGGACGCGGATCCTACGGCCCGGCCGCGCCACCTACGGGCCGTGGACCTTCGACCTGCTCAGCTTCGTGTCCGACAACCGCGAGCGGCTCGTGCTCAAGCCCGCCTCCGACTACGGCGGCCGCGGCGTGATGCTCGGCACCGAGACTGGCCAGGAGGACTGGGACGCCACGATCGACGCGCACGCGGATGCGGGCGACTTCATCACCCAAGAACTCGTCCCGATACCCGAGGAGATGTTCCCGATCGTCGAGGACGGCCGCGTCCAGATGCGCCTCAAGCGCTTCAACATCAACCCCTTCGCGATCGGCGGTCGCTACGCGGGCATGCTCACCCGCATCTCCGACCAGGCGGTCATCAACGTCGCCGCCGGCGGGGGCATCCTCCCGACCGTCATCGGCCGCCACCGCCGCCGGCTCATGCTCGAGGACGACGCCGATCAACCCCACGAGCTGCCGGAGATCACCGGCGTCTCGCTCTAAGGCCGGATCGCCGGCGCTTTCCGGCGGCGGGCGTTGCATACGCCGCGCTGCCTGCAACTCCTACCCCGTTGGTAGGATTACCGGGCGATGATCTTCACCACCAAGGCGGAGTACGGCGTCCGGCTGCTGATCCAGCTCGGGCTTCAGGGCGGCTCGCAGCCCGTCTCATTGAAGGCGGTCGCCGATGCCGAGAACCTCCCGCTCGCGTACCTCGAGCGCATCGCCGCGCTGCTCAAGCGGGCCGGCCTCGTGACGGCCGTCCGCGGCGCGCATGGCGGCTATGTGCTGGCCCGGGCTCCCGAGGAGATCACGATGGACGACGCGGTGCTCGCGCTCGAGGGCGCGATCGCGCCGATGGACTGCTTCGTCGACGACCGCGAGGCGCGCGTGCAGTGCTCGCACGTGGCCGACGGCGAGCACTGCGCCACGAAGCTGCTGTGGACGCGTGTGCAGATGGGCGTCATCAAGTCGCTCCAGCGCACGACGCTGGCCGAGCTCGTCGAGTTCGCCGCGCCCGGCACCGAGACGACGACGACCCCCCTGGAGATTCATGGCTGACCTCGAGATCAAGAACCTGCACGTCGCCGCGGGCGACAAGCAGATCCTCAAGGGCGTGGACCTGCACGTCCGCTCCGGCGAGTTCCACGCGCTGATGGGCCCCAACGGCTCCGGCAAGTCGACGCTCGCCAACGCGGTCATGGGCCATCCCAATCTCGAGGTGACCGAGGGCCAGGTCCTCTTCGACGGCGAGGACATCACGGAGGCCGACCCCGACGAGCGGGCGCGCTCCGGGCTCTTCATGGCCTTCCAGTACCCGGTCGCGATCCCGGGCGTGACCGTCGCCAAGTTCCTGCGCATGGTCATGAACGCGCACCGGGAGGCCCGCGGCGAGCAGGCGATCTCGCTCAAGGACTTCCGCAAGACCGTCGAGGCGGCGATGGAGCTCACCAACGTCCCGCGCGAGTTCTCGAACCGCTACCTCAACGAGGGGTTCTCCGGCGGCGAGAAGAAGCGCATGGAGATCCTCCAGCTCGCGCTCCTGGACCCGAGGCTCGCGGTCCTCGACGAGACCGACTCCGGCCTCGACATCGACGCGCTGAACACCGTCGCCGCCGGCGTCAACACCGTCGCCGAGGGCTCCGACATGGGCGTCCTCATCATCACCCACTACCAGCGGATCCTCCACATGGTGCGCCCGCAGTTCGTGCACATCATGTTCGACGGCCGGATCGTCAAGGAGGGCGGGCCGGAGCTCGTCGAGCAGCTCGAGAAGCGCGGCTACGGCTGGATCCGGGACGAGGTCGCCGCGGCCGCGTGAGCCTGACGGCCCCCACCGCCTCGGAGTTCCCGGTCCTCGCCCGCGAGGGTCTGGTCTATCTCGACTCCGCCGCCACCGCGCAGACCGCGCGCCCGGTGATCGAGGCGATGGACCGCTACTACACGGAGTACCGAGCGAGCATCCACCGGGGCGTCTACCCCCTGGCCGCCGAGGCGACCGAGGCCTACGAGGGGGCGCGCGCCAAGGTCGCCGCCTTCACCGGCTCGACGGCGGGGGAGACGGTCTTCACCCGCAACGCGACCGAGGCGCTCAACCTAGTCGCCTACGCGTGGGGCCGCGCCAACGTCGGCCCCGACGACGTCGTCGTGCTCACCCAGATGGAGCACCACTCGAACATCGTGCCGTGGCAGCTGCTCGGCTGCCGGCTCGAGTGGGTGCCGGTGACCGACGACGGGCTGCTCGACCTCGACGCGCTCGACGCCGCGCTCGCCCTCGGGCCGAAGGCCGTCGCCGTCACGCACGTGTCCAACGTGCTCGGCACGATCAACCCGATCGCCGAGATCACCCGGCGCGCGCACGCGGCCGGCGCGGTGGTGGTGGTCGACGGCGCGCAGGCCGCCCCGCACGTGCCGCTCAACGTGACCGAGCTCGACGTCGACTTCTACGCCTGGACCGGCCACAAGGCCTACGGGCCGACCGGCATCGGCGTCCTCCACGGGCGGCGCGAGCTGCTCGAGGCGATGCCGCCGTTCCTGGGCGGCGGGCACATGATCGCCCGCGTCACCGAGGAGGGATCGACCTGGGCCGAGCCGCCGGCGCGCTTCGAGGCGGGCACGATGCCGATCGCCGAGGCGATCGGGCTCGGCGTCGCCACCGAGTTCCTGTCCGGCATCGGCATGGACGCGGTGTGGGAGCACTCGCGCGACGTCGTCGGCTACGCGGCCGAGCGCCTGCGCGAGGTCCCCGGCCTGACGCTGTACGGCCCCCACGAGCTCGAGCACCGCGGCAGCGTCTGCGCGTTCTCGCTCGAGGGCGTCCACCCGCACGACGTCGCCGAGATCCTCGGCCGCCAGGGCGTGTGCATCCGCGCCGGCCACGCCTGCGCGCAGCCGCTCATGCGCCGGCTCGGCGTGTCGGCCACCTCGCGCGCCTCCTTCGCCGTGCACTCGACCCGCGACGAGGTCGATCGCCTGATCGACGCGCTGGGCACCGTCCGCGAGGTCTTCGCCTGAGATGGACGACCTCTATCGCGAGAACATCCTCCAGCACTACAAGAACCCGCACAACTGGGGCGAGCTGGAGAATCCCGACCTCGAGGCCGACGACCTCAACCCGCTGTGCGGCGACGAGCTCAAGGTCCAGCTCAAGGTCTCGGACGACGGGACGATCGAGGACGTGCGCTTCTCCGGGCACGGCTGCGCGATCTCGCAGGCGTCGGCGTCGATGACCTCGGACGAGATCGTCGGGATGTCCGTCGAGGAGCTGCTGCGGCTCGACCGGAGCTTCGTGCTCGACCTCCTGGGGATCGACATCTCCGCGACGCGCATGAAGTGCGCGCTGCTCTCGCTCAAGGTGCTCAAGAGCGCGTCGCTCGGCCACGCCGCGGGCTGGGAGCCGGACACTCCGGCCAGCCAGGCCGAGACGCGGTAGTTTCCCTCGGGTCACACGATTCGAGGGGGTTCAGGATGTGCCTTCCAGGGACGATCGAGGCTGTCCGTGAGCAGGAGGGAGCCGTGTCGCGCCGCGCGATGCTGGCCGGCGGCGGTGCCGCTGCGCTCGCCGCGCTGATCCCGGGCGAGGCGGCCGCGCACGGCCGGCACCGGCACAACCACCACGGGCACCACAAGCATCACCGCGATCGCGGGCGCGTCGTCGACCTCACGCACGAGTTCACGACCGACTTCCCGACCTACACCGGGACGGCGACCACGCGCGAGACCCTGGTGACGATCCCGGCGAACGGCTTCTACGCGCAGCGGTGGTCGTTCGGCGAGCACACCGCCACCCACCTGGACGCGCCCGGTCACTTCGTCACCGGCGGTCGCTTCACCCCCGAGCTCACGCCCGAGGAGCTGAGGTTGCCGATCGCCGTGATCAATATCTCGCGCCGCGCGGCGAGCAACCCCGACGCCACGGTGACGGCCGAGGACATCCGCCGCTACGAGCGCCGCCACGGGCGGATCCCGAAGAACGCCCTCGTCGCGATGAACTCCGGCTGGGCGGAGAAGCTCGGCACACCGGCGTTCCTCGGCCGCGACTCGGCCGGCACGTTCCACTTCCCGGGCTTCGGCATCGACGCGATCGAGTACCTGCTCGACCGCGGCCGCGGCGTGGCGATCGGGGTCGACACGATCAGCCTCGACCCCGGGAACTCGACCACGTTCCCGGTGCACGTGACGTGGCTGGCCGCCGACCACTACGGGATCGAGAGCCTGGCCGGGCTCGACGACATCCCGCGCGCGGGCGCGGTCGCGACCGTCGGCGTGATCCCGTGGCAGGAGGGCTCGGGCGGCCCCGCCCGCGTGCTTGCCACCTACTGATGCAGGAGCTCGCTCCGGGCCTGTGGCGCTGGACGGCGCGCCACGCCGAGTGGCATCCCGGCGAATGGGGCGCAGAGGTCGCCTCGTTCGCCGTGGACGCCGGCGACGCGGTGCTGCTCGTCGACCCGCTGCTCCCCGACGACGACGCGGAGGTGCTCGAGCGGCTCGACGCGCTCGGTCCCGCCGCGATCCTGGTCACGATCCCGTACCACGCGCGCAGCTCCGAGGCGCTCGCCGAGCGCTACGGCGCGCCGATCCACGGCCACCCGGCGGTCGCCAAGCGGCTGCGCGACGGCTCCCGCCTGGAGCCGCTCGACGCGCTGCCCGGCGGCGCCCGCGCCTTCCCGATCGGCAAGCCGCGCCGGCACGAGACTCCGATCCATCTGCCGTCGCACCGCGCGCTCGCCTTCGGCGACGCGATCGTCACGACGCCCGAGGGCGACCTGCGGATCTGGCACACCGACCGCGTGGACGACGCCCGCGCACGCTGGTATCGGGAGCGGTTCGTCCCCACGCTGGAGCCGCTGCGCGAGCTCGACCTCGAGCGCATTCTCGTCACCCACGGCGAGCCGGTCCTCCACGACGGGAGCGCGGCGCTCGAGGACGCGCTCACCGCGCGGCCGTGGTACCGCCACGGCTAGCGAGCGCGGCGAGCGCCGCGAACATCACCAGGGCGACGGCGGCGGCCACGAGGATGTAGACGGGCCACGGCCCCATGAGGTCGAGCAGCGAGCCGTCGTCCGGCTTGCGCCGGAGGAACATGTAGTTGCCGCCCGTGAGCAGCGCGCCGGCCGCCGCCAGCGCCGCCCAGGCGACCGTGCACGCGAACACCTGCGGAACGGCACCCGGGCGCGGCGTCAGACGCATCCCGAACACGAGCAGGCACGCGGCGGCGATCGCGCCGGAGTGGGTGGCGAAGTAGGTCACGAACAGCGGGTCGGGGAAGGACTCGCCGAGGTCCGGCGTGAGCACCGCCTGGAGCGACGCGCTGAGCGCCCAGAAGTAGACGAGCTCGACGAGCAGCCCCGACCGCGGCCGCCACAGCGCGACCACGGAAGCGAGCGTGACGGCATCCGTGAGGTGCAGCGGGAGGTTGACGTCGAGCTCCCATTCGCCGCGCGCGGCGTACGTCGCGTGCTCGCACACGAAGGCGACGAGGATGAGCGCGCCCAGGGTCCGCCCGGCCGGCAGCGCCCACCTGTCGCCGCGCGAGCGCGCGCCCGCGACGAGCAGCCCCGCCACGGCAGCGGTCGCCGCAAGCGCTCCGACGTGCTCTGCCGACCAGTGCTCCATCGCAACCATCGTCTCGCGTCTTGCTGATCGAACGTGTGTTCGCTAGGGTCGCCGAATGGCCGCCGCTCACTTCGCCCTCGCCCTGCCCGACGACCCCGAGCTGATCGGCCGCCTGGTCACGGCGCTGGCCACGCAAGGCGATCCGCCGATCGCCGTCGCTCCCAGCGGTGAGACCGTGCTCGCCTTCGAGTCGGTGACGGGCGAGATGATGCTGCGCAGCCGCGTCGTCCAGGCGCTCGAGGTGGCGGCCGGGCCGGAGTGGCAGACCGTCGTCCGGCCGGTGGGGTGATAGCTTCGCCGCGGATCCCGGCGGCGCGGTACGACGCGCTCGTGCGCTGATCGCCTGTCAAGGTGTGACGCCGTGCAGCGCCGCGAGGACCTCCGCAACGTCGCGATCATCGCCCACGTCGACCATGGGAAGACGACGCTGGTCGACGCCATGCTGTGGCAGTCGGGGGCCTTCCGGGCCAACCAGGACGTCGCCGACCGGGTCATGGACTCGATGGACCTCGAGCGTGAGAAGGGCATCACGATCCTGGCCAAGAACACCGCGGTCCAGTACGGCGGGACGAAGCTGAACATCGTCGACACGCCCGGGCACGCCGACTTCGGCGGCGAGGTGGAGCGGGGGCTGACGATGGTCGACGGGGTGCTGCTGCTCGTCGACGCGTCCGAGGGGCCGCTCCCGCAGACCCGGTTCGTGCTGCGCAAGGCGCTCGAGGGGCGCCTGCCGGTGATCCTCGTCGTCAACAAGGTCGACCGGCCGGACGCCCGGATCGCCGACGTGGTCGACGAGGTGTATGAGCTGTTCATCGATCTCGGCGCCGGCGAGGACCAGATCGAGTTCCCGATCGTCTACACGAACGCGAGGGCCGGCTGGGCCGCCTTGACCGAAGGCGAGGAAGGCACCGACCTGCAGCCGCTGATGGACCTGCTGGTCGAGCACGTGCCGGCGCCCGAGTACGAGCCCAACCACCCGCTCCAGGCGCACGTGACGAACCTCGACGCCTCTCCGTACCTCGGCCGGCTGGCGATCTGCCGCGTCCGTCACGGCACGATCCGGCGCGGCGAGACGATCGCGTGGTGCCGTGCGGACGGCAGCATCGCGCCCGCCAAGGTGGCCGAGCTGTACATCACCGAGGCGCTCGACCGCGTGGAGACCGACGAGGCCGGGCCGGGCGAGATCATCGCGGTGGCCGGCATCCCCGAGGTCACGATCGGCGAGACGCTGGCCGACGTCGAGGACGCGCGGCCGCTCCCGGTGATCACCGTCGACGAGCCGTCCCTGTCGGTGACGATGGGCCAGAACACGTCGCCGCTCGCCGGCCGCGAGGGCGACAAGCTCACCTCCCGCCAGATCAAGGACCGGCTCGACGCCGAGATGGTCGGCAACGTCTCCATCCGCGTGCTCGAGACCGAGCGACCGGACACCTGGGAGGTCCAGGGGCGGGGCGAGCTCCAGCTCGCCGTGCTGGTCGAGCTGATGCGCCGCGAGGGGTTCGAGCTCACCGTCGGCAAGCCCCAGGTCGTCACGCGCGAGATCGACGGCACGACCCACGAGCCGGTCGAGCGGATGACGATCGACGTGCCCGAGGACTACGTCGGGGTCGTCACCCAGCTGCTCGCGCTGCGCAAGGGCCGGCTCGAGCAGATGGTCAACCACGGGACGGGCTGGGTCCGCATGGACTACCTGGTCCCCGCTCGCGGGCTGATCGGCTTCCGCACCGAGGTCCTCACCGAGACGCGCGGCACCGGCCTCCTCCACCACGTCTTCGACCGCTGGGAGCCGTGGGCCGGAGAGCTGCGGCTGCGGCCCACCGGCTCGCTGGTCGCCGACCGCCGCGGGAAGACCGCGAGCTTCGCGCTCTTCAACCTCCAGGAGCGCGGCGTGCTCTTCGTCGAGCCGGGTGAGGACGTCTACGAGGGAATGATCGTCGGCGAGAACGCCCGCGCCGAGGACCTCGACGTCAACGCCACCAAGGAGAAGCACCTCACCAACATGCGCTCCTCGACGTCGGACGTCCTGGTCCGGCTCGTGCCCCCGCGGCGCCTCTCGCTCGACCAGGCGCTCGAGTTCGTGCGCGAGGACGAGGCCGTCGAGGTCACCCCGCACGCGGTGCGCCTGCGCAAGGCCGAGCTCGACGCCACGTCGCGCGTCAAGCTCAGCCGTGCGCGGGCACGCGTCTAGGGAACACGCACGATGCGACCCTCGACGTCCGCCTCGTCCGGCGTGATCGGCGACCTGGCCGTGATGTAGTCGACCGCGACCGTGAGCAGCTCGTCGGGCTGCTGCTTGTCGGTGCCGCCAATCAGGGCCGTGTAGCCGTCGCCGCCAGTCACCATGAAGTCGTTGGTGACGATGCGGAGGCTCTGCCCCGGCGTGATCGGCGTGACCGGGCCTGCCGCCGGCCCCAGCGCGAGCTCGGTGATGACCGGCGCGGTGCCGTCGCAGCGGTAGCGGATCCTCAGGTTGGCGACCTGCGGGAACCGCCCCGTGGCGATGTTGGGGTTGCACGCCGGGCTCAGGCCGTTCAGCAGCGCGTCACGGAGCTGCGCGCCCGTCACCGTGACGAGCGCCGCGCGGTTGTTGAACGGCAGCACGGCGAACACCTCGCCCCAGGTGATCTCGCCGGGCCCCTCCGGGCCCGTCGGCGCGAACGGCAGGTCGGCACGCAGACCGCCCGAGTTCGTCAGCGCCAGCACCGCCTCCGGGTACTTCGCCAGCATCGCGTCGGCGACGAGGTTCCCTACCTCCGACTCGCTCAGCCGGGCCGGATCGCGCCGGATGTCGGCCGTCTCGGCCGCTGCCGACCCGACCACCCGGTTGCGCAGGGGGGCCGTCTCGGTGTTCGCGGCGTCGACGATCGCCTGCACGTCCGGCCGTCGTGCGACGCCGAGGTTCTTGGCGATCCGCACCGCGGTGCCGGCCCACGCGACGTCCCCGCCCTTGATCATCAGCTGGGCCACCGAGTAGCTCGCCGCGGCGTTGAAGCCCTCGACGACCGGGATGCGGCCGATGACCGTGTTGGCCGGCCGGTGCGTGTGCCCGGCGACGACGAGGTCGACCGTGGTGCTCTGGATGTTGTTCACGATCCCGACGATCGGCCCCTCCCACGCCGCCGCCGGCTGGGCCGCGACGCGGTTGGCGCCCAGGACGGCGCCCTCGTGGATGACGACCACCTGGACCTTGACGCCGCGCCTGCGCAGCTTCGCCGACTCGCGGCGGATGCGCTCCGCCTCGTCGAGGAACACGAGGCCGGCGGTGGCGTCGGCCCGCACGAGCTCCGGCGTGATCCGGACCGTCGAGCCGATCACCCCGACGCGCACGCCGTTGACCTTGAAGACCGCCGACGTGTCCATCCACGGGGGCTCCCGCCCCGTCGACTCCTCGACGATGTTCGTCGACAGGAACGGGAAGTTCGCGCGCTCCAGGTGCTGGAGGATGCGCGGAACGCCGTAGTCGAACTCGTGGTTGCCGTAGGCCGTCGCGTCGAGGTCCCACGCGTTCTCGACATCGATCGCCGGCCGGTCCTCGAGCAGCGCCGAGTTCGGGGGTGTTCCGCCGACGTTGTCGCCGCCGGAGAGCAGCAGCTCGCGCTTCGGCAGCGCCCGCGCCTCCTCGTCGAACAGCGTCGCGAGCTGCGACGCGCCGGCGGTGCCGATCGTGCGACCGTCGATCGTCACCGTCGTCGTGGACGGGTCGAGCTGACCGTGGAAGTCGTTCAGCCCGACGATCGACACCGGCGTGTACTTGCGGCCGAAGTCGATCAGGTCGCGCCGGACGACACCCTGGCTGTGCCCGGGCGACGGGACGTCGAGCAGGAACGCCGCCGTCGGCGCGAGGTCGATGCTGCGTACGCGCCGCACGACGCCGCGCTTGATCGCGTCGCCGCCGGCCAGGAACGTCGCCCGCATGTTGGTGTTCGCGCGCAGGTTCTTGACGTCGGGCACGTAGCCGTGCTGGCCGAAGAACGCCGAGCGGGCGATCAGCGTGCCCGGCGTCGCCGCGTCGAACTGGTATGGCGGCGCCGAGAACACGACGAGGTCGCCGGTTCGCGTCGGGTGCGCCATGTCGGCCGTCTGGCCCGCCCCGTTGGGGATGTAGCGCGCCTCGGCCTTGGTGAACGCGCGGTCGATGACCTTCCAGCCCTCGGGCTGGCCGTCGCCGGTCCAGTCGTTGGGGTCGTTGAGCGCCAGGAACGCCGCCTTGATCTGCGCGACGGTCGCCGCCTCCTGGTTGGCCGCAACCTGCTGGTACACCGGTGCGGGCGGGACGCCGACGGGATCGCGGCCGGCGAGGTTGAGGTAGATCTGCACCGTCCCGCCGGCCCAGCACGCCTTCGCCTTGCCGATCGTCTCGCTCGGCGCCGGACGGCAGTTCCCGGTCTGCGGCGTCGAGAGCAGCCCGAGGTCGACCAGCACCTTGCTGGCGTCGATCGCCGCGAACTGGGGCGCGAAGCCGTGGTCGGAGCTCACGAACGTCGTCAGGTCGCGGTCGCGCATCCTGTCCCGCGCCAGGCGCATCGTGGCGTCGGCGCCCTTGTACGCCCGGCGGATGAACGCCTCGCGCTGCCTGACGCGGCCGTCCGGCGTGCCGTTGACCTGCACGTCGTCGAAGGCGGGGTTGGCCGCCCCGTTCGGCAGCTTCCGCGAGACGAGCCCGAGGAACTGGTGCTGGAACTCGTCCGTGACGGGATAGCCGACCATCGCGAGGTCGGGCCGGTACGTGTCGAGGATGTACTTGATCAGCGGCCGGTGCCCGGTCTCCCAGTACAGCCCCTGCTCGACGTAGGTCTCCTCGGAGACGATGCCCGCCTCGAGGACCGCGAAGTCGCCGGCCTGCGAGGACGGGAAGCGCTCGGCGACGAAGTCCTCGAACGTGCCGGTGAACCCGGGCTCGCCCTCCCACGTCGGCCACGTCGCGATCGCGCGCGTGACCGAGGTGTGGAAGAGGCGGACCTGCGACAGGTCGGAGGCCAGCCGCTCGACCTTGACGAGCATCGCGCCGGTCTTGCCGTTGAGCGGATCGGTGGCGGCGGACGAGATCGTGACCTTGACGTCGGCCCACTCGCCCTCGCGAAGGTCCCCGACCGCGTCGTCGCCGTCCTTGGTGGTGGAGAAGAGCACACGGTCGTACCGCGTATTGCCGTCGTTGCGGCTGTCGTAGATGTACGCGTTCAGGCCGTACTTGTCGACCCACGTGGGGTTCGAACCGTCGAGCCCGCGCAGGCGCATCTCCTGGGGCGGGCTGTACGAGCGCGGCACGTCGGTCCAACCGCTGGCCGGCGATGGCGCGGCCTGCGGGAACGGGGCGCGGCCCGCGAAGCCGTTCGGATGGTCGAACTGGAGGCCGAACGAGGCCGTGAAGGCCGCGTCGTCGGCCGGAGCGATGTAGTTCGTCGCCACGCCGCGCGTCGAGCGGAAGTTGCGGAAGTCGACGGTGGGCCCGTCGATGGCGCCGCTGCGGCCGCCGGCCCACTCGATCTGGGCGACCTTCTTGCCGCCGCGCTCGGCCGACTGGGCGAGCGTCTCGGCCTGCAGCACGCCGGGGGCGGCGAACGACGTCGAGTTGCCGAACGGGTCGCCGTTCTTGTGGAAGGTGTTGTTCGTGGAGCCGTGGACGCCCGGCCACGCGCCCGTGGTGAGCGTGAACCAGCCGGAGCCGGTGTTGGGCGGCGCCTGGGTGAGGAGCCCGTCGCCCGACGCCTTCGCGCCCTTGCGCAGCAGGTCGCGGAACCCGGGCACCGCGCGCTGGTCGGCGTAGCGCTCGACGATGTCCTGGCGGAGGCCGTCGGCGGCGAAGAAGAGCAGCTTGTCGTTGCGGCCGTCACCGTGGTGGCCGCCACCGCCGTGGGGGCTGGCGGCGTCGGCGCCGAGCCATGGCAGCAGCCCGACGGTCGCCACCGCTGCCACGAGGAGCGCCAGCGCGAGCCGGGTGCGCCGAGCATCCGTGCGGGTTCCCGCCAGGGAAATGACGTTCCTCATCACACGCCCTTCTTCTCGCGTCACCCTCCCCCTCCGGAAGGGTCGATGCGCCGGACTCTAAAGCGAGAGTCACCGCAACGCGAGTCCCGGGACATAGGATCGTCACACGATGAACAAGCCGACGAGATTCCTGCTCGCCGCCGAGCAGATCCCCACGCACTGGATCAACCTCCTGCCCGACTTACCGGGTGACCCGCTGCCTCCGCTCAGCCCGGCCACCGGGCAGCCCGCCGGGCCGGAGGACCTGACGCCGATCTTCCCGATGGGCCTGATCGCGCAGGAGGTCTCCCCCGAGCCGGAGATCGAGATCCCGGAGGCCGTGCGCGAGGCCTACGGGCTGTGGAGGCCGACGCCGCTCGTCCGCGCGCGGCGCCTGGAGCAGGCGCTCGGCACCAAGGCCCGCATCTACTACAAGTACGAAGGCGTCTCCCCGGCCGGGTCGCACAAGCCCAACAGCGCCGTCCCGCAGGCGTACGAGAACGCGCAGGCCGGGATCCGCAAGCTCGTCACGGAGACGGGCGCCGGGCAGTGGGGCTCCTCGCTGGCGTTCGCCTGCTCGCTGTTCGGGCTCGAGTGCGAGGTGTTCATGGTCGGCTCGAGCTATGACCAGAAGCCGTACCGCCGCTCGATGATGCAGACCTGGGGCGCGACCGTGCACCGCTCGCCGTCGGACCGCACGCAGTCCGGCCGCGGCCAGGCCGAGCACCCGACCGGCTCGCTCGGCATCGCGATCTCCGAGGCCGTCGAGGTGGCGGCCAACGATCCCGAGGCCAACTACGCGCTCGGCTCGGTGCTCAACCACGTGCTCCTGCACCAGACGGTCGTCGGGCAGGAGGCGCTCGCGCAGATGGAGCTCGCGGGCGAGGAGCCGGACGTGATCGTCGGCTGCGTGGGCGGCGGCTCCAACTTCGCAGGTCTCTGCTTCCCGTTCCTGCGGGCCGGCACCGACGCGCGGCTGCTGGCCGCCGAGCCGGCCGCCTGCCCGACCCTGACCCGCGGCGTCTACCACTACGACTTCGGCGACACGTCCGGGCTCACGCCGCTGATGCCGATGTACACGCTCGGGCACGACTTCGTGCCCGCGCCCGTGCACGCCGGCGGCCTGCGCTACCACGGCGACGCGCCGATGCTGTGCGGCCTCGTCAAGGCCGGACGGATCGAGGCGCGCGCCTACCGGCAGAACGAGACGTTCGAGGCGGCGGTGCGGTTCGCGCGTACCGAGGGGATCATCCCGGCCCCCGAGCCCGCGCACGCGATCCGGGCGGTGATGGACGAGGTCGAGCGGGGCGACGCGGAGGTCATCCTCTTCGGCCTCTGCGGCCACGGGCACTTCGACCTCGCCGCCTACGACGCGTTCCTGGCCGGCACGCTCGAGGACCCGGAGTTCTCCGACGCCGACATGGAGGCCGCGCTGGCGCGGCTGCCGGAGGCGCCCGCGATCGCCTGAGGATCCCCGCGGCGGGCCCGGCGAATGTCAACTGCGCCGGGTAGGGAGGGTGGGTGTCCCTGAGTGGACAATGGGGCCGGGCGTGGGCGGTGGTTGTCCAGTTCGTTGCCGTAGCGGCTCATGAGTGGACACGCGCCTCGATTCGGGTCCCCGCGTGGCCGGTTCTGCACACTCGGCCGGCTCCCCAGCCTCCCTACCCAGTGCCGTTGACGTTCGCCTGGGCGGCGAGGTCGTCCGCAGTTTCGCGCAAGCGGACCGGGGTACTCGCGGTGCCGTGCCCCGATCGATCGTCATCGCCCTCATCGCCGCCCTCCTCCTCGTCGCCGCGCCCGCCGCCTCCGCCGCCGGCCCACGCACCAGCAAGGTCCGCTGCACCGGCGACCCGGCCACCGTGCAGCGCCTCGAGGTCGCCGTCGCCGGCGAGCAGGCGTGGGGTCTGTACGCGCTGCCCGCGGGCACGCCGAAGGGGCTCGTCGCGTTCTTCCATGGCTACACGCACACGGCGCAGTCGTGGGCCGAGCACCTCCGCCGCACCGCGGCCCAGGACGGCGTCATCGCGCTCGCCATGAACTACCGCGGACAGATCGACGGGCCTCCCTACCCGGGCACGACGCTGCCGCGCTCCCGAGGCTGGCAGGTCTCCGAGGGCGCCGCCGACTCGATCGCCGCCTCCCAGCTGTTCGACCGCACCTGCCCCGGCCTTCCCAGCATCGTCGCCTACGGCGTGAGCATGGGCGGCAACGCATCCGGTCTCGCGGTCGCCTCGCGGGCCACGCGCACGACGGGCGCGCCCCTGTTCGACCAGTGGTTCGACATCGAGGGCGCCGTGAACGTGGTCGAGATCTACACCGCCGCCCGGGTGCTCGCCGGCACCGGCAACACGCTCGCCGCCCAGGCCACCGAGGACATCGAGCGCGAGATGGGCGGGCCGATCGAGTCCAAGCCGGAGGAGTACACGACGCGGACCGTCGTCCGCCGGGCGGAGGACATCAAGGCCTCCGGCGTGCGTGGGGTGACGCTGGTCCACGGCGCCGACGACGGCCTGGTGCCCTACTCGCAGAGCCGTGAGATGCAGGCGCGGCTGCTCGGCCTCGGCATCCCGACCGACATGGTCACGGTCGGCACGCGCGGCGAGGCGTCGGAGCCCGGCACGACGCTGACCGGGAGCCTCGGCGCGCCGGGCTACACCTCGCCGTTCGCGGGCCACGCGGACGAGGCGAGCACCACGCACATCGTCGGGAACAGCGGCTTCGAGCGCCTCTCGGCCTACTTCGGGCGAGGCGAGACGCCGCACTGCCGCGAGTTCGTGGTCGACGGGACCACGCGCACGATGACGCAGGTCGGCCCGGGCGCCTGCTGAGCTCCCGGACGCCCCGGCGATCGCGAAGACCGCCGGGGCGTCGTAGCACTCCCTACTCGTAGGCGAGCGCGGTGAGGACGTCGGTCCTCGCCGCCCGCCTTGCCGGAAGCACGGCCGCGGCCATGCCCGCCAGCATCGCGACCACGGCGATCGCCACGAGGGCGCCGGCCGGGACCGCGAACTCCAGCCCGTACTCACTCAGCGCGGCGGTGATCGCCGCGGCGAGGCCGAGCCCCACTCCGATGCCGGGCAGCGCGCCCATCAGCGCCGTGATCACGCTCTCGTGGCGCACCATGCGGCGCACCTGGCGGCGGGACATGCCCATCGCCCGCAGCGTGCCCAGCTCCCGCCGGCGCTCGTACGTCGCGAGCACCAGCGTGTTGACGATCCCGAACAGCGAGACGATCACGGCGAGGGCGAGCAGCACCCACAGCAGGCTGAGGATCATGCCGATCCACTCGGTCTGCTTGGTGATGAACTCGTCCTTGCTCCAGACCTCCACCTCCGGGAAGCCGGCCACCGCGCCGCGCACCGCGGCGGGCTCACCGGCGACCAGCGTGAACCGGTTGCGCTCGGTCTCGAACGCGCCGTCGAACGCCTGGTTGGAGATCGTGATCGGCCCGAAGCCGAGGATGTCGAGCACCGGCGACTCCTCGATCGCGCGCACCGTGAGGTCCAGCTTGGTGCCCTTGGCCGAGGTGATCGCGAACGGGTCGCCGACCTTCAGGCCGTGCTCGGTCGCCCAGCCCTCGTCGACCAGCGCGCCGTCGCGCCCGAGCGCCGCCACGTCGTCCTTGTCGCCGACCTTGTAGTCGTAGGCGAACAGGTCGCCGATGGTGGCCGGGTCGACCGCGTTGACGCCTTCCTCCTGCCCGAAGGCGAGCGCGCCGTCCTGGCGCAGGGAGGAGACCGCCGTGACGCCCGGCGCCTTGGCGACCGACCGCTCGACGGCGGGATCGATCGGCGACCAGCCGTCGGCCGAGCCGACGATCGTGGTGGCCTGGACGCGCCGCTCGAGCGACCCGGCGGAGACGTCCTTGAGGCCCTGGGCGACGACCGTGACCGCCGTCACCAGCGCCACGCCGATCAGCAGCGCCGACGCCGTGACCGCCGTGCGGCCGGGATGCCGCATGGCGTTGCGGCGGGCCAGCCCGCCGGCCGAGCCGCCGACGGCGGCCGAAGGCCGGCCGACGAGGCCGGTGAGGGCCCGCACAGCGCGGCCCGGGAGCCGGATGCGCGCACCGGCGTCGGCGGCGTCGCGCAGCGCGGCCACCGGCGCCACCCTGGTGGCGCGGCGGGCCGGGAGCATCGCCGCCACGAGGGTCACCAGCGTGCCGACCAGCAGGGCGGGCACGACCGTGCCACCGGACAGCGTCAGCGCAGACATCGGGAGCCCGAGACCCATGCTCGTGAACAGGCTGTCGAGCCCGTGGGCCAGTGCCAGGCCGACTCCGATCCCGAGCACCGAGGCACCGAGGCCGATGGCCAGTGCCTCGATCAGGACGGTGCGGCGGACCTGGCGGCGGCTCGCGCCCACCATGCGCAGCAGCCCGAGCTCCCGCGTGCGCTGGGCGACGGCGATCGAGAGCGCGTTGAAGATCGTGAACGCGCCCACGACCAGCGCCACGCCTGCGAAGGCGAGCAGGATCGTGCGCAGGATGTCGACGAACGAGCTCAGGCCGTCGAGGTCGAACCGGTCGTCGGCCGCGGCCGAGCGGATCTGCGCGCCGTCGCCGGCGGCCGCCGCGAGCCCGGAGCGGTCGCCCGCCACGAGGATGCGGTCGTAGCCGTCCTTCGCGAACAGCGTCTTCGCCTGGTCGAGGTCGAAGATCGCGAACGTGGCCGTGCCGATCGACTTGACGTCGGCGAAAGTGGCGATGCCGACGACGTCGAACTTGCGCGCCTCGCCGCGGGTGGCGATCTCGACGCTGCCGCCGACGGCGGCGTCCTCCTTCTCGGCCGAGGCCTGGTCGATCACGACCTCGCCCGGCCCGGTTGCCCAGCGGACCTCGTCGAGCCGGAACGGGGTCAGCTTCTCGGCGCCCGGCGTGCCGGCGTCGAAGCCGCTGCCGAAGTACGGGCCGTCGCCGAGCGGCTTGCGGTCGTCGCCGATGATCTGGGCCGTGTCCGTGATGTCGCCGACGGCGACGTCGACGCCCGGCGCCGACTGCACGCGCTCCAGGGTCGAGGCCGGCAGCGTCGGCATCTGGGCGAACGAGTCCATGCCGGGCTCGAACGCGGTCTTGGCGGTGACGACGGCGTCGGTGCCGTCGTAGGCGGCGCTCGACAGCGAGTCCGCCGCGCCGCGCATGGAGTTGGTGAACGTGAGCGCCGCGCACACGAACGCCACCCCCACGACGATGGCGAGGGCGCTGAGCAGCGTGCGGACCGGCCGCGCCGCGAGGCCCTTGATCGTGACCTTGGTCATCGGTTCATCACCGCGAGGATGTCGGCCTCCGACGGGCTGGCGAGGTCGGCGACCACGCGGCCGTCGGTGAGGTACAGGACGCGATCGGCGATCGCCGCGGCACGCGGGTCGTGCGTGACCATCAGCGTCGTCTGGCCGTCGATGTCGACGGCGTCGCGCAGCAGGCGCAGGATGCCGGCGCCGGCCTCGGAGTCCAAATTGCCGGTCGGCTCGTCCGCGAACAGGACGGTCGGCCGGGAGATCAGGGCGCGGGCGATCGCCACGCGCTGCTGCTGGCCGCCGGAGAGCTGGGACGGCTTGTTGCCGCGGCGCTCGCTCAGCCCGACGCGCTCGATCAGCGTGTCGATCTCCGCGGCGGGCGACTTGCGGCCGGCGATCG
>DASTIC010000369.1:0-2586 GCA_035717845.1 Solirubrobacteraceae bacterium
TCGTCATCCTGGCCGACCACATGCTGCCCCCGCGAAAGCACGGTGTGATGATCCCCGGCCCGCAGTCGCACGCGGCCAAGCTCGCCTTCGAGAAGTACTTCCTGTGGAAGACGCGAAACGGCTACGTGAAGCTGCCCTGACAGCCCTCGTCAGCCGCGCCGGCACCCGGCGCGCCGGCGCCATAGGGCGCGTACATCTTGTGGCCGCTGAAGGCGAGGAAGTCTGCAGTGGCCGGCAGCGGGCGATAGGGAGCCAGCTGGGCCGCGTCGACCCCGGGAGCGCGCTCGTGGACGCGGCGGCGTCGAGGTTCAGGTACGGGCGGTCGACGCCGTCCAGGCAGGGAACCGGGAGCCCATCGCCGACCAGCTCGATGTCGACTCCGAGCGCCCGCATCGGTCACACCGCGGTGACGCTCGTCGCACGCACGTCGCCGGACGGAGCGAGCTCCGCGACCGGCTCGACCGCGACATCGACCTCGATCCCGTTGCGGACGCTCTGGGTGACCACGCAGAAGTCCTCGAACAGCTCCAGGCAGCGTCGCATCCGACCGTGTTCGGCCGCATCGACGACGGGCGTGACGCGAACCTGGATGCCGCGCAGGCGGAGCCGGCCCGCCTCGTTGCGAGCAAGCGATGCACTCACGGTGGTGCTCATGCCCTGGACGTCGATCCTGGCCCGCCGCAGGCAGTACAACGCGCTGGCGCTGAGGCAATTGCCGACTGCCGCGGCGAGCACCTTCGCAGCGTTCGGGCCCTCGCCTTCGCCGAGCGGTTCGGGCTCGTCGAGCAGCAGGGGTGGCACGCCGGGCTGGGCGAAGTCCACGAGGAAGCGGTAGCCGCCCTGCAGCTCCATCGTCAGCTCGAAGCCTTCGCCGTCGCTCATGTGACGTGCTCCTTCGTTCGACCGGGTCTCAGCGCAGCCCTCGCTCAATCCTCACGCCCGTATGACGGCGCCGCATCCGTGGTTCGCCACCGGATCGCGCCGGAAAGCTCCCAGACCGAGGGTCGCGCACCGCGCCGTTCAGCGCCCACGGCGACGTGCGTGTGCAGGTCGATCGGGTTGCGGATGCAGAACGCGCCCGGGCAGTGGTCGTCGGCGAACCCCCTGAGCTCTCGCAGGACCTCGGCGGGAGCGTCGGCCTCGACCTCCAGGTGCCCGTCGATGCGCTCGAGCCGGGCGTGGAGCGCGCGCAGCTCGACGCCGCGGCGCGCCGCCTCCTGCGCGAACGTCATCGCATAGCACGCCAGCCCGCCCCAGAAACAGTACGCGAGCGGATTGGGCGCGGATCCCGTCCCGCCATCGGCGGCGGGAAGTCGGCCTCGAAGACGACCGGCTCGCCGTTCGGGACGGGGATCTCCGCGCGGGACTGCGGCGCCCCCTCGCTCGCCTGCCAATCGCCCGCGAACGTCACCCGCTGGACGACGCTGCTCGGGTCGGCTCGGCCCTGGCGGCCGTCCGTTCGACCGCCTCGACGTCGACGCTGTGCATCAGCGTCCCCTCGCCGGCTCCGGCATGTCGATCGGCCAGCCACGGGCCTCCCACGTGCCGACGCCGCCGTCGGCGACGTGGATGACGTGCTCGGCGCCGTGGCGCATGAGCAGCGAGGCCGCGACCGCGCTGCGCTGGCCTGAGGAGCAGATCACGGCGATCGGCCGCGACGGGTCGATGTCGCCGGGGATCTCGTCGAGGTCGTGGTAGGGCGTGAAGGTCGAGCCGGGGATGCGGCGCTCGTCCCATTCGGAGCGCTCGCGCACGTCGAGGATCTGTACGGCGCCGTCGCGGGCGTGCAGCTCGGTGACGTCGATGCGCTCGACCGATGCGGTCGGGCGCTTCTCCTCGCGCCAGCTCGTCATGCCTCCGGCGAGGAAGCCGGCGATGTTGCGGATCCCGACCGAGGCGGCGAGCTGCGCCGCACGCGCGGCGTCGTCGTCGTCGCGGCCGACCAGTACGACGTCGCGGTCGCGGTCGGCGACCCACGCGAGCTTGGTGCCGAAGCCGGCCCGCACGGCGGGGTTGCAGACGGCGCCCGGGATGTGGGCGTCGTCGAACTGGCGGTCTGTGCGGACGTCGACGACGAGCGCGCCCTCATCGATCTTGCGCTGCACCTGCAGCGGCGTGAGCGGCTCGATGCCCACCCTGTCGGTGAGCAGCGGCCCGCGGTTGATCGCGACGATCGCCTGGAAGTTCGGTGGCTGCGGCCCGAGCGACGAAGTCGTCGCCTCCACGAACTCGTCCTCGTCGTCGACCGCGAGCAAGGCGTTGTGCGCCCGCTCGTAGGCGATCGTCGAGGACACCTTCATGTCCATGCCCGGGCCGCCGCACAGCGAGCCGCCGAGGTGGCCGGGCCAGACCTCGCATTCGCCGGGGAGGGCGAGCAGCTTCTCGCGCAGCGAGTGGAAGATGCCGTGCGCGCCCTCGGCCTTGTCGACGGCCAGGTCGGGGCGGGCGATGTCGCCGACGAAGAGCGTGTCGCCGGTCAGAACCGCCCACGGCTCGGGCCCGCGCGCGGTGTCGATCAGCGCGAAGGCGGTGTGCTCGGGCCGGTGCCCGGGGGTGTGCAGCGCGCGGACGACGACGCTGCCGAGC
>DASTIC010000370.1:0-15274 GCA_035717845.1 Solirubrobacteraceae bacterium
AGTGCCGCGTCGTGCTCTCCCCTTCCGACGCGGCCGACCGGGGTCTGCTCGACCTGGGGATCGACGCGGGCGCATCGCCCGCTGGGACCGCGGCGTCGACCTCGAGCGGTTCTCGCCGGAGCATCGGCGCGCGCGCGACGACGACCGGATCGAGGTCCTCTACGCCGGGCGGCTGACGAGTGAGAAGGGCGCCAGGCTGCTGGCCGACGACCTCCTGGCCGCCCGTGCCCGCGACCCCCGCCTGCACCTCCTGCTGGCCGGCGGCGGGCCCGCAGCGGCGTCCTCTGCCCGCCGCGGGTCGAAGACCTGGCAGCCGCCGTCGCCACCCTCGCGGCCGCCCCCGCGGCACGGCGCCGGCTCGCGCGCGGAGGCCTCGCCGCCGTCGCCGGCCGCTCGTGGGACGCCAGCTTCGAGCGTCTCGGCGCCGGCTGGGACGGCGCGGTCGCGGTCAGACCTCAACGTCTTGACGTAGCCGCCGTCCTTCGACCGTGATAGAGACATAGGGTGCGCCCCTTCGCGCGCTCCTGGCTGGTGCCCCTGTCCGCGGTCATCCTCTCGGCGCTGTTCGTCGCCGACCTGCTCACGCGGGACGACACGGTGCTCGTGGCGCTCTACGCCCTGGCGCCGCTAATCGCCGCGCTCGGCGGGACCCCGCAGGCGGTTGCGGCCGTCGGGGTGCTGGCGCTCGCGCTGGCCGCGGCGACGACGATCGACGACAACATGTCGACAACCGCGCAGGACGTCATCCGCCTCGCCACGGTCCTGCTCGCGTCGGCGATCGCCGTCTGGATCGTCGCGCTGCGCGAGCGCATGCGGGGCCTGAACCGCACCGCCGGGGACGAGCTCGGGTTCCTCACCGAGGTCTTCGAGCGCGCTCCGGTCGGCATCGCGCTGCTCGACACCGACCTGCGGTACGTGCGCGTCAACGACCGCATCGCCGAGATCAACGGCGTGTCGGCCGAGGATCACGTCGGGCGGCGGATCGCCGAGGTCCTGCCCGGTCTGCCGCCAGAGGTCGAGGCCGACGCCGCCGAGGTGGCGCGCACCGGCCGGCGCGTCGACCAGATGGAGGTGATCGGCTCCACCCCCGCCCAGCCGGGGGTCACCCGGCACTGGATGGTCACGTACTGGCCGGTGCGGACACCGCTCTCGGACGAGGTGGTGGGCGTCGGCGTCGTCGTCGGCGACGTCACCGAGCGCCGGGCGGCCGAGCGCGCGCTGCGGGACCAGACCGACCGCTACGAGGCGCTGCTCCTCGCCCTCTCAGAGGCCGGTGAAGGGCTGGTGATGCTCGAGCGCGACGGGCATTGCGTGTACGCCAACCACGCGTTCGAGCAGCTCAGCGGCTACACGTTCCCCGAGCTGGCCGCGATGGACTCGATGCTCGAGCTCGTCGCCGAGGGGGAGCGGGAGGAGGCCCGCCGGCGTGCCGCGGCGCGAATGGAGCAGGGGTGGGTCCAGCCGGGGCTGGCGATCACGATGCGCCGCCGCGACGGCGCGGAGGTCGACCTCGAGGTCGGCGGCGTGCCGCTCGAGGTGGAGGGGCGCCAGCAGCTCGTGGTCGTCGTCCGCGACGTCTCCGAGCGCCGCCGTGCCGAGACCGAGCGCGAGGCGCTGCTGCACCGGACGACGCTGCTCGCCGAGGCCAGCGAGCTGTTCGACCAGTCGCTCGACGAGCAGCTCACGATGGCCAGCGTGGCGCGCCTGTGCGTCCGCGAGCTGGCCGACACGTGCGTGGTCCTACTCGGCAGCGACGTCACCCGGGTCCGCCGCGTCGCCGTCGTGGCGCGCGACGAGGACCGCGAGCGCGACCTGACCGAGGCGCTCCTCCGCGACCCGCTCGAGGACCGGGTCGAGCACCCGATCCTCACCGTGCTGGAGACCGGCAGGTCGGTGGCGGGCGCCGCGGCGGGCGGCCTCGGCGCGAACCACGGCCTGATCGTGCCGCTGCGCGCCCGCGGCCGCGTGCATGGCGTGCTGGCCGCCGGCTTCGACGCGCTGCGCGAACGCGAGCTGCCGGAGCTGCTCGCGCTGTTCGAGGACCTCGGCCGGCGCGCCGCGCTGGCGCTCGACAACGCCCGCCTGTACGAGGAGCGCGACCAGGTGGCCCGCACGCTCCAGCGGTCGCTCCTGCCGGCGTCGCTGCCCGAGATCCCGGGTGCCGAGATCGCCGCCCGCTACGTGGCGGCGGGCGACGGCAACGAGGTCGGCGGCGACTTCTACGACTGCTTCGCCACCGGCGCGGGCGACTGGGCGCTCGTGATCGGCGACGTATGCGGCAAGGGAGCAGAGGCCGCCACGCTCACCGCGCTGGCCCGCTACACGCTGCGGGCCGCGGCGGCCCACACGCGGCGCCCGCGAGCGGTGCTCAGGGAGCTGAACGAGGCGCTGCTGCGCCAGCGCCTCGACTACCGCTTCTGCACGGTGCTCTACGTGTCGCTGACCCCGCGGGTCGGCCACGTGGACGCCGTCGTGGCGACCGGCGGCCACCCGCTGCCGCTGGTCCTGCGGGCGAACGGCGAGGTCCAGACGGCCGGGAGGCCGGGCACGCTGCTCGGGATCCTCGACGACCCCGAGCTCTCCGAGGCGCGGCTCGCGCTGCGGCCCGGCGACGCGCTCGTGCTCTACACCGACGGCGTCACGGAGGCGACGGCCGCCGATCGCGCCAACGGCTCCGGGCGCTTCGAGGCCTTCCTCGCGTCGTGCGCGGGCGGCGGCGCCGACAGCATCGCGGAGGCGGTCGAGCGCGAGGCCGTGAGTTCCCAGGGCGGCCCGCCGCGCGACGACGTCGCCGTCGTCGTGGCGCGCGCCCTGGGCGGCCCCGCCGCGTCGTTTGACCTCACGGAGCAGGGGGTAGCGGCATCGACGTGAAGCTGCTGGTCGTCACCCCCGAGCCCGTCGACGCCAACCTGCTCCGGGCCACGCTGGGCGACGAGGTGGAGGGCGCGGAGGTGCTGGTCGTCTCCCCCGCCACCAACCAGTCCAAGGTCGCGTTCTGGGTGTCGGATCCCGACGAGGCCATCCACGAGGCGGAGGTCGCCCAGGTGGAGACCGTCGAGCGGCTCGAGGAGGAGGGGATCGACGCCGCCGGCGACACCGGCGAGAGCGAGCCGGTCGTCGCGATCCAGGACGCGCTCGCCACCTTCCCCGCGGACCGGATCGTGATCTTCAGCCACCCGGAGCTCGACTACCGCGAGGACAAGGACCTGGAGGACGCCGAGGAGCGGTTCGGCGTCCCCGTCACCCACGCCCAGATCTCTCGGTAGCGCGCGCGATCGCCTCGGCGCCGACGAGGCGCTCGAACGGGCCGATCAGCCTCCACAGCGCGCGCAGCCGCAGACTTGCCGCGCGGTCGACCGGCGTCACGCGCGCCTCGCTGACGAGCGCGCTGCCGTCGGGGCCCTCCTCGACCCAGTGGCCGAACGCCACGCGCACGGTGCCGGGCTCGTGCCAAGCCGCGAAGTCCTCAGGCCGCGCGAGCCGCGGGTAGTCGCGGGCCGGCGTCCAGATCCGGCCGCAGAGGCCGGCTAGGAGATGCCGCTCGCCCTCGTCGAGCACGGTGAATGGGTAGGCGCGGAACAGCTCGCCGTACGTCAAGCCGTCGGACAGCCCGGGGATGCGCCAGCGGACGAGGCGGCCAAGTGTGCGGGTGTCGGACAGGCGCAGCCCGTTGGCCGCCTGCCACAGCGCGTCGGGAGCGGTCGCGGCGGTGCGCCGGTGATGCGTGCGGACGACCGGCTCGGGGAGCCAGGCATCGAGGGGGCGGGTATCGTCGGCGGCTCGCATGCGGCTGATCCAGCACAAGCGGGAGGCCTACTGGTTCTATCGCGTCCTCTCGCTGGGCTACGACGACTGGATCAATCCGCTGTTCTGGACGCCGCGCATGCGCGACACGGCGCTGGCCGCGGCACGCCTCGACCGGCGCGACCTGGAGACGCTCGACGCGGGCGCGGGGACCGGCTTCACGACCGAGGGCATCGTGGCGCACGTGGACCCGCTGCACGTGACGATGCTCGACCAGAGCCCGCACCAGCTCGCCCGCGCCGCCCGGCGCCCGGCGCTGGCCGGCGTGCGGCGCCTCGAGGGCGACGCGGAGCAGCTGCCGTTCGCCGACGATGCGTTCGACCGCTACGTGTCGGCGGGGAGCATCGAGTACTGGCCCGACCCGCAGCGCGGCATCGCCGAGGCCTACCGCGTGCTGCGTCCCGGCGGCGTCGGCGTGGTGATCGGTCCCGTCCGCCCCGCCGGCCGCCTCGCCCGGGCGCTCGCCGACGCCTGGATGCTGTTCCCGGAGGAGCGCCAGTACCGCGAGTGGTTCGAGCTGGCGGGCTTCGAGGACGTGCGGTTGCTGCAGGTGGCGCCCGACTGGTACCGCGACCGCCGCGTGCCGTACGCGGTCGCCGTTTCGGGCACCAAGCCGGCCGCCGGGCAGTCGCCGCTCGCGCTCGCCCCCGTCCCCGCCGAGAGCGTGCGGGCGCCGCTCACCATCGGCGGGCGGCTGCGCGCGGCCGCGCGATTCGCGGCCGGCAGCGCCGCCGGCCTGGCCTTCGTGCCGATCGCGCTCGTGATGACGCTCCGGGCGCGCCGGGAGCGCCGGTGACCAGCCTCGTCGCCGCCGTCCGCCGCCCGGCGGCGATCGCCGTCCTCTGGCGCTTCTCGCGTCCCCACACGCTCGTCGGGACGTTCCTCAGCGCGGCCGGCCTGTACCTGATCGCCGTCGCCACGCTCCCGCACGCGGGGCTCGACCACCTGCTGTGGGTGATGCTGGCGGGCGCGTGCGTGAACGTGGCGATCGTCGGCGTCAACCAGATCACCGACGTCGAGATCGACCGCGTCAACAAGCCGCACCTGCCGCTGGCGGCCGGCGACCTGTCGGTCGACGCCGCGTGGCGGATCGTCGCGGTCTGCGCCGCCGTGCCGCTCGTGCTCGGCCTCACCCAGGGCCCGCTCGAGACCGCCGCCGTGGCCTGCGCGCTCGCCGTCGGCGCGGCCTACTCGCTGCCGCCGGTGCGCCTCAAGCGCTACCCGGTGATCGCGTCGCTGTGCATCTCCGGGGTGCGCGCCATCGCCGTCAACGTCGGCATGTACGGGCACTTCCGCCTTGCCTTCGGCGGCAGGCTCGAGCTGCCGCCGTCGGTGTGGGCGCTGACGCTGTTCGTGCTCCCGTTCTCGTTCGCGATCGCCGTGCTCAAGGACGTGCCGGACCGGGAGGGCGACCGGCGTTTCAGCATCGCCACGTTCACGGTCCGGCTCGGACCGCGCCGCGCGGCCGGGCTCGGCATCGCGGCGCTGGTCGCCGCGTACGCCGGGATGGCACTGCTCGGACCGCTGCTCGTCGACGACGCTCACGGGGGCGTGCTGGCCGCCGGCCACCTGGCCGCCCTGGTCGCCGTGCTCGTGACGGCGCGCCGCGCCGACCCGGCCGACCGCGTCGCCTTCACCCGCTTCTACCTGGGAATCTGGGTGCTGTTCTTCCTCGAATACGCCCTCTTGCCGGTCGCTGTTCTGGTCCGTTAGGTCCTGGACCGTCAGTCGAATGACAGGTTTGTTCGCTGTACACATTGGAGTGGACGCGGGCGCGCCAGGTCAGTAATCTGCCCCGCAATGTCGCTGGCTTATGACGCGCAGCGTCGCGAGCCGCAGTCGGGGACCCAAGCGCCGCCCCCCGGGCGCTTCGGTCGTGTCGGCAGCGGACCCAAGGCGCGGAATACGATCACCGCCAGTCAGGCGCGCGCAGCGCGGCAGCGCGAGCAGCGCCGTGACGAGCAGGCCGTCTCGGCCTGGCTCCGCGAGCTGGCCGGACGTCCTCGCTGAGCGGCCGGCCAGCCCCGTTCCTTCACCCTCGTTTCGCACGCCCGGACCCCGGGCACGGTTTCATGTGAGGACACACGACTTCACAGGAGACCCGATGACACCGCTGCATCAGCTGGCCGACCAGGGACAGAGCGTCTGGATCGACTTCCTCTCGCGCAACTTCGTCCAGGGCGGTGACCTCGCCGGCCTGATCGGCGACGGCGTCGTGGGCGCTACGTCGAACCCCACGATCTTCCAGAGCGCGATCGCCGAGGGCGACGCCTACGACGAGCAGATCAAGGAGCTGACGGCGACCGAGACCGAGCCGAAGGAGATCTTCCTCGCCCTCGCCCGCGACGACATCCGCGCCGCCTGCGACGAGCTCCGCCAGATTTGGTCCCGCCCACCCGAGGGCGAAGGCAAGGACGGCTGGGTGTCGCTCGAGGTCGACCCCAACCTCGCCCATGACACGCAGGCCACGATCGACGAGGCGGCGCGCCTGCACGCCCTCGTCGACCGCCCCAACCTGCTGATCAAGATCCCCGCCACGCCCGAGGGGCTGCCCGCGATCGAGGAGACGATCGCGGCCGGCATCCCCGTCAACGTGACGCTGATCTTCTCCCTCCAGCGCCACCGCGAGGTGGCGGAGGCGTACGTCCGCGGCCTCCAGCGCCTGGTCGATGGCGACGGCGACCCCTCGCGCATCGCCTCGGTGGCGTCGTTCTTCGTCTCGCGCGTCGACACCGAGGCCGACCGGCGGCTCGACGAGATCGGCGGCCACGACGAGCTCAAGGGCACGCTGGCCATCGCCAACGCCAAGCTCGCCTACGTCACCTACCAGGAGGTCTTCTCCGGCGACGCCTGGGAGGCGCTGGCCGCCGCCGGAGCCACGCCGCAGCGCTGCCTGTGGGCGTCGACCTCGACCAAGAACCCCGAGTACCGCGACGTCATCTACGTCGAGGAGCTCGTGGGGCCCGACACGGTGAACACGATGCCGCGCGAGACCGTCGAGGCGGTCATGGACCACGCCAGGATCGAGCGCACTCTCGACCGCGACGTCGACGACGCGCGCCGCACGCTCGAGGCGTTCGCGGCGGCCGGGATCGAGTACGACGACGTCGTCGAGACGCTCGAGCGCGAGGGGGTGGAGAAGTTCGCGAAGTCCTTCCGCGAGCTGTTCGCCGACCTCGAGGCCAAGCGCGACCAACTCGTCGCCGCCTAGCGTCATGGGCGAGCGGACGGAGTTCCGGCGGGAGCTGGGCCAGCAGCTGCGCGTGGACTCCGTCCGCGCGTCGGCCGCGGCCGGCTCCGGCCACCCCACCTCCTCGATGTCGGCGGCCGACCTGCTCGCCGTGCTGATCGACGGGCATCTGCGGATCGACGGGCAGCGCCTCGACGACCCGTCGGCCGACCACCTGATCTTCTCCAAGGGGCACGCGTCGCCGCTCTACTACGCGGTCCTGAAGGCGATCGGCGTGATCGACGACGCCGAGCTGCTCACGTTCCGCAAGCTCGGGTCGCGGCTCGAGGGCCACCCCACGCCGCGCATCCCGCCCACCGACGTGGCCACCGGGTCGCTCGGCCAGGGGCTGCCGATCTCGGTCGGCGTCGCGATCACCGGCAAGCGGCTCGACCGGCTGCCGTACCGCGTGTGGTGCCTGTGCGGCGACTCCGAGATGGCCGAGGGCTCGATGTGGGAGGCCTTCCAGCACGCTGGCTGGGAGGGTCTCGACAACATCGTCGCGATCATCGACGTCAATCGCCTCGGCCAGACGCGCGAGACGATGCTCGGCTGGGACACCGAGGGCTACGCGCGGCGCCTGGAGGCGTTCGGCTGGAACGCGATCGTCTGCGACGGCCACGACGTCGACGCGATCGAGGCCGCCTACGCCGAGGCGGAGGCGACGCAGGGCCGGCCGTCCGCGATCGTGGCCCGCACGATGAAGGGCCGCGGCGTCAAGGCGGTCGAGAACCTCCCCGGCAAGCACGGCAAGCCGCTCGACGAACCGGAGGCCGCGATCGAGGAGCTCGGCGGCGAGCGCGACCTGGACGTGCAGGTGGCGCGACCGCCCGGCGGCACCCCCCACCGCTTCCCGACCACCGGCGCCGAGATGCCGAGCTGGGAGCTCGGCGAGGAGGTCGCCACCCGCAAGGCGTACGGCGAGGCGATCGCGGCCCTCGGCGCCCGCCGCGGCGACGTGGTGGCGCTCGACGGCGAGGTCTCGAACTCCACGTACTCGGAGGACTTCCGCGAGGCCCACGAGGATCGCTACTTCGAGATGTTCATCGCCGAGCAGCAGCTCGTGTCGGCCGCGATCGGCATGCAGGTGCGCGGCTGGGTGCCGTTCGCCTCCACCTTCGCGGCGTTCCTCGCGCGCGCCTACGACTTCGTGCGCATGGGCGCCATCTCGCAGGCGAACATCCGCCTCAGCGGCTCGCACGCCGGCGTCTCGATCGGCGAGGACGGCCCGTCGCAGATGGCGCTTGAGGACATCGCGGCGTTCCGCGCCGTCCACGGCTCCACGGTGCTCCACCCGAGCGACGCGAACCAGACCGTCGCACTCGTCGAGGCGCTGGCCGACACCTCCGGGATCTGCTTCCTGCGCACGCTGCGCGGCAAGACGCCGGTCCGGACGCCGGCCGACGAGCCCGTGCGGATCGGCGGCAGCCGCGTCGTCCGCGGCGAGGACGCCTCCGACGTGGCGATCATCGCCTGTGGCATCACCCTCGACGAGGCCGACCGGGCTGCCGCGGCGCTCGCGGACGAGGGCGTCGGCGCCCGGGTGCTCGACTGCTACTCGATCAAGCCGATCGACGCCGAGGCGGTGCGCGCCGCGGCACGCGACTGCGGCGCGATCGTCACGGTCGAGGACCACTGGCCCGAGGGCGGCCTCGGCGACGCGGTGCTCGAGGCGCTCGCCGAGGCGCCCGACCGCCCGGCCGTCACCAAGCTCGCAGTGCGCGAGATGCCGGGCTCCGGCAGCCCCGAGGAGCTGCTGCACGAGGCGGGCATCGACGCGGAGGCGATCGCCGCCGCGGCGCGCGCCGTCGTCCGCGAGGGAGCGGCCCGCTGAGCTCTGCTACACGAACCTCAAAGTCAACTGCGGCTGGGTAGGGAGGCTGGGGAGCCAGCCGCGGCGCGAGGTTCAAGGCGGCGAAAGGTGGATTTCGGTGCCCGCGCGGTCATCGAGATCCACTTCTATGCGCGTCTAGAGCACAACGGTGGATTTCGGCGTTCCGCGGCGCATCGAAATACACGTAATCTCGCCTTGACCGCCCCACGGACCACCGCCCCGAGGGCTCCCTCACCTCCCTGCCCAGCCGCCTTTGACGTTCGGGCTAAGCCGCGTCGTCGGGCGGCTCGGCGGCCGGGAGCTCCTCCCGGGCGTGGACACCGCAGAGGAAGGGGCCGCCCGTCTCGCGGGCGGCCTCGATCTCCTGGCCGGTGAGCCGGGCGCCGCAGACGGTGCAGGTCTTCTCGAGCGTGTCCTCGAGGGTGCGCTCTTCGAGATCCATGGCGCGTTTATAGCGCTTCCGGCAGCTGCTGCTCGAGCTCGACCACGCCGGCGAACAGATCGCCGTGCTCAGAGACGCGCTCGAGCAGCTCGGGCGCGCGGAAGACGAGGTCCTCCGGGTCGCTCGCCGCCTCGACCTCGTCCCAGGTCAGCGGCGTCGAGACGGTCGGCTCCTGGAGGGCGCGGAGGGAGTAGACGCTGACCGTCGTCTTGTGGCGCGAGTTCTGGCTCCAGTCGACGAACACCTTGCCGGCGCGCTTGGCCCGGGTCATCTCGGAGAGCACGAGCTCGGGGTGGCGACGCTCGAGCAGTTGCGCGAGGCCGTGCGCGAACCCGCTCGTCTGCTCGTAGGTCGTCGGGGTGTTGAGCGGCACGTACACCTGCATGCCCTTGGAGCCGGAGGTCTTCGCGAACGCCTCCATGCCCAGGTGGTCGAAGATCCCGCGCAGCTCGAGCGCGACCCGGGCGCACTCGACGACCGTGGCGGGCGGGCCGGGGTCGAGGTCGAAGGCGATCACCGTGGGGCTGGCGTATCCGTCGGCGAGCGCGAGCGACGTGTGCAGCTCGAGGTCGGCCAGGTTGGCCAGCCAGACGAGCGTGGCGAGGTCGTCGACGACGCAGAACTCGATCCTCCCGTCGCGCGCCCGGCTGCTCTCGACCACCGCCGTGCGGACCCAGTCGGGCCGGTGCGACGGGCACTGCTTCTCGTAGAAGTGCGGGCCGTCGACGCCGTCGGGATAGCGCTTCAGGGTGATCGCCCGTCCGCGCAGGTGCGGCAGCAGCGCCGGCGCCACACGCGTGTAGTAGTCGATCACGTGGCCCTTGGTGAAGCCGGCCGCGGGGTACATCGGCTTCTCGAGGTTCGAGAGCGACAGCCGCCGGTCCTCGATCTCGATCTCCAGGCGCTTGGCGGGCGGCACCGCCTCCAGGCTAGAGCAGGGGTCCCGGGTCCCGGTCGATCTCGAACCAGACGGCGACGCGGGGCGCGCGGCGCACGCCCCAGCGGCTGGCGACGCGCTCGACGATGTGCAGGCCGAGCCCCCCGCCCCCATCGAGGTCCGGGCGCCGCTGCGTGGGCTCGCCCGCACCGCCGGTGGGGTTCTCCACCTCGACGTGCACGGCCGCGTCGTCCCCGGAGACGGACACCCGGACCGTCGCGCCCTCACCGGCGCCGCCGTGCCAGACGCTGTTCGCGACCAGCTCGGTGACGAGCAGGCTCACGTCGGCCAGCGTGTCGGCGGAGAGCCGCCCGGCGAGCTCGTGCTGGACGAGCCGCCGTGCGCGCGCTCCGGCGTGCGGGCCGCCCCGCACCTCCGCCTGGGCCAGGAAATGGCTCACACTGTCGGCTTGCCCGTCATGGCTCTGACCGTAGCCAGCAATCTGGAGTCTCCGTCCGGAACCTGACCCCCGTCTCGCCCGCCCACCAGGAATAGGCTTACGCCAGGAGTGGAGAGCTTGGCCGATCGACAGATCGCACCGCTGCTCGAGCTGGATCCGGATCTCGGCCAGCTGCTGGACGGCGACCGCCTGGCGACCGCGCAGCGTGAGCTGCTCGTCTCCACCCGGACCCTCCCGCCGGGCGTGTGGGACACCGCCAGGCTTGGCGGCGCGAGCCCGGAGCACATCGGCCTGCTGGTAATCGAGGGGATCATCGCGCGCGAGGTGCTCGTCTCCGACATCGTCAGCACCGAGCTGCTCGGTCCCGGCGACGTCGTCCGCCCCTGGCAGCTCGACACCGCCGCACCGCTGCTCTCGCACACCGTGCGCTGGACGGTGCTCGCGCGGACGCATGCCGCGCTGCTCGACCGGCGGTTCGCGGCGGATTGCGGCCGCTACCCGGAGATCGGCGCCGCGGTCGTGGATCGCGTCAACCAGCGAGCGCTGCGCCTGGCGATCACGCAGGCCATCTCGCAGCTCAACCGTGTCGACCGCCGGCTGCTCGCGCTCCTCTGGCACCTCGCGGAGCGCTGGGGGCGGGTGACGTCAGAGGGCGTCGCGCTGCCGATGACGCTCTCGCACCGCATGCTCGGTCAGCTGATCGGCGCTCGCCGGCCGACCGTCTCGACCGCCCTCAGCGAGCTGGCGAGGCAGGGCGTGCTCGCCCGCCGCAGCGACGGCACGTGGCTGCTCACCAGCGAGCCGATCGCCCTGCCGCGCCCCGAAGGCGATCGCGTGATCCCGATCCGGCGCCGGATGCTGCCGGCCGCCGCGGCGGCCGCGCCGGCGGTCGCCGCCGTCGAGGCGGAACACGGGATCGATCACGACGGGCTGCGGCGGGCGCTGCGGCAGGTTCGCGAGCGGTGCGAGACGAGCAAGGGCGAGATCCGCGAGATCATGGCGCAGACGACGCGCCTCACCGAGGACAACGCGATGCTCCGCGCCCGCTGCCGCGTGACCCGCCAGCAGATGCGCAACGGCGGCGCCGCCCGGCCGCACGCCGTCGAGGGCTGACACCCCGCTCCGTACCTCCAGGCTTCAGTCCGATCGCCCGTCGGACCCGGGCGCCGGGCCGTCCGCCATCAGGATGATCGCGCCGCGCGGCTCGCCGTCGGACCCAGGCCCGCGCAGGGGCAGGATCGTCGTCGCGCATCGAATCGTGCGTCCCCGCCGGTTGACGGCCTCGAGCACGGCCTGCTCCCGGTCGCTCGCGCCCGCAACGACCGAGCGCAGCGCGCCGGCGATGTTGTCGAGCGGGAGCCCGACGTCCAGCGCGAGCAGATGACGCTCGAGGGCCTCGTCGCGGCGGAGGCCCCAGAGGTTCTCGGCGTGCCGGTTCCACACCTGCACGCGCTGCTCGCGATCCACCACCGCGACGCCGACCGCCAGCGACGTGAGCATGGCCTCGAAGAACCCGTTCACCTCGTTGAGCTCGCTGGTGCGGTCGCGCAGCTCGTCGTTGATCGTCTCGAGCTCCTCGTTCGTGGACTGGAGCTCCTCGTTCATGGTCTCCAGCTCCTCGTTGGACGACTGGAACTCCTCGTTCGTCGTCTGGAGCTCCTCGTTCGCGGACTGGAGCTCCTCGTTGGTCGTCTCCAGCTCGTCGATCGTGGACTGGAGCTCCTCGTAGGCCAGCTCGAGGTCGCGCCGGTTGCCCTCGAGCTCGCGCTGCATCGCCACGTAACGGGTGACGTCCTCGAACACGATGTTGACGCCCTGCGGGCCGCCGCTCCCGTGCACCAGCGGCGTCACCGTCACGTCGAGCACGCGCTCCTCGCCCTTCGGTGGCACGTAGCGGCTCTCGCCCAGGGGCACGCGCCGGCGATCGCGCAGGGCGTCGTCGATCGCTCGCCTCAGATCCACCGGGCGGCGGGCCAGCTCGAGCTCGTCGAACGGCCGCCCGAGGTCCTTCAGGCTCAGGCCGAACAGCGCCCGAGCCGGGAGATTGACGAACGACAGCCGCTTGCCGCGCGACACGATGAGCTGCGCGAAGGGACCGATCTCGAGCGCGGCGTCACGGCTCTTGCGCTCCTCGTCGGAACTGGGGAGCTCGGCGTAGTCGCCCCCGACGAAGCCGGCGACGCGAGGGGGCAGCGTGGTCTCGCGGCTGACCTTGCGGAAGACCCGCGGCTTGAGGTCGAGCGGGGTGAAGAGGTCGCGGTCGGAGATCATCATCTCCGACTTGCCGAGTACCAGCAGCCCGGGGTCCTGGAGCGCGAAGTGGAAGTGGCGCAGGATCGCGGCCTGGGCTTCCGCGGTGAAGTACATGAGCGTGTTGCGGCACACGAGCACGTCGAGGCGCGAGATCGGCGCGTCGAACAGCAGGTCGTTGCGGCCGAAGATCACGGTCCGGCGCAGGTCCTTGCGGAACGACAGACGCTGGTCGGACGGCTCGAAGTAGCGCTCCCGCAACTCCGGCGCGACCGCGTCGACCTCCTTGGCGCTGTAGCTCCCGAGCCGAGCGGTGGCGAGCGCGTCCTCGTCCACGTCGGTGGCGTAGATCTTCACCCGCTCGGCGTAGGCCTCCTCGCCGAGCGCCTCGGCCAGGACCATCGCCATCGAGTACGCCTCCTGCCCCGTCGCGCAGCCCGCGCTCCAGACGCGGATCGGCTCGTCGTCCGCCTTCGCCGCCAGCAGCTCGGGTAGCGCCTCCTCGCTCAGGTAGCGCCATGTCGGCGGGTCGCGGAAGAAGTCGGTGACGTTGATGAGCAGCGCGTCGAAGAGGTGCTCGAACTCCTCGGGGTGCACCTGGAGGAAGTCGAGGTAGTCGCCGTAGCTCTCGATGCCGACCCTGTCCATGCGGCGCGCGAAGCGCCGTTCGAGGCTCGGGCGCTTGTAGCCGCTGAAGTCGAACGCGCGGGCGCGCTTGAGGAACTCCATGAGGGCCTCGAAGGCGGCGCCGTCTTCGGGCGCGCTCACGAGTCCGCCTCAGCAGGCGTCATGGGTACATCGTCCCGCATTTCCTGGCCCGCGTGGGCGATCGCGGCGAGCCGCTCTCCGATCGCCTCCGGCTCGAGCGGCGCGGCCGCCGCGCCCACCGCCCGCAGCGCGCTCTCCGGCATGCTCGGCACCAGCGCCTCCCGCGGGTCCTGCACGATGATCGTGCCGCCGGCCTGGTGGATCGCGAGCGCGCCGCTGCTGCCGTCGCCGAGCGCGCCGGAGAGGATCACCCCGACGGCCAGCGCGCCATATTCGGTCGCGAGCGATCGGAGCAGCGGGTCGACGGCCGGCCGCGCCGCGTTCTCCTTCGGGCCGTGGTCGAGGCACAAGCGGCCGCCGGCGACGGTCAGGTGCGAGTCCGGAGGCGCCACGTACACGCGGCCGGCGAGCAGCGGGGCGCCGTGCTCGGCGACCTCGACGGGCAGCTCGCTGTGGCGGCCGAGGATGAGGGCGAGGAGGCTCCGGGCCGTGGCCGGGACGTGGAGGACCACGCACACGGCAGCGGGCAGGTCGGCCGGGAGGTGGCGAACGAGCCGCACGAGGGCGTCGACGCCGCCGGCCGAGGCGCCGATCCCGACAACCCGCCGGGGCGGGCCCTCAGGCGCGTTTGCGCTCACCCCCTGAGCCTACGCCCGTGGCGCAAGCACGTCAGGCCGCCGCGAGCTGGAGGCGCAGGACGGCTTCGCGCAGGATGCGCGAGACCTGCATCTGCGAGAGGCCGACCCGTTCGGCGATCTCGCGCTGGAGCAGGTCCTCACCGATGCGCAGCCGCACCACCTCCCAGTCGCGCTCGCTGAGCGCCGCCCCGGCGAGCTGCTCGAGCAGGACGGTCTGCTCGGCGCCGCGCAGGCCGTCGTCCAGCCTGCCGATGTGGTCGCCCAGCGTGAGGGCGCCGTCGTCCGGGCCGTCGTGCGCCGGCCGGTCGAGCGACTCGCAGCGGTAGGCGAGCGTCGCCTCCCGGGCCTCGAGCACCTGCTCGGCGGTCAGCCCGGTCGCCTCGGCGACCTCCGCGGTCGAGGGGGTGCGGCCCAGCTCCCCCAGCTGCGTCTTGATCGCGTGCTCGACGACCGTGGAGTTGTCGCGGATGTCGCGTGGGACGCGCAGCATCCAGGTGCGGTCGCGGAAGTGGCGCTTGAGCTCGCCGAGGATGGTCGGGACCGCGAACGTGCTGAACGCTGTGCGGCGCGAGGGATCGAAGCGGTCTACCGCCTTGACGAGCCCGAGCCTCGCGACCTGCTCCAGGTCCTCGAGCGGCTCGCTCGTGCGCTTGTAGCGGCGGGCGAGCGCCTCGGCCAGTCGCACGTACCGCTCGACCAGGATCTCGCGCGCCTCCGCGTCGCCGTCCGCCTTCAGCGTCCACAGCCGTGCCTCATCGGCCCTCAGGAGCATCCAGGCGAGTATTGGTGCAGTCGCCTCCGATCACGCATGCACTTGTCGGCGGGCTGACCGTAGTGATCGCGCATGGCGTGCGGGCGCTCGGGTAGGGAGAGGGTCATGGAGATCCCGTCGACCCCCGTGACGCCCGACCAGCCGATCGTTCCCGACGAGCCGGTGACCCCCGCCGACCCGACGCCCGCTCGCGAGGCCCC